>JBOEHD010000233.1:0-8210 GCA_050633745.1 Acidimicrobiales bacterium
CCAGAGCGGTGAACACAACCTGTGTCTCGCCTGGTGGATTCACCATGTCGTAGCTCCAGGCAGCGTTGCTGCCGTTCGGCGTCACGGTTGCTTCAACTGTGCTGAAGGCGGCGGTGAATGCGCTGCCATCCCAGGTGTTGTTGTTGGCCGTGTCATAGATGGTCAACCTCACCCGAGTGACCCCGATATTGTCGGTAGCCGTTCCGTCGAGCACCACCGTCGCCGCCCCAACACTCTCGTTCTGAGTGGGGTTGTCAATGGTGCCGTTCGGGGCGACGTTGTCAGCACTACCGACGATGTCGAACAATCGCCACGGCTTGACCGGGTCGAGGTTGCCCGCTGTGTCGTAAGCCAGAGCGGTGAAGACAACCTGGGTTTCGGGAGGACTGGACATGGTGTACGACCAATCGGCTCCGGTCCCGTTTGCTGACAGCGTGGCATCAACGGTGGTAAACGGTGCGGTAAAGGCTGAGCCGTTCCAGGTCATGAAACCGTCGGTCTCATAAATGGTGAGTCGGACTCGGCTGATACCGGCGTTGTCGGTTGCCGCCCCATCGAGGATCGGGCTTCCGTCGACATCTTGACCCGATGTTGGGTTGGCGATCGTAGCGTCTGGGGCGACGCTGTCGTTCGCGATGTTGAACAGACGCCATGGTTGGGTCGCATCAAAGTTTTCGGCAGCGTCGAAGGCCACCGCGGTGAACACAACTCGGCCGTCCGGCGGGCTTGCCATGTTGTAGGACCAACCGGTTGAGGTTGCTCCAGGCGATGCCAGGTTGGCGTCAACGGTGCTGAACGCTGGTGTAAACGCTGTGCCGTTCCACGTTGTGTAGCCGGTGGTTTCGTAGATGGTGAGCCGCACTCGATCGACGCCGATATTGTCGGTGGCGGTTCCGCTTAGAGCGATGGGGTTACCGGTCACGTTGCTGCCAGCGCTCGGGCTGGCAATCGTGCCGTTCGGATCGACCGTGTCGCCACCGCTGCGATAGCTTGCGACGCCGGCAGCGGTTTCATTGAGCGTGCGGCCGTTGTCCTTGCCCGCATCACCGACTGGGTTGCCGTTGTAGTTGCCGGTTGGATTCGAGAAGAACGGCACCCGAAGGCAGCCACTGCAGGCGGTGGTGTAGGACATGATCGTCCGGTACCCCAGCACCGGATTCACGTACCCCTGGGAGTAGGAGAACAGACCAGGACCGGGCTGGCTGGCCCCGATATCGTGGCTAGCGCCGAGGTTGTGGGCGGTCTCGTGGACCAGCGTTAGGTTTCCGCCAACACAGGCGGCATCGGTGTAGCTGAATCCGAGACTGGAGGTACCTGGGCCGGGCGCCGAGTTCGGTACGTAAGCGATACCACAACCACCGTTCATGTCACCGATGATGGCAACCAGGTCGGCCCCAACGGCGTCGCGAGCAGCGTGGACTTGGTCAAGGGTGCCGTCGGTCTGGCTACGGATCGCTGTGATGGCATCGACTGCGCCAGCAGGCGGAGTCCAGTCGACAAACTTCAGCTCCACAACGTTGAATAGTAGATCGGCGCCGGAGGCCATGGCAGCTGTGGTGCCGGTGTTGTACGCCATGGCGATCGCTGCTTCGGCATTTTGGGATGATCCGAAGATGCTTATTGCCCCAGAGTCATACCAGGCCAGAACATCAATCTGGGCCGTATCGCCTGCGATGACGTCCGCGTTGCTGGCGTCGCCATCGGCGTCATCGAGTTCAGGCGGGTCGGCTTCGATATCGCCCGGATATTCGATACGATCTTCCGTCACGAAGTGGACCTGGCCGTCGACGTGGACGATGCGGTACACCGTGTTCCTGAGATCGACGATCCGACCGTTGATCACGCCGTTCAGCTCGGTGAAGCTGGCGGAAACACCGCGGCCTTCAGCGGTCCAAAAACGGCTGCCAGCTACACCTTCTCGGCTGCCTGTCACGGTCAACGGAAACGACATGTTTGGGAACAACTCGAGGTTAACTGTGTCGGCAGCCTGGAGGTCGTCCATCAGATCGGCGGCATTGAAGGCCACAAATCTATTGTCTCCACCGGCTTCGATGAGCTCGGTGACCTGGCCTGACATCTGCGTCGAGTCCGGTAGAGAGACCGTTTCGAACGAGATGACTGTTTCTTCGCCGTTTGTCTGCGCGTTCGCAGACGCTCCTAAAACCAGGAGCACGAGGGAAAGAATTCCTACCCCGACCGCGCACCTAAGTGCGACTTTTCCTATAACCGCCATTATGTGGACCCCACTGTTTGAAGTATCGCGGGAAGATTTGCCCAGCGATAATCTCCGTTTATAGCTGACCGGTTGCCCGTAGTCCACTACCTCTATGAGACTCGATCGTGGTCCTGGTGGTTGGAGCTACTAGCAGGCCGGTTCTGGGCCGGCCTAGGGGAGCGTTCCGACCTCGGAGATGATGTACTTCGCTACGTTTCTGCTGGTGATCGGTAGCTTCGCCGATGCTTCGCGCCAGGCGGCCATATGGGCCGATGCGAAGTGGGAATCGAGCGCTGCCTGGTCGTCCCACAGCTCGTAGAGGTGCACCAGCCCTGGGTCGTCGGCGTCGGGGCTGAACACGTAGGCCTGACAGCCCGGCTCCTCCAATGTGGCGGCGACCATCGGCCGAACTGCGGTGAGCATCTCAGCCCGGTGGTCGGCTTCGATGGTGAATGTGCCTGCAACGATGAGCATCAGATGCGCTCCAGTTCTGCGTCGTTGAACAGCGGGGTGATGCCGAGTCGTAGGGCGTCAGCTTCCATCTGCTCGTCAGACGGGGACTCGGTTGGGGCCGAGGCAGCAGCGATTGCTGCTGGAAGTAGTCGTGCGTCTGAGGAGGTGTTGAGGAACAGCTGCGACCGGCCGAGCACGTAGTTGACCGCTCGGGTCAACGCTTCGGTGTCATCGATCGGCTCGTACCAGGAGTAGCGCTGCTCCGGCTCCTCAGCCCAGCGGCCCTTGGCGATCGACTTGATGGTTTGCACTGCGACGCCTCGTTCTTGGCAGATCGCTAGCAGAGCCTCGACGTCGGCCCGATAGGCCTCGTTCTGCATCATCGAGTAGTTGTAGGGGAAAAGCACGGAGTCGAAGGCGAACGCTTCGAGACTGCGGAGATGCATGCCGGGGATGCGGGTGCCGTGGCCGGTGACGCCGATGAACCGGCAGAGCCCTTCGGAGCGAGCCTGGACCAATGCCTCGACCGCACCACCGGGGCCGTGTGCGATCTCCCACTCATCGGGTTCGACCAGATTGTGGAGCTGGATCAGATCGACTTGGTCGACGCCCATGCGCTCAAGGCTGCGTTCGAGGCTGGCCCGTGCATCGGCCCCGGTTCGGTCGCCGGTCTTGGTTGCCAGGAAAAACTCTGAGCGATGGTCGGCTAGGAACGGTGCCAATCGAAGCTCGGATTCGCCGTAGGAAGCGGCTGTGTCGATGTGGTTGATGCCTGCTGGAGCCAACTGCGCCAACGTGGCATCGGCCCGTTCTTGGCTCATCCGACCGAGCGCTGCGGCGCCGAAGAGAAGTCTGCTGCTGCTGTGCTGTGTCGACCCGAAGGCCGCGGTTTCGATCATAAGCATCCCCTGAGTGTCAAAGAAACGACTGTAGTCGAGCTGTTTGGTGCCATCCGAAATGATGCGGGGCATCGGCTAGGCCGATCGTCCTGCCAGATCGCTGTCCGCGCTAGGTAGGGTTAAGGGCATCTCCGGTTCTGGCGGTGAGAACTGAGAGATTTGAAAAGCAATTCCGTCACTATGGGTGGCTATCTCGAAAGAACCCTCTACCCTAAGTGACCGCTTCCCGGCTTGTGCCGGTTGATGCACTGACTACTGAGGAGCTCGCCATGGCCAAACAACGATCGAGCTTCGCGAAATTGCAGCGGGACAAGGCTAAGAAGGAACGGGCCGCAATGAAGCGGGCCAACCGGATTGACCGCAAGTCCCCCGATGACAGCGAAGAAATTGTCGAAGAAAGTACTGCAGATGCCGTCACCATGGTGTCGGGAGTTGGCGAGCCGTCGCCGCAGGAGCTGTTGAAGCTCATCGAAGATCTGCACAACCGGCGTGAAGCGGGAACCATCTCCGAGGACGACTTTGAAGAAGCCAAAGTCGAACTCTTTGCCCGTCTCAAGATCGATTGATCATTTAGTGGACGACGAGTTCAGCGGCGCCTGGTTGCGCTGGCGTGAGCGTGTCGACCTTGACGAATACAACGTCCGTTGGGATCAGCTAGAGGCCCAGGGCAAGTCGGTGCACGACGAGGCCGACTTCATTGCTGCACTAAAGGGTGACCTCGTGCTCGACGCCGGTTGTGGAACCGGCCGAGTGGCCGTTGAGCTAGCTCGGCGCGGCCATGTCGTGGTTGGGATCGACAACGACCCCGACATGCTCGAATACGCCCGCCGTAGAACCGAGCCGGTCCGCTGGGAGCTTGGCAATCTGGCGACCTTCGATTTGGCCGACCGATTTGATGTGGTGGCGTTGGCTGGCAACATCTTGAACTTTGTGCGGTCGGAGCAACGAGCGTCCGCAGTGGCCAACCTTGCCCGCCACATGAACGAGGGCGGATTGTTGGTCATCGGCTCCAGCGTGGCTCCCGACTGCCAGTTCGACCAGGTCGATCGCTGGTGCGCAGACGCCGGGCTCGAGGTGTCGCAACAGTACGCCACGTGGGATCGCCAACCGTTTGCTGGTGGCGACTATCGCGTCTCGATCCACCGGCAACAGCCGACCGTGTAGCAGCCGTAGCTGTATTTCCTAGCTGTATTGCCTGGCGACTTCGCTTAGTTTCCTGTCGACCCGGGTGGCGCTGATCTTGCCCGGGACCTTGAGATGCTGGGCGAAGGTGTTGACCCGTAGCTCCTCAAGCATCCAGGTCACCTCTTCCAGCTCGGGGATGTGGCCCAGTTCGTCGAGCATTCGAGCGTGTCGCTGCTCGACCTCGACGCAGGTGGCGGCGGAACTCAGGTCTCGGGTTGGGCTTTCGGGGAGGGCGTCGACCCGGTGGCTGATCGCCTGCAAATATCGGGCCACATCATCGACTCGATCAACGCCGACCCCCGCTAAGAACCCGGGGTAGGTAAGCCGGGCCAGATGGGCTCGGACGTCGCGGACCGAGACCTCCATCGACGAGCCGCTTAGCTTGGCGAGTGCAGGCTCGATCGTGCTGAGCGTTTCGACCATGCTCGACATGGCCCCCGCCAGCCGTTCAAGGTGAGCGGGCACGAGCTGGGTGGTGCGCTCAACCAGCTTGGCGAACGACGCCTCATCCCACACCGGGCCGCCCGAAACGGCGATGGCGTCGTCGATGGTGGCGTCGATGCAGTCGTTGTACCACTGGGCTCGGCTCTGAACCGGCGCGGTGGCCAGGTGCAGCTTGGTCCTGTTGCTGAGCAGCTTGTCGAGCTTCTTGGCAGGCGAAGGCAGATGGAGCCGGATGAGCCTGCGGGTTCCGGTCCACATGGCATCTTCTTGCTCGCTGCGGTCGGCGAACAACCGGATCGCCACCGAGTCTTGCTCATCGACCAGCGCAGGGAACGCCCGAATGGTGTGGCTCGGGCCGGGGGTTTCGATCTCCCGTGGTAGGTCGCCGAAGTCCCAGGTTCGAAGACCAGAGCGCTGGATATCGCTATCGGATGCAGAGGCCAGCTCGGCCAGTTCGGACTTGACCCGGTCGGCCATCAGCTCCTGAAGGGCGACGAGGTCCTTGCCCTCGGCCAGCACCTCCAGCTGATCGTTGATGACTCGGAACGTCGGCCGGAGATGCTGCGGCACCCGGTCGAGGTCGAAGCCGTCGCGTGGGATGCTGACCCCGGCTCGCCGTCCGAGGTGATGGCGGACCGACTCGTAGAGCCCGCCGTCGTTCGGGTCGAGCTCGGGAAGCAGGGCCTCCACGGTCTCGTTAATCGGCATCAGCGCCTTGCGGGTGGCCTTTGGCAGCGAGCGCACCAGGCTCGACACCAGCTCCATGCGCATGCCCGGCACCGACCACTCGAACGGTTGGGGGTCGAGCTGGTTGAGTACTTCGATCGGGACGTGCACGCTGACGCCGTCGACGTGGCTGCTGGTGTCGAATTGGTATGCCAGTTCGAGCTCGGCGTCGCCGTGATGCCAGACGTCGGGGAAGGCATCGCTATCGATGGCCGCAGCGTCGTCGGCTAGCAGGTCGGTGGGGCTCAGCCTGAGCAGCTCCGGCGTTTTGACCTGGACTTTGCGCCACCACTTGTTGAAGTGTTTTGCCGACGTGACATGGGGCGGGATGCGAGCTTCGAAGAAGTCGTGACGGATGCGCTGTTCCACCAGAAGATCGCGGCGTCTGGTCCTGGCCTCAAGCTCTTGCACTTCGTCGATGACCTGGCGGTTGTGGCGCACAAAGTCGTGGTCGGTTTCCCACTCATCTTCTACCAGGGCGTGGTGGATGAACAGCTCGCGACCCAGTTCCTCATTTACGCTGCCGACGGTGATTCGGCGGTTGTTGGCCAGCGGCAACCCGTAGAGGGTGACCCGTTCTGTGGTGTGGGCGACGCCGTGGGAAGCGTCCCACGTTGGGTCGGTGTAGCTGCGGGTGACCAGGTAGGCGGCGAGATCTTCAGCCCAATTCGGGTCGATCGGGGCCGCCATACGACCCCACATGCGGTTGGTTTCTACCAGCTCTGCGGCCATCACCCAGGCCGGAGCCTGCTTGGTTAGCGCCGATCCGGGGGCGATGGCGAAGCGGGCGTTGCGGGCGCCGATGTACTCGGCTCTTGGTTGGCGCCGACCCTGGTCGCGCTGGCCGCCGGAGTTACGCTTGGCGTCCTTTTTGCCTTTGACGTCTTTCATGCCGATGTGTGAAAGCAGCCCGGCCAGCACCGAGCGGTGTACGGCGATCGGTAGTTCTTTCTCGCCGAGGGTGTTGCTGTTACGTCGGTAGCCGAGTTCCTTTGCGGTCTGGCCGAGCTGTTTGTGGATGTCTTGCCACTCTCGGACTCGGTTGTAGTTGAGGAACTCTCGGCGACACATCCGTCGGTATTGGCCGGACGATAGCTTCTTGCGTTCGGCCTGCACATAGCGCCACAGGTTTAGCAGCGTCATGAAGTCGGAGGTGTCGTCGACGAACCGGCGGTGCGATTCGTCTGCCGCCTGCTGATTGTCGCTTGGCCGCTCCCTGGGATCTTGCACCGAGAGCCCGGCCACGATGATCGTGACTTCGTCGAGCACACCGTTGTCTGTGGCTTCGATGATCATGCGACCGAAGCGAGGGTCGACCGGGAGCTTGGCCAGTTCGCGGCCCATTGGGGTCAACCAGCGCTTGGTTCCGTGGTACTCGGGGTCGAGGGCGTCGAGCTCTTCGAGTAGTTGTACGCCGTCGCTGATGCTGCGCTCATCCGGCGGCTCGACGAACGGGAACCCCGAGATATCGCCGAGGCCGAGCGACGCCATCTGCAGGATGACCGACGCCAGGTTGGTGCGTTTGATCTCCGGCTCGGTGAACTCTTCCCGGGTGTTGTAGTCGTCTTCGCTGTAGAGGCGGACACAGATGCCAGGTCCGATGCGGCCGCAGCGGCCTGCTCGTTGATCGGCCGAGGCCTGCGACACTTCCTCGATCGGCAATCGTTGGACCTTGGTCCGCCGGTTGTAGCGCGACATCCGAGCGTTGCCCGGGTCGATGACGTAGCGAATGCCGGGCACGGTGACCGAAGTTTCGGCGACGTTTGTGGCCAGCACCACACGTCGCCCGGTGTGGGGCTTGAACACCCGATGCTGTTCGGCCGACGAGAGCCGGGCGTACAGCGGAAAGACCTCGGTGTTTGGCAGCGAGAGGTCGGTCAGCGCGTCTGCGGTCTCGCGGATGTCGCGCTCGCCAGCCAGGAAAACCAGCATGTCGCCCGGGCCTTCACGCTGCAGCTTGCGGACCGTTTCGCAGATGGCGTCCTGCTGGGATCGGGCTTCTTCGACCTCTGGCCCGTCGATCGGCTCGTAGCGAATGTCGACCGGGTATGTTCGCCCCGAAACCTCGATGATTGGGGCACCGGAGAAGTGCTCGGAGAAGCGTTCGGTGTCGATGGTGGCCGAGGTGACGATGACCTTGAGGTCGGGACGCTGGGGGAGGAGTTGGCGCAGGTAGCCGAGGATGAAGTCGATGTTGAGGCTGCGTTCGTGGGCCTCGTCGATGATCAGGGTGTCGTACTTGCTGAGTTTGCGGTCGCGCTGGATCTCGGCCAGCAGGATGCCGTCGG
>JBOEHD010000234.1:0-12031 GCA_050633745.1 Acidimicrobiales bacterium
CATCGAGATACTCCCGATGTTCAACAAAGGTGTATGAGTCAGGACCGGGATTGTCGAGCTTCTCTGAGTCGCCCTGGCCGATGAGGTCGGGGGCGATGCACCGAGCTTGACCCGAAACGTGGGGGATGATGTCGCGCCACAGATAGGAGGATGTGGGGTTGCCGTGCAGGAACACGACCGAGTCGCCGGTCCCGACATCGTGGTAGGCCATCTGCTTGCCGTTGACCGTCTTGTACTGCTTGCTCAGCGCTTCGATACTCATGGCGCCGAGTTTGGTATCGGTCGCCACCTTATGCAAGCTCGGTTGTCGGCCCGACTCGGCCGACCTAACCGTTGTCGAGACGAGGCTGAACTATGCCGGCCGAGAAGGCGGCGATCACCGCTTGGACCCGGTCCCGAACACCAAGCTTGCTCAGGACCCGGGTGACGTGGGTTTTCACGGTGGCTTCGCTGAGGTGGAGCTGCTCGGCGATCTCGGCGTTTGACCGGCCGGAGGCCAGTTGCTCAAGAACGTCGCGCTCTCTGTCGGTGAGTTCGTCGATGCCGGGTACCGCCTGTTTCTGCAACGACGAGCGGGCTTGCTCCACCACGGTGCGGACGAGCGAAGGAGCGATGGCCACCTCACCTGCCGCCACTGCTCGAACCGCGTTGATCAGGTCATCGCCCGAAGCGTCTTTCAGCAGAAAGCCCGATGCGCCTTCAACGATGGCCGTTGACACGTACTCGTCAAGGCCGAATGTGGTGAGAATCACGATGCGAGGCGGGTCGGGATTGGCCAAGATCTTCCTGGTGGCAGCAAGGCCGTCCAGTTCGGGCATACGGATGTCCATTAACACGATGTCGACCGGTCGAGTACGGCACACCTCGACGATTTCCACGCCGTTACCGACCGACGCGACGACCGACATGTCGTCCTCGTTGTCGATCATCAACTCGAAGCCGGTACGGATCATCTGTTGATCGTCGGCAATGGCTACTCGGATCATTCGCTGGCTCCCTGCTGGCTGGCTGCCCCGTGTTGGCTTCCGGCCTCTCGCTGAATGCTGTGGCCGGTGGGCAGTATGGCTCGCACAACGAAGCGGCCGGGCGTCGACTCGCAGGCGAGGGTGCCACCGAGGACTGCCGCCCGCTCGGTCATGCCGGCGATTCCCGCCCCGGTGGCATCTGCCCCGGACGAAGGGGTTTGGCGATCGACGGTGTTGACGATCAGAACCTCCAGTTGGGACTGTTTGCAGACGAGTTCCACTTCGATGGCCACGTCCGAGCCGCCATGCTTCAGAGCGTTTGTTAATGACTCCTGCACGATGCGATAGGCGCCGCCAGCCACCACCGCTGGTGGGTCGTAGACGTCACAGCCTCGTTCGGTGAGGGTGGCATTGATACCGGCTTCGGCCAGTTCGGCGACGAGTTGCTTTGTGGCATCGAGATCGGGGGGAGGGGCGAGGTCTACCGACGCCGAGTCCCGGAGCCCGGCTAAGACCTGGCGGGTCTCGGTGAGCGCGGCCCGGGCCGCCCCGGCGATGTCGGCCACCGCGTGGGAGGCGGCCTCCGGTTTGTTCTTGGATACTCGATCGGCCGCCTCTGCTCGCACCGCGATCACCGACAACGTGTGGCCGATGATGTCGTGAAGCTCCCTGGCGATGTGCGAACGTTCGGCGGCGATGGCATTGGAGCGTTCATGCTCCGCCGTCAGCCGGGTTTCAGCCACCCGCACCGCTAGCTCGCCAGCCGCTTGACGTTGACGTTTGGCATTGACCCCGAGAGCGATGGCGGTGCCACAGCTGAGGGCGATCAGGGGCAGCTGGTAGAGATTGACATCCTCGGCGGTACGAACGCCGATGGCCGTGACCGCGGTGAGGGCAACGCTGGCCGCAACCGCAGCCTGCAGTCCTCGTCGGCCGCCATCGGAGGTAGTGGAGTAGAGAATCACGATGATCGGCAGCAGCACCTCCGGAAGATCGCTGACCCAAACCCCGATCTGGGCCGCCGTCGCCATGGCGGTAACGGCCAGAGGATTGACCCGACGGAAAGCGACCAGAACCGGGGGCGTGGCGATGAGTAACCACTGCCACCAAGAGCCCGGTTCGACCGTGTCCGGCCGATCGGGGTTGACGAAAATGCCCGAAAGTATGGCGACGCCGAGCAGGCTTCCAGCCAAAGCGATATCGCCTCGGTGGATGCGCTGCCCGACGTTGCCAAGCATGCTCGAAATCATCGACGACCAGTCTGGTCGTTCGTGGTGCTCATGGCGTGGTCAGCCGCTCGATTGTCATCTGTCGGCAGCAGCCCGGCGGTGGCCAGGGCGGCGAATCCAGCCAGGACGAACCCGGTCCGGATCAGATTCAGCAGGTTCCATAGGTCTTCAAAGTCATCGCGGGCCTCGGCCATTTCCGCCGGGGTGGCATTCACAACTTCGGCCAACTCGTTGTTCAGGGGAACGTTGCCGGCGAAGGTAACCAGGAAGGCCGCTATATACAGTGGCAGCGCTAGGGCGATCAGCCACCGGGCGACCGTCGATCGAGCAGACCGGTTGGCCACGATGGCCAGAATAATGGCCGGGATAGGCCCGAAGAAGATGAGGGCGAACGCCGGGGTCCTGATGGTGGCGTTTATGGATTGGAAGGTTTCCAGGTAGGCGGCGTCGCTGATCGCCGCCAGCCCTCGGGTGACCGAGACCGAGTAGGTGTAGAAAAAGCCGGCCGACAAACCGGTCAGTACCGTGGCGATCAGAAGGGTCAGCTGGCGAACGCTGAACGCTGGTGGGACTGCCTTCGTTTCGAGCGCCTTCGTTTCGACGGGCTGCACGGCTCGGGGGTCGAGGCTGGTTGTCATGGTGAGTGTCTCCGTTCTGCGACCCCGAGTGGGCCGCTTGAAGACAGCATGACGGCCAGACGCCGACCGCAAATCAGGCAATGGTCGCCTCGTGGGTCATCCGAAGGTCTTTTGTTCGGCCAACCGCCAACCGCTGAGCTAGGCGGCGGCAGTGCTAGGTCATCTGAACGAACTGGGTGATGAGCGCCGAGACCGCCTCCGGCGCATCTTCCTGCAGGAAGTGGCCGACTCCCGGGAGGGTGGTGACCGGTCCATCCGGCCAAAGGTCTCGGAAACAGCCTGCGCCGAACTCCAGCGGGATGGCCCGATCGGCCTCCCCGTGCACGTACATGGCGGGCTTGGCCCGCAGGGCCTCGGTCGCCTCCGGGGTGCGAATGCGTTTCAGGAACCCAACGGTTTCAGCGTCGGCAATGCACTGGGGAAAGCGCAGGGCGGCGATGCATGATTCCGGTGTTGGGAACGGTGAAGCGTATGCCCGGACCCAAGTCTCATCGACGTGGGCAGTGCGCTCAAAGCCGACCCGCTTCATGACCGACAGCGCGGTGGCATCGAGGTTGGTGATCGTCGGCTCGAAGGCATCGGAGTTGACCCACTTGAACCACGGTGACTCACGGATCGAGTTGGTGTCCGCCCGTCCACCGACCACCGCGTCCATGATGCACAATCGCTTGACCCGATCGGGGTGGCGGTAGGCGATGCTGCTGCCGATAGGCCCGCCCCAGTCCTGCAGCACCAGGGTGATGTTGGTCAGGTCGAGCTCCAGGACCAGCCGTTCGAGGTTGTCGCAGTGTTCCTCGATCGTGTAGCCACGGTCTTGCGGCGTCTCGCTCTTGCCAAACCCCATGTGGTCGGGAACTACGACCCGACCGAGTTTGGTGAGGCGGGGGATGATGTTGCGATAGAGGTAGCCCCAGGTCGGCTCGCCGTGCACCGCGAGAAAGGTCTCGCTCTGGTTCGACTCGGGGTGTTCACTCGCCTCATCGATGTAGTGCATACGAAAACCGTTGCCGTCGAAGAACTGAGGGGCGAATGGCCAGGTGCCATCGAACGTTTCATTGGGGTCGATCATCGAGTGCCTTCCGAGCGTGGGTGAAGTCATGGTAGTTGACCTCGTTCACGTCGAACCACTTCCGACCAGGCCGGTGATTTCGGTCGATCATGGGCGGTCGCATAGTCTTCGAAGGTGCTGTACGAGACCGAGCTGCCGATTCGCGAAGACTTACTCTCGGCCCATGGGGCGGTGGTCGATCGCTGGTCGCGGCCCGGTACCTGGTGGACGGGAGCCGAGCGGCTAGCCATCGTCACCGAGGTGCGCCGAGCCCGCGATTGTGAGACCGCACCGCCTCCCTGGGTGCCGGTCTCGACCGTTGAAGGCCTCGTCAGCGAAGACCATGTGTTGCCAGCGTCTGGCCGAGGCAATGTGGGAAGGAGAGCCGTTGGCCTTGGCCGCGGTTCGCGATGAAGTCACCGCAGTGATGGGTGGCGATGCCCTGGTCGACGCGGTGGCGGTCAGCGCCAACTTTCACATGATGACCCGGATTGCCGACGGCACGGGAACTCCGCTCGATGGTTCGCGCATGGACCCTACCGAGAAAGTGCGGGCCCAGATCGGCGTCGATGACTTTGTCTCCAAGCGGCAGACCACCTCATCCTGACGGAATCTTGATGGCCGGAGAAACGTCGATGGCAATGCAGCAAACCCGTATAGACACCGTCGTTATCGGCGCAGGCCAGGCCGGTCTGACGATGAGCCACCATCTGTCGAGCCGCAACGTTCCCCATGTGGTTCTCGAACGAGCTCGAGTGGGGGAGCGTTGGCGCACCGAACGCTGGGACTCCCTGCGCTTCCAGTTTCCAAACAAGTATGTTCGGCTGCCCGGTTTCGACTACGACGGCGACGACCCATCGGGCTTTATGGACAGCAGTGGTGTTGTCTCCGTTCTTGAACGCTACGCCAATCACATTGCGGCCCCGGTAAGGAGCGGAGTCAATGTGCGATCGGTCGACCGCGCTACTGACGGCAAATTCCTGGTCGCCTGCGATCACTTCGAGCTGCTGGCCAACAACGTTGTCTTGGCCACCGGCCCCTATCAACGGCCGATAGTCCCCGACGTCAGTACTCAGCTCCCGACCGGGATGACGCAACTGACGGCCAGCAGTTTCACCAACGCCGGAGCGTTGCCGGACGGCGCGGTGCTGGTGGTGGGGTCTGGCGGATCGGGCGTCCAGATCGCTGAAGATCTAATCGCCGCGGGGCGAGAGGTGTATCTATCGGTCGGTCATCACCGACGGGTACCTCGGCGCTACCGGGGCCGAGACGTCACCGATTGGTTCGAAGAACTGGGACTGCTGGCCGCTCCGGTGGAACGGGCGATGATCGATCATGCGCCACTGTTGACCGGTGTTGATGGCGGCTATGACGTCGACCTTCGCAGCCTGGCCAAACGGGGCGGTCGACTGCTCGGTCGGCTGGAGGCGGTTCGCGACGGTCAGCTAGTACTCGGCGATGGGTTGCTTGCCGATATTGCCAATGCCGACGAATCCTTCCAGCGGACGATCGGCGGCATCGAGGCCCGCCTGGTCGAGCTCGGACTGGACAAAACCGCGCCGCCGCCCGATCCACTCCCAGACCCCGGGCCCCTGCCGCCGCCATCGCCCCCGACCGTGGGCATCGAGTCGGCCGGGATCTCCAGCGTGATCTGGGCCACCGGCTACGGGTTGGACTTCTCGTGGGTTCATTGCGGACAGTTCGATGACGACGGCACACCTTCCCATGAGCGAGGTGTCAGCCCGGTGCCCGGCCTCTACTTTCTAGGGCTGTCGTTTTTGCTCAATGCTCGTTCGTCAGTTTTTTGGGGTGTCGGTGACGATGCTCAGTATCTGGCCGAACATCTCGTGGCCCGCTAGCCGATCGCTAGTTGACCGAAACTTGGGCGATCGCCGGTCGACGGTCTCCCATAGCCCACGTCGATAGTTGTTGCTGCTGGGCCACACGGCGCGTAAGAAGCAGCTAGGGTTCGTGGTTGAGGGTACGGACAACGTCCTGGCGGACAGGGCCCTCCAATCGGTGTGGATCTACTGACGGCGAGGTGTCAGTTGCGGCTCTTACGTTTTAGGACTTGGTTAGCCATTGCGATGGTGGCCATCGGTGTCGGCTGTACGGAGGAAGGCGAGTCGATCTCGCTCGCTCCGGAAGTAGCGGTCGAGTCTGAGGAAGCAGCCGATGTCGCTGTCAAAGCGGCAGCCACGATCACCGATCCTTCGGACCTGGCCGAGGTTGAGGTCCTTTCAACCGCCTCGACGCTCGACCTGTCAAGCCTGTCTTCATCGGCCGATGGGTTGGGTTCCTCAACCGCTACCCCAGCGATCACCAGCAGCTCGACAAGCACCACATCTTCGACGACCACCACAGTTCCCATGACCACAACCACCTCGACAACCGCGGCACCAACGACGACCGGATCAACGGTCGTTACCACCGCCACTACAGCCGCACCGACGACAACCGCAACCACCGCGGCACCGACAAGCGAGTCCACCACGACTGCGGCCCCAACAACCGCATCGACTTCAGCACCGACGACCACGGCCGCTCCGACCACAACTTCGTCGACCACACTGACAACACAACCGCCAGCTGGGGGAGACTTCGACCAGGCCGAAGCGGCCTCGCTGGCCTTGCTGAATGAGCTTCGGGCTTCGCTTGGATTGGGTTCGCTGACCGCTTCCGACCAGGAGATGTCGACGTTCGCTCGAAGCTGGTCGGCTGAAATGAGTCGGAGCGGATTTCGTCACAGCTCGGCCCGCTGGGCTGAGAACATCGTGTGGCACAGCAGCGACAGGATGACCCCTCAGGAAGCGGCGGCCCAGTTCCACGACATGTGGGTCAACAGCCCCGGTCATTATCGCAACATGACCAACCCAAACTGGACGGTGGCCGGTGTCGGGCTCTACCGAGACTCCGGCGGGTGGTGGGGCACCCACGTATTCCGCTAGCGATCCCCCGCAGCCAGTCCCGGCTCTGTCGGTCTGACTGAACCGTTCAAAGCTTGGCGAGCGCCTTGGCGAATGCCTCCACGGTGAAGTGCAGTGCTTCGTCGTCGTGAGCGGCCGAAGGTAACCAGGCGTTGTGGTATGTGATGATTCGCTCTTCCCAGAGCAGCTGACCCAGCCGTTCGGAAAGCTGAGCTGCCTCATCGGGCGCCACTTCGTCGAAGACCGCCCAGAACGCGGTGGGGAAGCCAGCGGTGCTGAACTTCACGCCCTGTCGCTTAGCGGTCTCAACCAACGCCGCCCGCAGCTGTTCCCCCCAGGTGTTCATGGCTCGGTGCAGCGCCCCATCGGCCGTTGCCGCCACCGTCGCCACGACCGCGGCCATCGCTGCGGCGTTGCCGTTATAGGTGCCAGACAGTCGGACCCGATCGGTTTCTACGCCGTCGAACAGCGCAGCCGAACCGGCGACCGCCGACACCGACCACCCCGAGCCAAGGCCCTTGGCGAAGGTGGCCAGATCGGGTGTTACGCCGAAGAGCGAGGCGGCCGAACCCGGTTGCAAGCGGAAACCGGTCACCACCTCGTCGAAGATCAGGACCGCGCTATGGCGGGTCGTAACATCCCGCAGGTGGGCGAGATAGTTCGGAGCGGCGATGGCGCCACCGAAGATGCTGGCCGGCTCGGTGATGACAGCTGCGATCTCACTGCCCCACTTGGCGAAGGCGTCATCGATTGCCGCGGTGTCGTTCCATGGCAGGAACACCACCTGAGCCCCGCTATCTGGCGACTGGCCGTGGGTGGCGGGTGAAGCCGATCGGGGATCATCGCCCGGAGCCAGCGAAACCCCGTCGAGCCAGCCGTGATACGAACCTTCGAACTGCACGATCAGCGGGCGGCCGGTGGCGGCCCGAGCCAACCGGAACGAAGCCTGCACCGCCTCGGTGCCGCTGCTAACGAAGCGGATGCGTTCGGCCCAGGGGATAACCGACAGCGCGGCATCGGCCGCTTCCACCTCTAACGGCGTTGCCTGCCCCAGTGTCAACCCATTTGCTGCGGCCTGAGCGACGGCCTGGTTGATCGCAGTCGGGGTGTGGCCAAGGAACGCTGGGCCTCGACCCAGCATGTAGTCGACGTAGCGGTTGTCCTCAACGTCGAACAGCCACGGCCCGTCGCCTCTGGCAAAAATCGTTTGAGCGCCGCCGATCCGGGCATTCGAATGCACCCCGGCCGGGGTCAGCTCGTTCGCCCGCTCGTGCCAGTCGGTATTGCTGCCGCTGTTTTCGCTCATAGCGACCGTGTTAGTGCCCGCTGTCAGCAGGGTCAAGCCGTCGGGTCTTCGCTCGGTTGGGTCTTGTCACAATCTTGCCGATTCGCTGTCGATGGCCTGCCGAGCGACCCCGAATATGGAGATTGTCAGGGAAACACCCGGCAGCTAACCCACTGGCAAACGCCCGTGGAGACAAGGAAAAACGACATGAAGAAGACACTGGCAACCATCGGCGTTGTAACCGCCACCGCTTTCGCCGGCATGGGCCTGGCCACCATGGCCTCAGCCCAGACCGCAGACGACGGCACCACTGATGAAGGCAACACCATTACAGAGGACGGTACAGAAGACAGCGGTACCGAAGACCGAGACGGCCGCCGCGGCAACCGTGACGGAAAAAGGGGCTGCAACAAGCTTGAAGGTGTTGCCGAGATCTTGGGTCTTGAGGTCGACGAGCTCCAGGCCGAGCTTGAAGCCGGCTCCTCGCTAGCCGAGATCGCCGAAGCCAACGGCGTCGACCCTGACGCCCTGGTCGACCAGATGGTTGCCGACGCCACCGAGCGGGTCGAAGCCAAGGTTGCAGAAGGCCGAATCACCGAAGACGAAGCCGCCGACAAGCTGGCCGAGAAGTCCGACCGGATCGAGGACCGAGTCTTTGGAAACGATGACGCCGACGCTGATTCGGACGAGGTCTAGAGCTAGCTCCGGAGCAGTGTCGAAGTTCGGACTGAAGTTGGCATTGCAGCCAAGGACTGAGGTTGCAGGATGAGGTTGAGTATGGTTCCGGGAAGCACGATTCCTCCCTACCCGGAGAGCACGCCGATGTCCTCACCACAGTCCTCATCAAAAGCCCAGCCAGCTGGGGTCGTCCTCATCGCCGAGGACGACCCTGAAATCCGGACTGCGCTGGAACGAATCCTGGGCTACGAAGGGTACGAAACCATCACCGCCAATGACGGCGCCGCCGCCCTGGAGGCGGTGGCCGAGCACGAACCGGATGCCGTGCTGCTCGATGTGATGATGCCCCATGTTGACGGCCTGGCGGTGTGCCGCAAACTGCGATCCGATGGCAACCGAGTCCCGGTCCTGATGTTGACCGCCCGCCACGAAACTTCGGACAAGGTTGCAGGCCTCGATGCCGGCGCCGACGATTACCTCGGCAAACCCTTCGAGATGGAGGAACTGCTAGCCCGCCTCCGGGCTCTGCTTCGTCGAGCGGCCGACGATGGAGCAGCAACCGACAACCTGCTCCAGGTCAACCACCTAGCGCTCGACGTACCGAGACGGCGGGTGACGGTGCACGGCGAGTCAGTCGATGTCACCCGCACCGAATTTTCGATTCTCGAGCTCTTGATGCGAAATGTCGACCTCGTGCTCGACCGCTCGCTGATGTACGAACGCATCTGGGGCTACGACTTCGACGGTGAGTCACGCTCGCTCGACGTGCACGTCGGTTACCTCCGCCGCAAGCTTGAAGCGGCCGGTTCTCCTCGACTAATCGAAACCGTTCGTGGTGTCGGCTTTGTGTTGCGAGCCGAAGCGTCATGAGTTTGGCGGTCCGTCTAGCGGCGGCGTTTATGGGCGTGGTTGCTGCAGTAGCCATCGTCTTCGGGGCCGTAAGTTTGGTGGCTGCCGGCTCTGGGGTAAACAGCCAGGTCGACCGATTTCTCCAAGATCGAGCCAACGAGCTGATCGATGGGACTCGAGGTCGCCCGACGGCCGCAGCGATCACCACCGAGATCACCACGGTCGACAACAACCGGGATGACCGCGAGGATTCGCCGCGCAATGACGGTGGCAAGAACAAGAACAACAACGCTTTCGACCCCGACGCCATCGCTCAAACCGTTAACGCCGACGGCCAAGTGCTTGCCTCGACCGGACTCACCCTGCCTGTCGACGACCGGGATCGGGCTATGGCTGCCAGCGGCGAAGGCCGGAACCGCTACCGCACGGTTGAGCTGGAAGGCGGCGAGTACCGTCTGATCACCGCTGCGATTCCCGAAGGGGGAGTGGTGCAGGTCGCTCGGGAGCTAACCGAGACCAACAGCACCATCGGCCAGATCCGATCGCAGCTACTGCTAGCTATTCTTTTGGTGGCCCTGTTGGCTGGCCTCGGAGGCATCCTGGTGGCCCGCCAGATCACCAAACCCCTACGGTCACTGGCCGCTTCGGTCGACCAGGTTGCAGCCACCGGCGACCTGACCGTTCCCATCGAGGTGAAGGGCGACGACGAGGTAGGCCGGGTGGCCGCTGGGTTCGGTCGGCTGCTCGACAGCCTGGCCCGCAGCCAGCGGCAACAAAAGCAGCTGGTGCAGGACGCGGCCCACGAACTTCGTACGCCGCTCACCAGCGTGAAGGCAAACATCGATCTGCTAGCCGCCGCCCCCGACCTCGACCAAGAGATTCGACTCGATAGTCTGCGAAGCGCCCAGGCTGAACTTCGCGAGTTGGCTGGCTTGGTCGACGAGATCGTCGAGGTGGCCACCGACCGCTTCACCCCTCGACCAACCCAGCCTCTCGACCTTTCCAACCCAGCCGAGGATGCCCTGGCCCGATTCGCGGTCCGGGTACCCGGCCGCACGGTCGAGACTGAACTGGCCTCGGTGATAGTTCAGGGCGATGCGGAAAGCCTCAGCCGAGCGATCGGAAACCTGCTGGCCAACGCCGACAAGTACAGCCCGGGCGAACAAACGATCACGCTTACCGTCGATCGTCTATCCGGGGCAGGCCGGGTGACCGTTGCCGATCGCGGGCCGGGGATAGCCCCCGAGGAACGCGCTCAGGTATTCGACCGCTTCTATCGGTCCGATGCCGCTCGCTCAGAGCCCGGCTCCGGGCTCGGCCTGGCCATCGTGGCCTCGATCGTCGAAGAACATGGTGGCGCTGTAGGAATCGACGAACGTTCTGGCGGCGGCGCCGAGGTTTGGTTCACCGTGCCGTCTGCCACATAACAAACCGACTTAGCTACCCCCATTAACGGAGTTCTCAATATGCAAACACAAGAGCTTGACGCGCCCAAAACGCCCGTCGCCCAGCATTCCCAACCCTCATTGGCCCCAGCGCCGGACCGGCAAGGGCTGACTCTTGCCCGACAGCGATCCTGGCTCGAACAGCGGGTCTATGGACTGCCTCCCTGGTTGGTCATTAGCCAGCTATTCTTCGGCCTGGGCTGGGCCCGGGCTGCAGCGGCCAAGGTAATTTCTATCGATTGGTGGACCGGCGCCACCATCGACCACTTTGTGGCCGACCATGAAACGGTGACAGTGGGCTGGGCTAGCTGGCTAGCCCAGACCGCAGCGGCCAACACGGTGATCGTCGCCCTCATGGTGCTTCTCGCTCAGCTATTCATCGCTGGGTCGTTTCTTACCAACCGCGCTCTCGGCTCGGCTCTCGCAGTAGCGGCGGCGCTGAACCTGACTTTCCTGGCCATTGGGGCGGTCGATCCGTCGGCTTTCTATCTGTTCGGCCAGGGCGTTATGGCTCTATGGCTGGTGGGACGCCGTCCGCCGAGCGCGCCACTGTCGCGAATGCTGAGATTCGCCGTCGCCGCCAGCGTCGCCCTGGCCGCAATCAGCATCCCATCTATCGCCACGATCCACCCGGTCGAAGTGATCCATGACCCGGCCGTAATGGTCGCATTTATAAGCGGTCTGGCCGCGGTGTCCTTGGAGCTGACCCACCGAGCTGTGTTTGGCTACAGCTTGCCGTAGGCCACCTGTCAGCTGCTGACCCGCGACCGTCAGTTACAGTGCTAGCGTCACCAGGCTTGGTTATGCCGTGGCGAGGAACGGGGCTTCGCCCCTGGTTGTTACCCGGAACCCGGAGCGGGTTTCGGGGAAGTAGTCCCAGCTCGCATGGTGCTGCACACAACGGTTGTCCCAAATGGCGACGGAGTGGGGCTCCCAGGTGAACCGGACCTGGAACCTGACCCCGTAT
>JBOEHD010000235.1:0-22816 GCA_050633745.1 Acidimicrobiales bacterium
TGGTCCACAGCGACTCGAACCCTGCTTCTTCGGCGAACGCTGCGATCTCCAGCGCTGGCTCACGTTGCGACAGTGGACCGATGTTGCAATATCGAAGTCCGAACTTCATGGCTGTACTCCCTACTTCCTGCGAAGTATGAGGCCCGCTCATTCGAGACCCCGAGAGCGAGAGACTAATCTCCGTGGCTGTGAACCTCACATCCGATCAAGCGCCCAATCCCAACTCGCTCACGTCGGATACCAGCCCGCCCCAGGATGACGTGCCGCGCTATCGGGTCTACGCCNNACGAGCCGATGGACATGGACTATTTCGTTTGGGCCATCATCGGACCGGACGGCACTGAGCCGTGGGTGGTAGACACCGGCTTCGACGTGCTGGATGCCGAGCGACGTCAACGCAATCTGGTCCGATCGGTCTCCGAAGCGCTCAAGACCGTCGGGGTCGACGCGGCCGAGACCAGCAATGTGATTCTGACGCACCTTCACTACGACCACGTCGGTGGGTTCAGCCAGTTCCCGAAGGCCCAGTTCCATCTCCAGGACTCCGAGATGAGCTACGCGACAGGGCGGGACATGACCCACCATGCGATCAGTCACGCCTACACCCCCGACCACGTCGCAGACATGGTTCACCTCGTTTACGGAGGTCGTGTCGAGTTCCACCACGGCGATGCTCAGCTAGCTCCCGGGCTATCGGTACATCTGGTCGGCGGCCACACGAAAGGCCTGCAGGTGGTTCGAGTGGCGACCGACATCGGCTGGCTCGTGCTGGCCTCCGACGCCAGTCACTACTACGAGAACTACGAGGCCGGCCGACCGTTCCCGATCGTCTACAACGTCGGCGACATGCTCGAGGGCCATCGGCGCTGCGCCCAGCTGGCCTCCAAACCCAACTTTGTGATCCCGGGCCACGATCCCAAAGTTTTCGATCGCTACCCGCCTGCCGCCCCGGGACTTGAAGGCACTGCGGTCCGACTCGACGTCGAGCCATCGACCTGAGCCCTGCGATACGAGGCTGACATACAAGCCGGGCTGTCGGAGCTACAACATGCGGCGCATGACCGGGAAGTACTCGTCGACAAACCCGGCGTCGCGGGCCGATTCCATCAGCTCTCCAACGGTCTTTGCGCCGATCGCCTCCACGCCGACTTCGTCCGCCAGTTCCAGCGCATAGCTCAGATCTTTCAGGGCGTAGTCGGTTGAGAATGCCTGGAGCGGATAGTCGTCTGGCAGGATCGCCTTCGCGCCGTGATTCTTCAGCGCAAAGCTCCCACCGGATGCGCCGGCGATCACACCGAACAGCGTTTCGAGATCCAGCCCAAGCTCGTCACCGTGGGTTTCGGCCAGGCCAGTGGCGATTGCATGGGCCTCGCTGATGGCTCGCACGTTCTGAAACAGCATCATATTGTTAAGCAGCTTGGTGACCTGACCAGATCCGACACCGCCGCAGTGGGCGATATCGGTGGCCATTAGCGACAGCACGGGCTCGGCCCGAGCGAACGCCTTTTCACTGCCACCGACCATGATGCTCAACGTTCCATTGGCCGCGGCCTGACGGGTCCTGGCGATCGGAGCGTCGCAGTAGTCGGCGCCGGCCTGGTTGCACAGTCGAGCGAGGTCTCGGGTGAGAGCGACCGGGGCGGTGGTGTGGTCAACGATCAGTTGGCCTTCGGTCAGCACCGAAAGCACGCCGTTCGGCCCGGTGATCACTTCTTCTAGCTGAGGGCCACCCGGCATGCTGAGCAGTGTTACCTCGCATCGTTCGACCACGGCGGCCACCGAGTCTGCGGTGGATGCTCCGAGTTCAACCATCCTGGCCACGACTTCGGGCCGGATGTCGTACGCCACGATCTCTTTATCGGCCCTGGTCATCAGGTTCCGACACATGGGCTCACCCATAACTCCAAGACCTATAAACCCAATGGCCATCGGCGAAGCTCCATTCCTAGGGCCCTACTCGCAGAGCGCCTATCGAGTCGCAGCCGGTGCTACGGCTCGGCGGTCGCCATACGACGACCGCCGAAGCCGATTGAAATGCAACCGACGACCAGAAACAAGTCTTGGGGCTGGCCGGTAGGCGCTGGCGCGCCTCCCCTTGGCCCCGAGTTAGCTGACGCCTACCGGCTTACGAGCTGACTCCTCGCGGGAGACCCGAAGATCGATGATCGTCTCATCTGTCTGCATTGCTTCATCGACCGAGAGGCGACCCGGGCCGAGCAACACGAGGGCCAGAAGACCGGAGATATAGGCCAGGTCGAGCTCGGAGCTCCCAAGGATTCCGCCGTCGGCCTTCACCCAAATGATGGCGCCAAAGAGAACCAGGGTGAGGATCACAGCGGAGAGGCGGGTAAATAGGCCGATGATCAAAGCGATACCCAAAACGATCTCGAGCACCGCGGTGAGCGGAGCGGAAAGAGCGGCCAAAGGAACACCGCTGCTGTCAAAAAAACCTTCAACATTGGAAATGCCGGTGTCGAACTTGTCGATGCCGTGCAAAACGAATAGTCCACCAAGGATCACTCTGATGATCAACGGCGCGAAGGACGCGTAGCGGCCTAGGGATCTATTGAGAGATTTCATTTTCTTCTCCAGGGTGTGGGCAATGCGGCGCGGCGGTGGTGCCACCCGTGGACCAGGAAACTGCTTACCTATCGCGCTTATTCCCCGGTTTGAACAAAGATTAAAAGCTCTATGCCTGCCAGGGCGGAACCCAATCACCATCAAGACGGAACGACAGGTTGGCATCGTCTTCCAATCGCTTCGCAACATGGAGTTCGCCTGCCGCTGAGCCGTAGCGCTCGGTCGCCCGGCCAAAGGTTTCGGCGGCCCGTTCGGTCATCGGCAGGTCGGTTCCAACGTTATTGGCCAGCTCCATCGTCAGGCCAAGATCTTTCATGCAGAGGTCGAGCGGGAACGAAGGATCGTAGTGACCGGCGAAGATCGAAGGAGCGTCGTGACGGGCAACGAAGCTGTCGCCGACCGAGTCGGTGATGGCATCCCACAGCACATCGAGCGCCACTCCGTTTGCCATACCAAGGGCGAAGCCCTCCCCTATCGCTGCGGCGTGAACGAACCACAGTTGGTTGGTCACCAGCTTGGTCACGTTGCCGCTTCCCAGAGCTCCGCAACGGATCACTCGCCCTAGGTTCTCCAGTATCGGGACCACACGATCGAGGTCGCTATCGGAACCGCCAGCAAACAACGTCAGCTTGCCGTTGCGGGCCCCGTCGACAGCTCCGGTTACCGGGCAATCGACGACCTGAACCCCGGTCGGTGCCCGCTCCGCCAGCTCGGCAACAAACTCGACTCGGTTGGTGGTGAGGTCGACCCAGAGGTCGCCGTCGCCCATGGCGGCTAGGGCGCCGCCTTCGACCATCACCGCCTGGACATGATCGGGCCTTGGCAACGACGTCAGGAGAATATCGGCCTTCGCCGCGCAGTCGGCGGCGCTATCGGCCCGGCTTGCGCCGAGCGATACGAGGCTTTCGACGGCCCCATCGTCGATGTCGAAGACGTGCAGCTCGTATCCGCTAGCGACCAACCGAGCGGCCATCGGCCCACCCATGTTGCCCAGACCTACAAATCCGATTACCTCAGCCATATCCCAGGCCTCCCATTCCTCTACGGGTCCCTAGGACCTCTCAGCCCACGGGACCTTACCCCGGCGGGCGAAAACCAGCCTTACAGTCTACGATGTGGCGGAACGGCCGATAGGCATTTGGTATCGGTACAAAACACGATGACAAGCACAACCTTTAGGAGTAATCGAATGCGTCTGCGAATCGACGATGAAAAGTGTCAGGGTCACAACCGTTGCTACGCGCTGGCCCCCGAGCTGGTCGACGTCGACGACATGGGTAGCGCCCATGTACTCAATGACGGCGTAGTCCCTGCCGAATTGGCTGAGAAGGCCCAACTCATCATCGACAACTGCCCCGAGTACGCCATCGAATTGGTCGACGACTGATCTTCGGCCGGTACGTGGTGGCGCATCACCGAGAGCGGGCCGATGCAGTCACCGAAGTGAACAGGTACAGCGAGAAAAAGGCGAAACAATGAGCAACGAAGCAGAGTCGACGAATCCAACGACTGCGAATCCAGCGGCTGCGACCGACGATGACATGCCGTCGTTCAACACCGACCCCGTGTCGGACTGGACCAGCGACTACGACATTTTCGATCGGGAATATGTCAACGACCCAGTCCCGGTTTGGAACGACCTGCGAGGTGAATGCCCCATCGCACATACCGACCGCTGGGGCGGCTCATGGTTGCCGACAAAACACGCCGACCTTCAGGCGCTAGCCAAGATGGTGCCGGAACTCTCATCCACCGACCCGCTGGTGGTGAGCCTGCCCGATACCGCCGAAACCCAGGAGCGAGATGCCGCTCCTGAAGGCCTTGCAGCACCACCGATCACCGCCGATCCTCCGCTCTCTGAGTGGACCAGGCGCATCATTCTGCCCACCTTCGCCCCCAAGGCGGTAGAGGGTTATCGCCAGTACACCGAAACCCTGTGCCACGAACTGATCGACGGATTCATCGAAAACGGCCAGTGTGACGCCGCTCAGGACTATGCCCAGCAGATCCCGCCTCGGGTCATCGCCCACCTGCTCGGCATCGATCCGAACAAGTCAGACGACTTCACCACCTGGGTTCGCGGCGTGCTCGAGTTCGGACTCTTCGACCCCAAGATCCGGGTCAAGTATCGCGACATCATCCAAGAGTTTCTTGTGGCCGAGGTCAGCGCCAGGGCGGCCGAGCCTCGGGATGACAAGCTCTCGGAATACCTGGCCATGGATATCCCCGAGGAATTCGACCGGGTCAGGGTCGTCGTTGGCATCGCCAATCTGCTGCTCATCGCAGGCATCGACACCACGTGGAGTTCGATCGGCTCAGCGCTGTTCCATTTCGGGTCGCACCCCGAAGACCGGCATCGCCTCTCGGCCGACCACGACATGTTCCCGACAGCGATCGAGGAGATGCTGCGGTACTACTCACCGGTCACCATGGCCCGAGTGGCTCTGGAGGACGTCGAGTACAACGGCGTCACCTTCAAAGAGGGCGACAAGGTGCTCATGAACTTCCCGGGCGCAAACCACGATCCAGAGGTCTTCGAAGACGCAGACCAGATCCTCATCGATCGTCAGCGCAACCGGCACATTGCCTTCGGGTCGGGGATTCACCGATGCGCCGGCTCGAACCTGGCCCGGTTGGAGATGGATGTGGCCCTGCGGGTGTGGTTCGAGCGCATCCCCGACTTCGAACTCTCCGACCCCGACAGCGTGACTTGGGCCGGTGGCCAGGTCCGAGGCCCACGAATACTGCCGATGCGGTTCCTAAGCAACTGAAAGTAACAAGAACGCCAGCCAGAACACAGAGTGTTCGGTTTTTGGTAGTCTTTTTGCACTAAATTCCGGTGCAACAACGGTCAGGCTTTGACTTAGGCCGAAGAAATGCGTATTTTTGTGGAATGCCTCAACCGGTACTTGGCAAACGGGTTCGCTATTACCGACGCAACGCTGGCCTCACGCTCGATGGCCTCAGCGCGGCCGTTGGTCGTCCCGCGTCCTATCTTTCGCAGCTGGAAAACGGCCTCAACGACCCCCGAGCGTCGCTGATCGAAAGCCTGGCCGAGGCGCTCGGTTGCAACCAGGACGATCTCACCAATCCCGTCGCCCCAACCCGGCGCGACGAACTGGAAATCGCTGTCGAGGAACATCAACAGGAGCCTCGCTTCCAAGAGTTAAACCTGCCGCATTTCAAGCCGACGACCCGGACCCCAGACGAGGTCTTGGAACACATGGTTTCGCTGTATCAGTCGCTGCTGGCGAGCGAGGAAGCGGCCGCTGTCCGCCCGGGAGACGATCAGCGACAGGCCAACAATCAGCAACGCGAACAGATGCGGGAACGCAACAACTACTTCGGGCACATCGAAGCCGAAGTCGAGCGGGTGCTGGCCATAGCCGGCTACGACGGTGGGCCCATCTCCGAGCGAGTGCTGACCGACGTTGTCGCCCACTACGGCTTCACCATCGAACGAATTCAGGACCTGCCAGACTCGACCCGTTCGATCACCGATCAACGGGCCAGGAAAATCTACATTCCGCAGCGAAACAAGCTGACGACTCGGGCCGCCCGCTCCGTCGTACTGCAGACGCTCGGGCACTTCGTGCTAGGCCATCGCGATAGCGACGACTTCTCCGACTACGTACGGCAGCGGGTCGAGTCGAACTACTTTGCGGGCGCCATGCTGGCCCCGGAGAAAGCGGCGGTGAAGTTCCTGCGAGCTGCCCACAGTCGTAAAGACATCAGCGTCGAGGATCTCCGCGAGGTCTTCTACATCTCATACGAGATGGCCGCTCACCGACTCACGAACCTGGCGACCGAACATCTCGGCCTAACCCTGCACTTCATGCGGGCCGACGACGAGGGCATCGTGTGGAAGGCCTACGAGAATGACGACGTGCCACTACCGGCCGACCCCGATGGAACCGTTGAGGGGCAGCGCCTCTGTCGGATGTGGGGAACCCGTCAGGCCTTCCATTCAAAACAGGCCTTCGACATGCACTACCAGTGGACCGAAACGAACGACGGCGAGTTTTGGTGTGTCACCTATATCGAGCCAGACCGAACTCCGCCCCACGCCGTGACGGTGGGAACCGATGCCAACCAGGCTCAGTTTTTCCGAGGCAGCGACACCGACAACCGGCTGGTGTCGAAGTGCCCCAGCCCGGCATGCTGCCGCGAGCCGCGGCCGGATCAAAGCCATCGCTGGCGAGGAGCGGCCTGGCCTTCGGCCCGGGATCGCAGCCACGTTCTCTCCGGTCTCCCGGCTGAGCGTCCGGAATTTTCGAAGTTCCCCGGGGTCGACATGGTGCAGGTCTACCAGTTTCTCGACCGCCACTCGAAGTAGCACGAGCGAACGGCAACACCTAACAAAACACACGCAACCTTTCAGTTGCGTTTAAACCGGACTGCTGGTTACGCTCGAGCCATGACCAGACGCGCCATCCGTTTCGCCCTGCAGGTCAACCCAGCAGCGTCGGAGATAGACACCGTTGGGCCGGCCGCCGAAGCGGCGGGCTTCGATGTCCTCACCGTCGCCGACCACATAGGGCCCGACCGGGGCTCGCCGCTCATCACCCTGGCCAGGATCGCCGCCACCACCACATCGATCCGGCTGGGCACGATGGTGCTCAACAACGACATGCGAAACCCGGTGCAGCTGGCCTGGGAGGCCGCCACCCTGCACCGCCTCAGCAGCAACCGTTTCGAGCTGGGCCTCGGGGCGGGACACACCCCGCATGAATATGGCGAAACCGGCCTGGCGCTGGACCAGCCAGCAGTGCGCAAACAACGTCTCGGCGAGGCGGTGGAGATCATCGCCGCCCTGTTCCGAGGCGAGACGGTCGACTACGACGGCGTCCACTACCAGCTCTCGGGCGCCACCATCGGGCCACTGGACGAACCGCTCCCCATCCTCGTGGGCGGCAACGGCACAACCTTGTTAACCCACGCCGCCGTCCATGCCGACATCATCGGGCTCCAGGGCCTCGGCAAGACCCTGTCCGATGGACACAGACATACCGCCAAGTTCGAGATCGCTCACCTCGAGTCACAGCTCGCCACCATCACAACGGCAACCAACAGCACCGCAGCGAGCGGCAACTCTGGACCTGAATTGAATGCCCTGGTCCAGGTCTGCGACATCACCGACCGCCGCGATGAGAGCCTACAAAAGCTCCTCGAAGATATGGACGAGGTGACGTTGGAGACCGCTAGGGCCACGCCCTATTTCGCAGTCGGCACCGTCGATGAGATCGCCAAGCAACTAATAAGGGCACGAGATGACTGGGGCATTTCCTACTTCACAACAAGAAGCATGGATATGGAACCGGTCATCGCCCGGGTGCGCCAGTTGGAAGCCTGAGACAACCGACGGCGTCGTTGCCTCAGTAACCCTGGTGGATAGGACAGAAGTGGTTTAGTGTGCAATCAGCTAAACCCACCTAGACGCTTATTGAGGGATCGCCGTCCATGAAGAGAATACTGTTCACGATTGTCGTCATAGCAGCACTGCTTGGCGCCATTCCCGCCGACGCCAGTTCGTTCGCCGAACAAGACGGTATTGGAGTTACCAGTCGAAACACCGGTGACCTAATCATCGAAGGCACAAACGGGGACGACAGCGCTATATATCTCGTCGCTGGCGCAAGCGCAGGCGATGTAAGCGTTCGAATCGGTGGTTCGGAGGCTGCGAACGAGGTGTTCGCCGGGCCGGTACGAAACGTCACCGTTCAGATGAAGGGCGGCGCCGATTCACTCAACGTCCACGCCGTGACGTTACCCGGCAACCTGGTTGTCAACGGCGGCGGTGACGGCGATCACGTCCGGGTGACAGCCGCAACCGTGGCCGGACTCACCAACCTCCAAATGGGTTCGACCACCGATGGTGCATTCGATCTCGTGAACCTGAAAGGGTCCGAGTTCGGCGCCGCAGTAACCATCGGCGGAACTTCCGGGTTCAACGGTGTGGTCGTCGATGGCATCGCTGTCGCAGGCAACCTCAACATCGCAACCGATGGCGGCGCCTCCTTGGTTAGCATCGATAACTCAACGCTTCTCGGCTTCCGATTCAGTGGCGGGCGCGATGGCGACTCGATTTCGGTCCACAACTCCGATCTCGGCTCCGACCCAACCATCCTCACCAGAGGCGGCAACGACACGATCGCCGTCAACTCATCGAGCTACACCGGAACCGCCACCATCGACAGCGATTCCGGTGACGACTTCATCGATTACTCCCCTACAGGCAGTGAGTCAGTCACGCTGAACCTACGCACCGGCAGCGGCGACGACATCGTCGAAGCACTTATCGGTAGCGAAGCAAGCTGGGGCTTTGGCAGCATCGCCAACGGCGGTCCTGGCACCGACTCGTTCGAAGGTCAGGCCGATGGCGCAACCGTAGCTGGCTTCGAAACGGTCGACTCTCCCGGAGGCGAAGCCCGTCGTGAGATGGTGGTTACCGCTAACCCGGCCGCCACCGACGCAGCAGCTCTGGTGCTTCGCCAGGGCGGTTCCGCGGTCGACGCCATGGTCGCCGCCCAGTCGATGCTCGGGCTTGTCGAACCGCAGTCGAGCGGTATTGGTGGCGGAGCGTTCGTGGTTTACTACGACGCCGCGACCGGTGAGACTACCACTTTCGATGCCCGCGAAAAGGCTCCAGCCGCGGCTCTTGAAACCCGCTTTGAAGGCCTCGGTTTCTTCGCCGCCTGGCAGAGCGGCCTCTCGGTCGGCGTGCCGGGCGTGCCTCGCCTGATGGAAGATATGCAGGCTCGTTACGGTCGGCTTCCGCTGGCCCAGTCGCTAACCCCGGCGACAGCAACCGCCATCTCGGGCTTCGAACTCACCGGCCGCACCAGCGATCAGGTTGCTGGCCTGTTAGCTCGCAACGACTCGTGCGAAGACCGGCTGTTCTTTGCCGACCCGGCGGCCTTTAGCTACTTCGCCAACCCTGATTGCACCGCAAAACCAGCGGGCACGGCGGTCACCAACGTGGCCTACGGCGAGACTCTGGCGGCGATTGGCGAGCATGGGGCCGATGGCTTCTACACCGGATCCGTTGCCGAGAACATCGCCGCTGCCGTGCAGGGCGACCCTCGCATCGCGGGCGACATGACAACCGACGATCTGGCCAACTACCAGACCGTCGAGCGTGACCCAGTCTGTGTCAACTATCGCGGCCATGACGTCTGTGGCATGGGACCACCATCGTCTGGTGGCCTGACCGTGGGCCAGATTCTCGGCATCCTGCAGTCGTATGACCTCGGTAGCGATCCGCTCGATGAGGAAACCGTGCACCTGGTCACTCAGGCCAGCAAGCTGGCCTTCGCCGACCGCAACTTCTACATCGGCGACTCAGACTTTGTCTCGGTGCCAACCGCAGGCCTGCTGGACACCGAGTACCTCGCTTCACGAGCCGCCTTGATCACCGGCGTCGACATGGGAACGGCCGCTCCCGGAGTACCGCCCGGCGCATCCGGTGAAGCGGCAGCCGACACCAGCGATTTCGGCAATGGCACTTCGCATCTGGTAGTCGTCGACCAGTGGGGCAATGCCCTTTCGATGACCACAAGTATCGAGAGTTCATTTGGCAACGGCGTGATGGTCGACGGGTTCTTGTTGAATAACGAGCTAACCGACTTCTCGTTCCGCCCGACCGACGATGAAGGCAACCCGATCGCCAACCGGGTCCAGCCAGGAAAGCGGCCTCGCAGCTCGATGTCGCCGACGATCGTGCTCGACGCCGAGGGCGATGTGAAACTGCTGACCGGTTCACCCGGTGGTTCCCGAATCATCGGCTACACCGCCCAGTCGATCATGAACGTGCTCGACTTTGGGCTCACCCCTCAGGAATCGGTCATGGTGCCGCACTATCTGAACCGGAACGGGTCGACCAACCTCGAAACACCGATCCCCGGGGTCACAAACGACTACGACGCCGAGGCGCTAAAAGCCCAGCTTGAAGCCCGCGGTCAGACGGTTTCAATTCGAGCGCTGACCAGCGGCCTATCGATGATCTTGGCCGATGGTGACGATCTGCTCGGAGGCGCCGACCTCAGGCGAGACGGCACCGTCGGCGGCCGCGGCCGCTAGGCCACAACCGCGGTTTAAGAGACACCGCAGTTAAGAGACACAGTGGTTAAGAAACACAGCGGTTAAGAAACACCGCGGTTAAGAGACGCTGTGCCACTGTCCATCTAGGCCGAGATATTCGGTGCCGTCAGCTCGGTAGAAGCTGTCGGCACCGGACTCGGCTAGGACGGCGAGCATTGCCGGCAGCTCGGCACCCTCGGCTCGAAGCTTGTCGATGACCCGTGCCGGGCCGATGGCGTCGAGCAGTTCGAATGGCCCGAGAGCCCAGTTGAAACCCCAACGCATGGCTCGGTCGACGTTGACGATGTCGTCGCTGATTTCCGGGATCAGGTCGGCGGCGTAACACAGGCCGCCACCGAAGATGTCCCAGGCCAGGTGGCCCTGCTGGGTCTCGGTGAACAGAACTTCACCGAGGTCGCCGGGCACACCTTCGAGATCTGGTTCGGTGGCCGGGCGCCACTCCTCAGTGGTGAGATCGAAGATCTCCTTGGTCCGAGTGCCGTCTTCGAGCTTGTTCACCTTGGAGAAACCGCCGCCGGTTTTACGTCCGAGCTGACCGCGCTCGATCATTCGTTGCTCGGCGGGAGGGAATTCGGCGCAGGGCAATCCAGCGTCACCTTCGGCCAGGTTGGCGGCCAGGTTCTTGGCTACCAGGTCCATCACGTCGAGACCGATCAGGTCCATCAGTCCGTAGACCCCGGTTGGGGGCAGACCGACAGGGTGGCTGAGCACCGCGTCGATCGTTTCCTGGGTCATACCGTCGGCCAGGTATGGCTTAGCTTTGTGCAGCGCCGAGAGCATGAAGTAGCAACCGACCCGGTTGCCGATGAAGTTCGGGGTGTCCTTGCCGTAAACCACACCCTTGCCGAGCTTGTCGGCGGCGAAGTCGGCCAGCGTCTTGATCACTTCGTCTGCGGTGTCTTCTCCGGGAACCAGCTCGAACAGTTTCATGAGCTGCGGTGGGTTGAAGAAGTGGGTGATGGCAACGTCGGAACCGAACCGCTCCCCCATACCTTCGGCGATGTCTCGCAGCGGGATGCCGGAAGTATTGGAGCTGATGATCGATCCGTCGGCCCGGTTGGCCTCGACCTTTTCGAACAATTGACGCTTGATATCGAGGTTCTCGACGATCACTTCGACGATCCAGTCGAATTCTGCAAGCTTGCCGATGTCGTTGTCGAACGTGCCGACCTCGACCAGGTGGCGATGCTCTTCCTCGACGATTTCGGCACCCTTCTGAGCTGCCTCGATGTTCAGGTCGAGCATTAAGACCCGACAGCCAGCGGCGGCGCTGATTGCCGCTATGCCGGCGCCCATCGTGCCGCAACCGAGCACGGCAACCGATTCGATCGACCGCCCGGCGTCTGCCGTTGCGGATGAATCTGAGCTGGAAGATGAAACTGGAGTAGACACGCACTGCACCTTTTGTCGGGTCGATCTGCGGCGGGGGACAGTGTTGCAGGAACGCAAGCGGTTCACCACATTCAATCCCGATCTGAATCTGGATCTCCAAGGGCGATCCCGATCTTGGGCTAGGAACCGCCAACTCCTGGCCTTTCCCTTGGCCGGTCCGCCCGTCCGAGCGGTGCTTAGAATGGACTTTCATGAGTCAAGCCGCAGCCAACGCCCTCGCCAAACAGATTCTGGCCGACCGGTTCGAAATCATCGCCGAACCACTGGCCTGGCGCTGCCGAGGCTGCAACACCACGGTCAGCGCTGCTACGAACCAAGCGGGCCCGGCACCCGATGGTGAGGGGATAGCCCGCCTGGCTGAGGTTGCTGCCGATCATGCGCTCTTTTGTGGACGCTGCGACGACTGACCGGCTTGGCCAATCAGTCTTCGACCGTGTGGCGTGCGAAGTCTTGTAGCTTCGCTTCCCAGCGATCAGGGTCGATCGTGCCGTGACTACTTATGGCCTCCACCGCTCCCTGGCCCATGGCCATGACGTGGTGGAGGTTGTCGATCGCCCTGAGTCCCTGGCGACCGAGTGTCAGCAACCTGTCATTCGAACCCGTCCACTCCTGCACGGTCTCCCTGGCGTTGGTGGTGTCGATGTCAAAGACCGGATAGACCGAACGAAGGCGACGGGTCTCGCAGGCCACGTACTTGGTTGGCGGTAGTCCCACCAGCTCAAGGTCTTCGGAAACAAGGTCGGCCAGTCTGCTGTCTGGGAAGCTCCAAATCTCGTCGGTTGTCCAGCAGGCGATCTCGGCGCACAACACGGTAGTGCCAGCCGGATCATCACCGTCTCGGTAGTTCTTCGGCTCCGACAGCCTGGCGACGGTGGTGTCCAAGCCAGGGATGTAGTGGGCGTCGAAAGCGGTGTACTGAGGCCGGTCGAGCACGAGGTAAACCAGAATCATGGCCCGAGTCCTCAGCTTGGCCAGAGCGTCGGTAACCGCGGCCGGAGGTGAAGGGCTTGTCATACGAGCCAATGCCTGGACTGGGATCGTGGAAAGGGTCACGTCCGAGTCGTGGGAGCGCGTTCCGGTGCTAACCGATACCCGATCACTGTCGACGGCGACTCCGGTCACCGGGGTGCCGAGCTCTATCGTCGCGCCGGCATCGACTGCCGCGTCAGCCAGCCGTTCGGCTATCTGGCCGTAACCCTTCTTCGGGTAGTAGAAGGTTCGGCCTGCCGGTCTGGTCGCTCGAACCAAACGACGGGCGATATCGGTTGGCGACGAGGCCGAGATCCGCCGGTGGGCCAACTCGCCACTCAGATGCTCGGGCCGTGCCCCATACAGCTTGGTTGCAAATGGCCCGTAGAACTCGTCGGCCACCGTCACCCCAAACCGTTGAATGACCTCATCGCGGAAGCTTGGATCCGGTTTACTAACTGGTCCACCGGCTAGACCACCAGTGACTCCACCAATGAGCCCAGCGATGAAACCACCCATGAGCCCGTGCAGCGAGTCGTTGACGAGGTGGGCGGTCATCGAGAGTGGCAGCGAGCGAATCAGGTTGGTAGCTCGTAGTGGGAAACCTACCCAACGACCGCCGAGGTGAATCCGACCACTGCGGGCCCGAAGTTGCAGATCCGGCCCAAGCAACTCCTCGATGAGCTCAAGATGGTGCGGGCTTGTGGCGGGATGAAGCCGATGGGAACCGTAGTCAACCCGTTGACCTGCAAGCTCGAAGCTGCCCGCCATCCCGCCCACCTGCGGAGCGGCCTCCACAACGGTGCACGAATGGCCGCGCCTCGCGGCCTCAAGTGCCGCCATCAAACCGGTTGGACCCGCGCCGAGAACTACGACCTCAGGCATGGCACGACACATGACATGACACATGACATGACACATGGCACGACAACTGACGCCAGACACAACACCTGACATGCGACCTGCGGATCGGCAGAAGGAACACGGTTGTGGAGGATAGCGGTCAGGAGTGTAAGGTATGCCTAATGACATCCGGATACCTAGATGAAGACGAAACGCCAGGTTCGGACCAGGGCTTCGATCAGGGTTGGGGTATTGGCTTTGGTCATCACTCGACCGGCAAACGAGTCGTGGTGACCGGTGCAGCTGGTTTCATCGGATCCCACCTGGTCGACCACCTTCTTGCCGCGGATTGCGAAGTCATCGGAATCGACAACTTCGACCCGTGGTACGACAGGGCCCAAAAGCAATCGAACCTTTCGGCGGCCGCTCGCAATCCCGGTTTCTCGCTTCTAGCGCGGGACATGAACGGCATGGACCTGAAGGCCGCATTCAACGAAGCGGACGTCGTATTTCACCTCGCCGCCCGTCCCGGCGTTCAAGATTCTTGGGGATCCGGTTTTGCCGACAGTTGTCAGCTCAATGTCGCCTTAACCCAGCAGGTCTTTGAAGCAGCCCTTGCCGCCGACGTCGGCCGGGTTGTGTATGCGTCGAGCTCCTCGGTGTACGGGGACGGCGCACGCTCCGGCTCACGAGCCGTTGAACCGATCAGCCCCTATGGGGTCTCAAAGGCCGCGGGAGAGCAACTCGCTGCGGTTTACCGACGCCGAGGTCTTGGCGTGATCAACCTTCGCTTCTTCACCGTGTTTGGGCCGAGACAGCGCCCGGACATGGCGATGTTTCGACTGATCGAGGCCACCGGAAGATCCCAAAAACCGTTCTCCAGAAGAGGGACCGGCGAACAACGGCGCGAGTTCACCTTTGTTGGCGACGTCGTCGCTGCCGCCGCCGCGGTCGGGCTTTCACCGCATCAAGGCGAGAGCTTCGACACTCACTCGAAGCTTGCCTGCGCAACGTTTGACGTTGGCGGTGGTTGCACCGCCTCGCTGAACGAGGTCATCGAAACAATCGAGAAGATCGCAGGCGTGTCGCCTGCGGTTGTGGACGCCCCGTCCCCTCCCGGGGATCCACAACTGACCGTTGCCGACATAGCGCCGCTGTGCGATCTTGTCGGCTGGAAGCCATCAACGACGCTGGCCGACGGTTTACGTCGGCAGTGGATGTGGCAAACCCTCGCCGAAGTCCCAGCGACCTTGAGTCGGCCAACAGCTCGAGTGGACGTCAGGATCGAGGATGTTGAGTCGCCAATAGCTCAGCCGATAGAAGCGTCAGCGGCCTGACTATTCGTCGCATCGCCGACCGAGGCCATCCGCTTGCCGGAATCCCGCCATGCGATCGCGGCCAGTAGCAGAAAGACCCCACCCCAAACGACCGTGAGCAGCACATCGATCGTTCCCGGCGAACGGTGGTCGGGAAGCAGTGGCGACCAGGCCTGATACAGCGGGCTCGATGTCTCGGCGAAGTCAACAATCAACGTTCTCCGATTTGTTGAGGTTTCGAAGACCAGCCAAAGCCAGTTCAGCAACCCCAGAGCCGAAAGGCCGATCAAAGTTCGCAGTAGCCGTGGCCTGCCATCCACGAAGCTGGCCAATCCGACGGCCACGATCGGCAACACAACAACAACTTGTCTGCCGGGCCACCACCAGCCGTGCATGGTCAGTGCCACCCATGTCGCCACCGCCCAGGCCGCGGCAAACAACGCACCGGGCAGCAACCAGCCGGGCATGCGGCGGCGAGTCAGCGCGGCGAGGGCAGGAACTGCCATGACATAGGCCGGGGCCCAGGCGACGAGACCAAATTGGCGATCGATCAACAGTCCCAGTAGCCGCTGTGACCGGCCGAAGTAGTTCGGGTTGTTGCCGACCACCAGGAACTCGCCGTCGACAAAGTGGTCGCCTGACGCGTAGACCGTCCAGCCGCCGTACACCCGCTGGTGGATCAGCAGGTAGAGGGCACCGGCGACGGCAAGGATTGCCATCGAGGCCCCGAGCCGAAGGCCGGCCCGGCCATCGGCGGGGCTCCCGGGGTTTTCCTGGTCGCGGAAGGAAAAAAGAAGCGCCACCGCCAGGACCGCGGCAACCGGGGCGTACTTCACCGCGAACCACGGCAAAGCGATGACGGCCACCAGAGCTGCGACCTGTCGTGCTCTGCACAACGGCCTGCCTGCGGGATTAACAACGGCCGCAACACCGACCAATACCAGGAAGGCGGCTGGCATCTCGGGATACACCTGGGTGGCGTACCCCGTCAGCGGAGGTGTCGTGAACATGGCAACGCTGACCACCGCCGCAGCTTGAACACCGACATCAAATCGGCGGACCGATACCCAGGCGGTTAGGGCTGCTGTCGCCGCGGCGACAGCAGCCAGAGCGACCTTTGCCAACTGCCAACCGCCGAGCCGCATGGGAATGGCCAGGAGTAGGGGCAGGCCAGGGTCGTGAGGGCTTAGCTGCTGGCCAAAATCGTCGAGCTCAAGGGTCTGCGGGTCGAGCGGGATCTCGTGGAAATCCAGAAACCTCTCTTCTGCCAGCTCATCTGAAATGTCGAGGTTGAGGTCTTCACCGATGCTTAGGGCGGTGATCAGGTACTGCGGTTCATCTGCGGTGACCTGGGCCCCGTATGTCGCTCTGGCACCTACCCCAGCAAGGGCGACGACAAAAGTAATGCCAGCGACGAACAGCAGTGTTCGGCCGAGCGATTGAGCACTCATCGACAACTAGAGATGGTCGGCTTTTCGGATAACCAGAAACCACGAGAGCACAAACGAAAGGGCGACCAGAACAACAGCCATGATTCCGGCCTCGGCGACAAAGGCATCCTCGAACGAGGAGAAGATCCGAGTCGACAGCGTCGAGAAGCCGATCGGCGAGATCAGCAGGGTGATCGGTAGTTCCTTCATCACAGACAGCAGGACAAGACCGCCACCTGCTGCCAGCCCTGGCGCCATGATCGGGAGATCGATCGTGGTGAGCCTGCGAAGCCCGCTCGCGCCCAGGGTTGCTGCGGCATCGTTCAGCCGATCCGGCACCGCTCGAACCGCCACCAACGTCACGCCCATGGCCAGGGACCCGAAGCGAACGACGTAGGCGAAGATCAGTAGCCCCATCGTGTCGCTGAAGAGATCGAAGGCTAGGTCAGAGCGCACGGTCCAGAACCGGATAGACAGTGCGATGAGCAGACCGGGCAAGGCGAAGGTACTGACGACGATGGCGTTTGCCAGGTTGCCAGCCCTTGAGCGATAGCGGCCGACGAGGTAGGCGATTGGAAGCACTGCGACAACGGCGACAACGGCGGCCAAGATGCTTACCTGTAACGTTCCGATGGTCGCTTCCGTTACGTCACTGGAGTCGATGGTCAGCGGCCGTCCACTTCCTCTTGACCTCCGAAGCCCGTCTATCGACCAGTCGAGCAGGGCCAGCATCGGTCCGCCGACAGATGCTGCTAACGCAACTAGCAGCACACCGACTGCAGGGACTCGCCATCGGCCGAGTTCATAGATGACCGGTTGAGATGTTCGGTGGCGAACACCATCTGGAAGTCGCCGGGAGAAGGTCCGCTCCAAGGTGACAACTGCGGCGGCGAGGAGCAGAAGGATGAGGCTAAGCCGAAGGGCAACCGGTGGGTTTGCCAGTTGGTTTGTGGCGATTGCCCTGGTCAGCGTGTCGTATCGAAGGAGCTGGACCGCTCCGAAGTCGCTGACCGCATAGAGGAAAACCAGCAGTGTTCCCGCCCCAATAGCGGAGGAGACCTGAGGCAGGCAGATTCTGCGGAATGCTCGCCACGGCCCATCCCCGAGAACCCGAGCGCTGTCTTCAAGCGATCCAGAGAGTTGCCGGAACCCGGCGGCCACTGGCAGATAGACGTACGGGTAGGTGAACAGGGTGAGAACAAACCAGGCACCGAGCAGACCACGTAGCTCGATGGTCTGATCGATGCCGACGACCGCTAGAAGATCGTTTGCCAGTCCCCCCGGGTTAAAGGTTCTGATCAGAGCTGCCGCTCCGATGAACGTTGGGAAAACCAGCGGGATAGGAAGCACGACTCGCCAGAACCGTGCCGCTGGGATATTGGTCTTCGTGGTCAGCCAAGCCAGCGATGTACCGAGGAACATGGCCGAGATGGAGACAAGTACCGCAAGCTGCAGTGTTCGGCTCAGCGGCTCCATCGTCCGGCGAGAGAACAACAGACCTGTGAGGTCTGAGCCGTCGGCAAAGTTTCGCCACACCAGGTAGACGCCAGGAAAGGCAAATGCGGCCGCCAGGACGATTCCGGCGATACGTAGCCCACCGGGAGCACTCGACCGCCGCTTCAGTGGACCGACCTTGGCTCCACCGCCCGTCATTCGACCGATAGCGGTCACTGGTTCAAGATACCGCTTGCTTCGATGATGGTTGTTGTCTCCCGGAACCCGCCGCCGAGTGCATCAAAGTCGACAGAACCGATTTCGAGGGCGGTTAGCGGCGGCAGGATGTCCGCCTGTTCGACCCCTGAGGCCAGCGGGTACTCAAAGGTCTCTTCACTGAAGTACTCCTGGACCGGAGCCGAAAGCAGGTACGTCAGGAGCTCGTTCGCCTCTTCGGCGTTTTCGCTGCCTGCAACGATTGAGGCCGCGGTGATGATCAGCAGCGAGCCGATGTCATCGTCTGCCAGATCATGGTTCAGCGCTCGGTGGTCATCGCCCTGGGCGATCTGCTCTTGATAGTTGTAGTAATGGTTAACCAGGCCCATCTCGATCTCGCCCCGGCCAACGGCCTCGACGATGGCTCGATTGTTCTGGTAGGACTGGGCATCGTTTGCCACCATGTCCTGAAGCCACTCGGTCGCGACATCGGTCCCGAATTGATCGCGGAACACGGTGAACCAGTCGACGAACGAACCGTTCGTTGCAGGCAGCGCCACCTGACCGCGATACTGCTCGTCGGTCAGCTCAAACACCGATGATGGCAGCGCTGACGAATCAAGCGCGTCCACGTTGTAAACCAAGACTCGCTTTCGGCCGGAGAATCCAACCCAGCTGCCGTTTTTCGATCGGTTGTCCTCGCTGACAAGGTTGAGCACGGCGTCATCAACCGATGTCAGAAGACCCTGGCTTTCCAAGAACCCGACAGGGCCGGGAGAGCGAGACAGGAAGACGTCTGCTGGGGTTCGGTCGCCTTCCTCTGAAACCAGCAGTGCGAGATCGGTTGAGGAACCCCAACGGACTGCAACCTCTATGCCGGTCTCGCAGGCGAAGGCTTCCAAAACCGGGTTGATGAGGTTCTCGGTTCGCCCCGAGTAGATGGTGACCGTACTGTCCTGGCTGGCAGCACAGGTATCGCCGTAGATCTCGGCGGCGGTGCCGGAAAGCGTGCGGTCGGTCGTGCCCCCGCAAGCGGTCGCTATCAGAGCAAACGCCAGCAGCATCACCGGGACGCTGCGTCTAAATGACATGACACTAGGCCGCCGTGAGATGGCGAGTCGTCGAGACATAGATGGTGATGGTAGCGCCTCTTCTAGGAGTTTGGTAAAGCAGACCTAACTAACTACAGTGCGCATGATGAACGGTATGACTGAGGCGGCATCAAGAGCTCGTCGCCTGCTGTCCGGCCCCATCGTGCGGACGGCAGGAATCGCTCTTACCGCAGCGGTTTTGGTGGTTCTGATCGCCACCGTTGACACAGCAGCGCTCGGCGCCGCCGCTCGGCAGGCGGCCGCGGAGCCGGCAACGGTTTTGTTCGCTCTTGCCGCCTTCGCCGGGGCTTTTGCGATTCGAGCTATCGCGTGGCGGCGGGTGCTGCGAGGCCTGAGTTTTGGCCAGGCTCTCGGGGGAATCCACTTGGCGCTCGGGGCAAACCACGTTTTGCCGTTCCGGCTCGGCGAGCCGTTTCGAGTCATGAGTGTTAACCGGCGGGCTGGTGTTCCGCGCGACGCAGCCACCGCTTCAACCGTCACGTTGCGAGCCGCAGATGTGTTGGCCGTTGCAATGCTCGGCCTGGTTGTTGCCCCTGCCGCCTTCTTCGATCTCATCGGTCCGGTGGCGTGGATCCTGCTGGTGGTCGTCGCCGGAGCGGCGGCCTACGGCTGGCGCTGGATCGCGGCGATCGCTGATCGAAACCCTACGGTTCGACTACCGGACGTGATCACGTTTCTACTTTCGGCCTCGGCGTGGCTGGCCGAGTCGGTTTTGGTGTGGCAGGCCGCTCACTGGGCGGGCCTCAATGTCTCATGGGCGGACGCGGTTCTGGTAACCACCGTCGCGGTGGCCGCTCAGATCGCCGCCGTCGCCCCCGGCGGCTTTGGAACCTACGAGGCGGCGGCGGTTGCCGCATACGCGACGCTGGGGTACGACCCGAAACAGGCACTGGTTGCCGCACTGGCGGCCCACGCGCTTAAGACCGCTTATTCGCTGGTGGCCGGTCTTGTTGCCCTGTTCTCTCCCGCCCCCGGATTTCTCGGTCGCCTCCGCCTTGCATCTCCCCCGGCCACCAAACCGGCTGCCAGACAGATTGCCGGCGCAAACCTCGGAGCGGACCGAGAGGTAGCCCCGATTCTGCTGTTTATGCCTGCGTACAACGAGGAACGTTCCGTTGCGGCATGTGTCCGTCGGACCCCCGACGAGGTCCTCGGCCATCCGGTACAAACTCTGGTCATCGATGACGGCTCAACCGACGAAACCGTGGCGGCGGCCTTGGCCGCAGATGCAGAGGTCCTTTCGCTAGAAGCCAATCGAGGCCTCGGGGCTGCGGTTCGGGTTGGCCTGGCCGAGGGGGTGGCCCGCGGTTGCGTTGCGGTCGTGTTCTGTGACGCCGACGGTGAGTACCCACCGGAGGAACTGGCAAACCTGGTTGCTCCGATTCTCAACGGCGAGGCGGACTATGTAGCCGGTAGCCGCTTCCTTGGTCGGATCGACCATATGCGACCCCATCGACGGTTTGGCAATCTGGTGCTAACACGCCTCCTGTCGGTGATCGCCAGACGAAAGATCAGCGACGGCCAGACCGGCTACCGAGCGTTTTCAATCGCCGCAGCCGCCGATGCCGAGGTCATCCACGACTTCAACTATGCCCAGGTACTGACCCTCGATCTGTTGGCCAAGGGTTACCGGTATCGCGAAGTACCGATCAGCTATCACTACCGAACTGAAGGCGAGAGCTTCATCAAACTGGGGCGATACCTACGCAATGTCCTACCGGCTGTCTACCGAGAACTCAACGCAGCCTAAATACATCCTGTATTGATGGTTGGCATCTAGTAATAAGCATGCTTATCATGCAATCTGATTCGAGATCGACTGCCATGAGGTCCGTATGCCGGAGCCTCAAGCACTGAAAGGCACCTATGACCTTCTCCCACCCCAGCCAGCATCGTCGAACCGCTGGAGGCCTGCTTGTGGCATTCGGTTTACTGGCCGCAGCCTGTGGCGCCGATGATGGGGCCGCAGTGCGTGAACTTGGCGCAGAGTCTGAATCGGAAACAGCAGCTAGCGAAAGTGGCTCCGCATCCGGGAGCTCGTCGGCCCCCGCCGCAGGCGACGGCGCTATGGAGAGCACGGTTGGCGACGGAGGCTATGAGTACGCATCAAACGTCGACTCCCACCGGCTCGTGGTCGCTGACATCTGCGGCATTGGAGACCTGCTCGATGCAGGCGATTTCGCCGCGGTCGAAACCATCTACCGCGACGGCATTCACTCGGTGAATAGCGATGGCTCGGTTCGTAGCATCGGTGGCTTTGCCGAGCGCGATGATCGCAGCCACGGGCTCGACGCCTACTACGGGACCCCGGCGCCACTCGATGAGTTTGTGACCGCGGCGCTGAACGGCACCGGCATCTTCGAAGGCATGAGCGACGGCGTTCGAGGCCAGGGCGTTGAGAAGGGTATGCAGAACCAGACCATGGTTGCCTGGACCGTTCACGAGTTGAAGTCCGCGATTGCTAAGGCAGAAGACGGCAACTTCGATGTTGCAGAGGGCGCCGTTCACAACTGGGATGAAGGTTGGGCCTTCTTCCACGGAAGCGAGCCGGGCTGCGCCCCGTACACAACCGGCAACAAACGAGCAGCAAACTTCGGAACCGTTGGCAGCAACGGCGAGACTGCGCTGGCGAACGAAGCCATCCTGGCGGCAATGATCTCCGGCCGAGACGCTCTGCTGGCAGAGGATACCGCCGGGGCAAAAGCGGCCGCCGATGAGGTGGTGAGGAACGTAGCGATCACCTACTCCCAGGCTGCGGTTCGTTACGCCAGCCTGATCGAGGGCGACCTGGCAGATGGCGAGACCGAAACGGCCAAGCAACACCAAGCCGAAGGCCTTGCGTTCTGGCGGGTAATCGAGGCCTACATGGCTCCTGCGGGAGCCGATGCCGATGCGATAAACGACATCCTCGACCTGGCAAACGAACCGGGAGCCAACGGCTTCGGGGACGAAGTCAGCGCCGCATTACAGCCTGCCTGGGATGCACTTGGCATCACCGCGGACGACATCGGCGTACTGCAGTAACCAGCGGTCGCTGCGGTCGGCAATCTCACCGGAAACCGACCGCAGCACCGCAGGCATCAAGCCAGGGTCGAACCGCGAGCACCAACAGGGCTGTTAGGCGCCGTCGGTGATGCAGCCGTTTGAAGCGTTGTCGACGTTCTTGATGTACTTCCAGAGCGTGCCACTGGTCGCTTTAAACGGCGGCGCAGTCCATGCTGCCAGGCGGGCTTCGAGCTCAGCATCGCTGACATCGACGTTCATGGTGTGGTTCTCGTCGTCGATCGTGATCTGATCGCCGTCCTTCACTAAGGCAATCGCCCCACCCTCCTGGGCTTCTGGCACAACGTGGCCGATGATGAACCCGTGGCTACCGCCGGAGAAGCGGCCATCGGTGATCAGGGCAACATCGTCGAGGAACCCT
>JBOEHD010000236.1:0-11020 GCA_050633745.1 Acidimicrobiales bacterium
CATAATGACGCTTATGTCTGTTTCAATCGGGAAAACCCCGCTGATCTAGCTACTTTCTGCTGTGCCATTACTTGTGCTGCATCCTGACATCCATGGCGTGCAAGCGTTCGGCGAGGTCAACGGCGATCGCAAGGACAAGCTGCGGGTTTTCCTCCAGGGTCTGAGCGAACCTGTTGTACGGAATGACCAGTACGACCGATTCTTCTGAAGTTTTTACCGTGGCGCTTGGTGGCGTGTGTACGAAGTATCCCAGCTCGCCGAACAGCTCACCGGCCGGGATCTCCGCTACCTGTTCACCATCGATTTCTACGGTGGCTGCACCGGACTCGATGATGTACAAGTCGTTGTTGCTGGTTCCTTGGCGGATTAGGACGTGGTCGGCTTCGACGGTTATTTCATCGGCCGATGACGCCAGGTGAACGATTGCCTTCTTGTCTGCACCTTTGAACATCGGCAGAGCCGCTATGCGCTGCTGCTTCTCATCCATTGATCTAGCCATGTTTTTGCACCTCCGTGTTGATTGAGCTTTTGGGGGCGTCGAACAGACTTGATGTGCCTCCCCCCAGGCAATTTCAACGTAGCTGACCTCCACCGAACGTGCCTTCCGTTTGCCCGATTCGCTGAATGGTCGAGTTTGCATCGCAAATTACCCCGATGTAGTTTGCGGCTCGATTCGGACTGCAGGGCCATTCGGTCGCCGTAGGATTCCTCTCTGTATGGATCACAAAGACATCGTCAACACCGCAACGAAGATCGACTCAGAGCTTGGTGCTCGTATCGACTTCATCCTCGAAATCGACAAGCTCAAGGCCATCCTTCGTCGCAGCCTGATCGTCGATGGTTCGCGTTTCGAGAACACCGCCGAGCACTCCTGGCATCTGGCGATGTTGGCGATGGTGCTTGCCCCCTATGCCGAGGACGACGTCGATATCACCAGAGCGACCGAGATTCTGCTGGTCCACGACCTGGTCGAGATCGATGCAGGCGATACCTACATATACGACGAGGTCGGCCGGGAAAGTAAGGAAGCAAACGAACGGGCCGCTGCGGAGCGGATCTTCAACCTGCTGCCTTCGTCGCAGGCTGCGCACATCGCAGAACTGTGGGACGAATATGAGGAGCGGGCAACGCCGACCGCCAAGTTTGCATACGCAATCGATCGGCTGCAGCCGCTGCTGCTCAACTCGGCGTCCGGTGGCGCGGCCTGGCTCAGCAACGGGATACGTCATAGCCAGGCAGCAGCGGTCAACTCCCCTATCGGCAACGGCTCGGCCACGCTGTGGCAACTGGCAGAACAAATTCTCAGCGACGCCGCCGATCAGGGAACGCTTGCCGACGATCGTGCGTAATCAGCCCTGATAGATCAGGGCCATGAAGCAGACCGTCACCCCAGCGACGAGCAATGCAGCGGGAAGAACCGGCATCGGCAAAGTTTCGCCTCACCTCCGACAACATGCAAGTTTTATGTTGCCGGAGGTTCTGGTTAGCGATCGAGGGTGTTGCTGACCAAGGCACTGAGCTCTGCGGAACGTTCGGGGCCAAAGCCTTGGCGGATGTCGAAGTCCTCGGTTTCGATGTGCTTCGCTCCCCTGCTGGCTGCGGCATTCGACATGGTTGTGACTAGGCCGCCGGGTCCGCAGAGGGCAACGTGGTAGCCGTTCAGCCCACCGGGGAAGATCTCGTCGAGGGTGTTTGGAGTTAGTCGCCCGGTGGCTGAGGTGAACAGATGAAGCTTGACCCGACCCTGGCGCTCGGCCTGCAGCAGACGTTCGACGATCGGGTTGTTGTCGACCTCCCGAACGGCATAGAGCAGAGTCGGTGCTGCGCCGCTTGGGTCGGCAGGCTGATCGAGTGCTGCAAGGAACGGGGTGATGCCAACGCCGCCGGCGATCCACAGCGAACTGTCCCCGCCTGCAGCACCGGACGAACCATAGGGGGCGAACTGGCCGTGTGGGCCTTCGACTCGTACCTCGCTGCCGACGAGGTCGACATCGGGGAGCCGCTGAGACCAGTCGCCGAGGTGGCGAATGAAGAACTCCAGGTTCTTCTTTTCTGGTGCAGAGGCGATGGTGAACGGATGTGGCTCGCTCATACCGGGAACTGCCAGCTTGATGAATGCGAACTGACCAAGTCGCTGACCCAGCGGTTTGCCGACCGGCTCGAGTTCCAGGCGAGTGGTGGATCCGAGGTGATCGGCGGCCACCACCCGATAGGGGCGACCCGGGGCCACTATGTCTCTACCGACGACGCGGGCCACAAACGCCGCGAGACCAGCGACCATCCAGAAACCGAACCACATACCCCAGCTCGATCCGTTGGCGTAGGTTTTTTCGGCGGTGTAGAAGTGCCAGCAGGCAAAGGCGAAAGGTACGCCGAGCAGTTTGTGCGTCAGGCGCCACCAGCGATAGGGAAACAGTCGGATGATGCTGAGGCCGACCAAGATGTACAGCATCGTCTCACCCAAGCCGGCCAAGTCCTCGGCGGAGTCGGCCACAGACCGACTGGCTCCACGGATGCCGCCCTCGATCTCCGGCTCAACGCTGGTGTGCAGAAACATGAACAACACTGCGAACGCCCCAGCCCAACGATGCACCCGATACATCGAGTCGAGCCCACCGAAGATCGGCTCAAGCACCTTCGGCCGCAGGGCCAGGATGAAACTCCAGCTCATCAACAGGATCGACACCGCGCCGACCCAGAGGCCGAATGCGACGTTGCCGTCCTCGCCACGTGCTCCGGCGAAAGCCGGCCACGATATGGCGCATGATGCGAGCAGGGCCAGTGGCCCAATGAGATGTAGCCCCGGGCGGACCCTTGGGAGAGTGGGACGCTGGATATGCCAATCGCTTGGCGAACCTAGGAGGAATCGGCGGGCTGAGGTCACCGTCGACATCTCCTGCCCTGTCGTCGTCGAATTAGTCATCCGTTGAGTATGGGTTAGCGGAACTGAAGGAACGCTTAAGACGACGGATTTCGTTTGGTGCGATCTTCAGCGAGTCTTCAGCTCGACTCGGCCATTGTGAGGGCATCACAGCAACGCAAACCAAAGCGTTGCGATGGCCCCTGAAAGGACCAGCAATGAACCCACGATCCGCACTTGGCGCAGCAGCCGCCGTAGCCCTAACCGTCACCGGCGGTGTCTCAGCGATGTTTCTCACCATCGGTCAGGCCAACGCCGCTCCGGACAACCAACCCGCCCCGGCCGCTGATTACACAGCGGTTGAGTATGTAGATCAGTACGGCAATCCGGTAGATGCTCCAACGGCGATGAGCTCCACGCCGGAGATCATCTACATGAACCCTGACGGCAGCCTCGCTACCAACCCGGCTGCGGCGCAGCCGCAGGTAATGGCCGAGCCACAGATGGCGTACGGCGAAGAGTACGAAGCCGAGGAGTATGAAGGCGAAGAGTACGAGGACGGTGAAGAGTCCGAGGAAGAGTACGAAGAGTCAGAAGAACACGAAGAGGAGTATGAAGAGGCCGACGGCTACGAAGCTGCAGGCGCTTACCCCGCCGAAGGTGGCGAGCATGGCTGAACCCATTCCGTCCCGCAAGCCGAAACCGAAGCCAACGCAAGCAGGCAAGGTCGGGCGTATGGTGGCCGCCGGTGGAGCGGTCGGTGTGAGTCTGGCCATGGTCGGAGCGATGTCGGCCGCGGCCAGCCAAAGCGAGGCGACCGAAGGGACGAGTCCTTCGGCGGCGTCGCCGAACACTGAAGCTCAGCCGGTAGTGCGGCGAGTGGTGGTCGTGCCGCAGACGACTCCACAACCGGAGCAGATAGTGATCATGCTGCCCGAGGGGGCAACCGGTCAGGTGGCCCAGCCGATGCAGAACGCTCAGGTCGTCACCGCTCCGCCAGCCCCGGTGGCTCCTGCACCGGCTCCGAAAGCGGTCACCCCGGTGGCTGAATCCAGTGGTAGTTGAAGTCGGCTGGCCGTCGGCCCAAAAGCGGTTCAGAGCAATGGGGACCGACTGCCACATCGTGGTGGTCGGTCCCCGGGCCGAAGCCCTAGCCACGTTTGCGATGGCGGAGGTCGAACGGTTGGAGCAACTGTGGAGCAGGTTTCTGCCGAACAGCGAGATCAGCCGAATCAACGCCGGCGACGGACGGCCGGCCAAGGTTTCAAGCGAAACCCTGGCCATGGTCGAGCGGGCCATGTTGGCCCGCCGCTTGACCGAAGGAGGATTCGATCCTCTCATGGGTACCAACATCGTCGAGCTTGGTTATGTCCACCCCATGCAATCGCAGCGACCAGAGGCCGCCGCCGCTCGCACCTCGCAGACCGCGCTCGAACGTTCAGCGGGCCGTTCGGGCGGGACCGAGCTCCAGATCGACCGGCTCGAGTCGAGCGTCGCTGTTGCAGCCGAGGTCGACTTCGACCCCGGTGGAATTGGCAAGGGCTTCGCCGCCGACCTGGTCTCGCAGACCACCATCGAAGGTGGCGCCTGGGGTGTGCTTGTCAACCTTGGGGGAGATCTCAGAGTCCGCGGCACTCCCCCATCGGACGACGCCTGGACAATCCAGATTGCCGAACCCAGCGTGTCCAGCGAAACGATCGCCACCGTCCGCCTCACCGACGGAGCAGTCGCCACCAGCACAACGATGCGCCGCCGCTGGCACAACGGGGAAAGAGACTGCCATCACCTACTCGACCCCCGGACCGGGACTTCGACCATCGCCGGCCCGTCGCTGGTCTCGGTCATCGCCGGTGACGGCTGGTGGGCCGAGGCGGCAGCGACAGCACTCTGCAGCCGAGCCGATAGTGACGAGATAGCAATCCCGCAGCCGGATGGCTGTGCCGCCCTTGTCGTGGGCGCTGACGGAACGGTCGGACGAGTTGGTGGCTTCGAGAGCTTTGAAGTCAGGACATTTGAAGTGCAACCCGAACCGAAAACATTGGAGACGCTGACACGATGAACGACTTACTGGGCAACGAACAACTGTGGTGGTATGTCGCTCGCTCCGGTGGGATCGTGGCCCTGGTCCTTACCGGCCTAGCGGTCATCTGGGGCCTCGCTCTATCGACCAAAGTCATGGCCGGTGCGCCAGCGCCAAAATGGTTGCTGGCTCTACATCGCTGGCTCGGTGGCCTGTCGGTCACCTTCACCGGCATACACATCGCCGCCCTCGTCGCCGACAGCTACGTGCACTTCGGATTGATCGACCTGCTGGTTCCATTCGCCTCTGACTGGAAACCGGGCGCGGTGGCATGGGGCATCGTCTCGATGTACCTGCTGCTGGCGGTGCAGATCAGCTCGATGATGATGAAACGTATCCCCCGGAAGTGGTGGAAGCTGATCCACATGTCGAGTTGGCTCCTGTTCTGGAGCGGCCTAGTCCATGGCATCACCGCAGGCACCGACGCCGCCAACCCGCTCTATGTGGCGGTGACAGGGACCATGACGTTACTTGTGACCTTCCTGACCGGCTACCGGATCTTCACCTCCCGACGATCGAGTCGGGCCCGCACATCCGCCTCGGCAGCCCGGTCGACAACATCGGCTGCGGTATCATCGGAACCAGCGTCGGCCATCGGCGTCCACGCCGGCGATAAAGGGTAGATCCGATGCGCATTCTGGTTGTCGAGGACGAGGTCGCCATGGCCGAGTCTCTGCGGACGGGTCTGATCGAGGCCGGTTTCGCGGTCGACGTGGCGGCCGACGGCGAGGAGGGTCTGTGGTACGCGGGCGAAGTCGACTACGACGCCATCGTGCTCGATCTGATGCTGCCAAAGGTCAACGGCTTTAAGGTATGCCAGACCATCCGCGAGCGGGGCGACTGGACACCGATCCTGATGCTCACCGCCAAGGATGGCCACCTGGACGAAGCCGAAGGTCTCGACACCGGGGCCGACGACTACCTCACAAAACCGTTCGCCTTCGTGGTGCTGCTGGCCCGGCTCCGAGCCATGCTGAGACGGCCGGGAAACGAACGGCCAACCACGCTGAGCGCAGGCGACCTGACCCTCGACCCCGCCACCCACGAGGTGCGTCGAGGCGAAGACCTTATCGAGCTGACCGGCCGAGAGTTCTCCATCCTGGAGTTCCTGCTGTCGCGTACCGGCCAAGCGGTCTCCAAGTCCGAGATCCTCGACCACGTCTGGGACTTCGCGTTCGAGGGCGGCCCCAACATCGTCGAAGTTTACGTGCGCTCGTTACGCCAAAAAATCGACAGACCGTTCGGCCGCCAAGCCATCGTGACGGTACGAGGGGCCGGTTACCGGCTTGATGAGAACGGTGGCTGACCGTGGCTAACACTCCCCCACCCCCCGCTTCCTTGCCGACCCGAATACGGAGCGGCGCGAACCGAGTTCTGCACAGCATGGCCGGAGTGCGAGGCCGGTCGATGCTGCTGGCGGCGGCCGTCGTCGCCGTCGCTCTGGCGATCGGCGCGGTCGGGCTGCTCGCCGTCTACCGCAATCAACTGATGTCCAGCCTCGACAGCACACTTAGCCAGCAGGTGACCGATCGTATCCGCCTGCTGGAAAGCGGTAACCCGGCAGAGTCACTAGCCACCGCGCTAGAGGAAGAATCAATGGTCTGGATCGGGTTCGGCGACGGCACGGCGATCGTCACCGGAGGGTCGCTTTTGCCGATCGAAAATCCGATTCCTCCAACCATCGGCGTCGTCGCCACATTCGACTTGTTTGTGGAGGAGATCCACCCCGACGAGTCGTATATCGAGCGGGAGGAGTCGGCCATCCGTATGGCTTCGGGAGCCACCACCGATGGCGTCATCGTGCTAACAGGGGCCGAGGTCGAGACGGTCGACAACGCAGTGGCCGCCATCGGCCGGCTGTTCGCACTGGGCCTTCCGCCGATGGTTGCCTTGGTCGCCGCCCTCAGTTGGGTAACGACAGGCCGGGCATTGAAACCGGTGGAGGACATTCGCTCCAAGGCGGCCGAAATCTCTGGGACCAGCCTCGCTGGGCGGGTGCCGGTGCCCGACAGCGGCGACGAGGTCGCCCACCTGGCGACGACGATGAACGCCATGCTGGAACGCATCGAATCCCATGAGTATTCGCTGCGTCAGTTCACCGCAGACGCATCCCACGAGCTCAAGAGCCCGGTGGCAAACCTGCGAGCGCTGGTCGACACCGCCAACCTCGACGATGAGCGCTGGCCAATACTGCAGCGACAGCTGGTCGGCGAAAGTGAACGACTGAAGGATCTCGTCGAGAACCTGCTGTTTCTCGCCTCCCACGAGGCCGGACGGTCACCGGGCAAACCCGTAGCGGTAGCGCTCGACGAGTTGCTCTTCGTCGAGGCTGAACTGGTTGCGGCGACCGGGGCGGTCACGGTCGATCTGAGCGAAGTGGCACCGGCCGAAGTCACCGGCTCTGCGACCGACCTGGCCCGCCTGGTGCGCAACCTGGTCGATAACGCGGCCCGCCATGCCACCAGCAAGATCGCCCTCAGCATCGACGCCGAACAGGGCCCGGCCGACGGTGAACAGACATCGACCGCGGCGATCAGCCTGGTAATAGGTGATGATGGCACGGGCATTGAACCCGAAGACCGGCAGCGGGTCTTCGAGCGGTTCGCCCGGATCGATGATGCCAGGACAAGAGGTGACGGCGGCAGTGGGCTTGGTCTGGCCATCGTCAGACAGATCGCCGACAGTCACGGGGCCACCGTGGAGATCGGGACTTCGCCACTGGGTGGCGCCGAGTTCCGAGTGCGCTTCCCTTCTCGCTAGCCGACCGGCATGGATAGACTCCTGGCCAGGGACAGGAGCAGGGTTGCCAATATGAAGTGGGAATACAAGTTCATCGACTCAGCGGAGGTCACCTCTCCTCGCACCTTCAAGTCGAAGCGGGCCGAGGATTTTGAGGCCTACTTCAATGCGCTCGGCCAAGAAGGCTGGGAGATCGTCGCTCTCGACTTCTCCGATATGAGAACGGTGTTCTACGGCGTGGCGAAGCGCCCGGTTTCCTAGCCGGGGCGAGTCTTTGCTCAGCCGTTAGCGGCGGCGAGATCGGCCGCCGGGTGATCCCAGGCGGCGGAGACCAGCGACAGGCTCTTCATCCGGTCGTCGAGACCATGAGTCGAGGTATGGAGCATCAACTCGCTGGCTTCGGTGCGTTGCGCCAGATCACGCAGTCCTTCGACAACCTCTGAAGCGGTTCCAAGGATCGATGAACTTGGCATACCTTGGGCCTGGGGGAAATCGGGGTGCGCCATGGCCTCATCCGGAGCGAGCAGCGGGATGAGCCTGCCGGTCCGCATGCCGAAACGACGTAGTCGGGCCGGTCCGGAAAGCCACTCGGCATGTTCGGCCGAGTCGGCGGCGATAACCGACGCGGTGACGATGGTGTACGGCTCGTCGAGAATCGGAGATGGCTCGAAGTACTCCCGATAGATCGAAACCGCGTCGAGGGTTCCGCCCATGTCGAAATGATGGGCGAACGCGAATGGCAGCCCAAGCACACCGGCCAGCTGTGCGCTGAAACCGCTGGAGCCGAGGAGGATGACCGCAGGCACCGTGTTCAACTCGGGGGTGGCCCGGAAGTGATCCCACAGTCCCTGTTCGGTTCGTTTGTCGCCCAGTAGGCCCATCACATCGATGAGGTGGCGAGGGAAGTCTTCGGCGTCGCGGTTGTCGGCGGTGCCCCGCAAAGCAAGTGCGGTTGAGCGGTCGGTGCCGGGCGCTCGGCCGACCCCGAGATCGATTCGGCCCGGGTTCATGGCCTCAAGCAGAGCAAACTGTTCGGCCACGACCAGTGGTGCGTGGTTCGGCAACATCACGCCGCCCGAGCCGACTCGAATGCGCTCGGTATTGGCTGCCAGATGGGCCATCAGGACCGCAGGGCTGGTGCTGGCCACGGTCTCCATGTTGTGATGCTCGGCCACCCAAAACCGGTAGAAACCGAGCTCTTCGGCGTGTTTGGCCAGCGTGGTTGTGGCTGTCAGCGCGTCGCTGCTCGACTGACCTTCGGGCACCATGGCCAGATCGAGAACTGAAAGAGGCACACCGGTCATCAAGCGAATCCTTACATCCTGCCAGCCCAGGGCTAGCTGCATCGTGCCAGCTCGTCGGCCAGCTTCTGCCGCAAGCTTAGGCAGCAGAAGCTCAGACCGGTAAGTCGACCGGCTTGCCGCCGACGTGACATGCGGCCACCATTGGCCTCATGAATGAACAAACGGTCTCCATAGCAACCGGCGACGGATCGATGCCGACCTTTATCGTCCATCCTGAACGGGATGGCCCCCACCCGGTTGTTCTATTCCTCATGGACGCCCCGGGAATGCGCGAGGAGCTGCGCAACATGTCGCGACGACTAGCTTCAGCGGGCTACTACGTCATGACATCGCAGCTCTACTATCGCGACGTCGAGGAGTACAACGTTTTCGAGACCGGCGACCGCGACCGCATGTTCGAACTGATGGGCAACCTCAGCAACGCCATGGTGGTCAACGACTGCCGCTCGATGCTCGGACACGCCGCCGATGATGCCGCCGCAGACACCACCCGCGTGGGCACCGTCGGTTACTGCATGAGCGGCCCGTTCACGATCATGGTTGCGGCAGGCATACCGCATCAGATCAAGGCCGCAGCATCGATACACGGCGTTCGGCTGGCGGTCGATGCTGACGATTCGCCGCACCGGCACCTGCACGAAGTTGCGGCCGAAATCTACGTTGGCTGCGCCGAGCACGACGACTACGCCCCACCGGCAATGGTTGAGGAGTTTTCGGCAGCACTCGCCGAGTCAGGTCAACCGGGCGAAGTCGAGTGGTACAAAGCCACCGAGCATGGCTTTGCCTTCTCGGAGCGCCCCCAGTACGACGTGGAAGCTTCGGAGCGGCACTGGGAGCGGATCCATTCCCTGTTCCGCCGTACCCTCCACTAGGTTTCCGTCGCTCTGCCTTCGGTACGGCGACGGGGCCTAGGATGCTGCGATGGCCGAGCCTGACTCCGAGGTCGTGACGATCACGTGCACCGAACTCGACGACACAATCGATCGATACCGCTCCCAGGGCTTTCAGCTGGACGCCCTAGGACCGGCTGACGACCCGACATGGGCCGAACTCAGCAACGGTCGGTCACTGATCCTGCTACAAGCCGGGACTGGGCCGGCGCTGGATCGCCGAGGGTTGCACATCCCTGAGGCCACCCCAGAGCTTTCGGTTGAGCATGAGAGCGGCGATGGCTGGGTGACGGGTCGAGCCGGGATGCGCTACCGCGACCTAGTACCCGGTCGTTATGGCGGCGCATACATCGCCTCGCACATCCATATCCCCGACGGTGGCCCGGTGGCTGACTACGTTCACCACCACGACATCGCCTACCAGTTGATTTTCTGCCACCGGGGTTGGGTCAGAGTGGTCTATCAGGATCAGGGGCCCTCGTTCGTGATGAATCCGGGCGACTGTGTGCTGCAGCCTCCGGGTATACGCCATCAGGTGCTCGAGGCCTCGGATGATCTGTTCGTTGTCGAGGTGAGCTGTCCGGCGGAGCATCGCACCAATGTCGACCACGAATTGACGCTGCCGACCGCGGCGATCGATGTCGAGCGGCGTTTCGGCGGCCAACGGTTCGTACGTCACGAAGGCGCGACAATGGGCTGGGAGCAGTCGGGGTACGCCATGTTTGATGAACAGCGAACCGCCATCGCTGACGCCACCGACGGGTTGGCGGCTGTCAGGCTGCTGCGCTCACATGGGCATTTGGCCACCGAGCCTTTGGCCACCGAGCCTTTGGCCACCGAGCCTTTGGCCACCGAGCCTTTGGCCACCGAGCCGCTGCCGCTCGACCATGAGCATGACTTCCTGCTGCTATTTGTGCTTCGTGGGTCACTGGGTCTGCAGTGCCCCGATGGCTCGACGATCTCGCTCGCCGAGGGGTCCAGCGTTGCGGTCCCTCCTTCGCCGTCCGCAACGACCGGTGCAGGCTATGCACTGGCTGAGATCGCTCCCGATACCGAGTTGCTTGAAGTGAGCTCCTCGGTGGCGCCGAGCTAGCCGCTGTCCGAGACCCGGTAGACGAACGAGGCCGCCGGATTGCCCCGGCGGCCT
>JBOEHD010000237.1:0-13132 GCA_050633745.1 Acidimicrobiales bacterium
CGGGCGGAGCGACAGCGCCATCACCTACCACGTACGGGCCGGCCAGTTCAGCGGCGAAGGCAACGCCATCCTGATCGACGGTCTCGACCGGCTCGATGCCGAGGTGGCCGATGAGGTGACCGCCGCACTGTGCGCCAACGATCGCGGCCGTTCGAACCGTTCGGTCGATGATGGCTGGCTCTCGACCAACGTCGGCGACCGGCGGGGAGATCGGGCTCTGGAGCGGCTCTGTGCCGGCTGAGGCCGGTCAGTGGCCCCGACGGGCCCACACCGCGTAGAGGGGGTCGCCGGGCCGGTCGGGTGGACCGTCGGTGGCGTAGTTCGGCTCCTCCCAGGGTCCACTGGCCCGGAAGTAGTCGGCCACGATGGCCACGTGGGTCCGGTCGTCGGTCTGGGCCCACCCCTGGATGACCTTGGTCGGAAAGCAACGATTGGAGAAGGTGACGCAGAACGTGGCCCCCGGGCGCAGCACCCTGGCCACCTCGTCGAAGACCTCGAGCGGTGAGGTCAGGTAGTCGACCGAGACACAGCAGGTGGCGGCGTCGAAGGACCGGTCGGCGAAGGGCAGGCCCTGATGGCGGTTCAGGTCGATGACCACCGCGCCGGCCGCGGCATCGTTGGCCGCCAGTTCGGCCCGGTTCCGCCCCGCGGCCACCAGGGCGTCCGGCCGGTCGGCGAAGTGGGAGATCCACGAACTCATCAAATCGAGCACCCGGCCCTCGATCCCCAGATCGCGGTAAAAGCCGCCGACCGCGGCGATCGCTCCGTCGTCTATGTGGGTCACCAGTCGTGGTTGGCTGTAGAAGTCGCGGTCGGATGTGTCGTCCATCCTGGCGAAAAAGCCCTCGGGAAACCGCTCGTACCGCTCACTGCTATTCATGGCTGTAACTCATGGCTTGTGATTCATGGTTTGTGATTCATGGCTTACGGCTCGTGAACGTCGAGTTCGCCGTCTGCGTAACGCTGCCGCAGTACCTTCTTGTCGAACTTGCCGACCGAGGTCTTCGGGATCTCGTCGACGATGGTCCAGCGCTCCGGCAGCCACCACTTGGCCACCTTGTCACCGAGGAACTGCTTCATCTCGGTTAGGTCCGGAGCATCGCCCGACTTCGGAACAACGCAGGCCATCGGGCGCTCATCCCAACGGTCATCTGGAACGCCGATCACCGCTGCCTCCAGCACCTCGGGGTGGCCCATCAGGGTGTTCTCCAGGTCGACGCTGGAGATCCACTCACCGCCCGACTTGATGACGTCCTTTGCCCGGTCGGAGATCTGCACGAACCCGTTTGCTTCCATCGATCCGACGTCGCCGGTACGCAGCCAGCCGTCGTGAAACTTCTCGTCTGTTGGGTCGAGGTAGTAGCTGCCGGTGATCCACGGACCGCGGATTTCGATCTCACCCTGGGCTTCGCCATCCCAGGGCAGAACTTCGCCATCCTCGCCGCATATGCGCATTTCAACGCCGGGCATCGGCCGTCCGGTCCTGGCCCGCCAACTCATCGCATCATCTGGATCGGTGCCCCTAGGCACGTGGGCGATAGCCGCCAGGGGACTGGTTTCGGTCATGCCCCAGGCCTGGACGATCGGAACACCGAAGGTCTCCTCGAAGCCCTCGATCAGGCTGCGGGGTACCGCGGAGCCGCCGCAGACGACCTGGCGCAGCGAGCTGAGATCGGCGTCGGGTCGGTTGCTCATGATGTCGTTCAGCACCGTCGGCACCGCGCCGGAGTATGTCGGCTTCGTCGACTCGATGATCTCGGCCAACGGGCCGGCCTGCAGAAATTGCTGAGGCATAACCATGTCGGCCCCTACCGCCCAACCGGCATAGGGCATACCCCAGGCGTTGGCGTGGAACATCGGCACGATGGTCAGCAGCCGGTCGTACTGCGAGAAGCCCATGGCCTGCGCAGACGAGATTCCGAACGAGTGCAGGTAGGTCGAGCGGTGGGAGTAGGCAACACCCTTCGGGTTGCCGGTGGTGCCGCTGGTGTAACACATGGCTGCGGCGGCCCGCTCGTCGATCTCCGGATAGTCGAAGCCGGTCGGCTCGGCGGCCAAAAGCGTTTCGTAGTCCAGCGTTTCGCCGAGCGCTGAAGTTTCACTCTCTGCATCGTCGCCCACCACGATGAAATGCTCAACGGTCGTTAGTTCGTCACGGACTCGGGCCAGCAGCGGGATCAAAGAACTGTCGACGATGATGACTTTGTCTTCGGCGTGATTGATCACGTAGGCCAGCTGTTCGGGGAAGAGCCTGATGTTCAGCGTGTGCAGTACCGCACCCATACAGGGCACAGCCAGATAGGCCTCAAGGTGATGCTGGTTGTTCCAGCAGAACGTGCCGACCCGGTCGCCCTCATTCACCCCGAGCTTGCGGAGCGCAGAAGCTAGCTGATCGGCCCGGTCGCCAACCTGGGCGAAAGTAGCGGTCTTTGGCCCGTCCTCGGTCCAGGTGATGACCTCAGCATCGCCGTGAATCCGCCGCCCGTGTTGGAACAACGCGGTAATTGTGAGCGGGAAGTCCTGCATGGTGCTCTGAATCATGCGCCCATCGTGGCGGATGATGCTCGACGGCACAACCAAAGGCCACACAACCAGGTCAACCAGAGCGGGCAAAGCGCAAGACCTACCCCTTGTGTACGTCTAGAAACCGACCAGCAGATGCACTTTGGCCACAAAAAAAATCAATGGCCAAAGTTGTTGGTCAATGCGCATCTGGGCCGGGACCGGGCACGTAAATGTCGGTAACTGGAGCCCGGGTGGTGATAGCCGGCGGGACCCGATTCGAGAGACGACCCGTCTCACGGAAGATTAAAAAGTAAACGAAAGAGAAGGTTGGCAGATATGCGTACTGCATCGAAAATACTCACCGCGATGATTGCGGCCATCGTGGCATTCCCGTTCATGTTCCTCTCCCCGGCGAGCGCAGACGACGGCGCCCGCATCCACTTGATTCACGGCATCCCCGATGTCGACGTCGACGTTGAGGCCGGCGGCGAGAACGTCTTTGAAGGCTTCTCCTTTGGCGACACCCAAGATCTGTCGGCACTAGCCGGAGCAACCCTCGAGGACCTCAAGGTCAAGGCCGCAGGCACCGACACCGTGGCCATCGACGCAGGTGATATCGAACTGCCAGCGACCGGTAACTACACGGTGATCGCTCACCTCGACGCCGATGGCACCCCAACCCTCGGCATCTTCCAGAACGACGTCGCCACCATCGCCGCAGGCGAAGGTCGCCTCACCGTCCGCCACACCGCAGCCGCCCCGGCGGTCGACATTCTGGCCAACGGCGCCGCAGCGTTCAGCAACGTTGAGAACGGCAACGGCGGAACCGTCGACCTCGGCGTCGGCACCATCTCGGCCGAGGTTGTTCCGACCGGCACCACCTCACCGGTGGTCATCGGACCGGCTGATCTGCCGATCAAGGACGGCGAGCACCTCCTGGTCTACGCCGTCGGCTCGCTCGACGGTGAGAGCCTCACCGTTCTAACCGAGACCATCACCGACCTCCACAGCACCCCGAATCAGGTCCACACCGGCAACAGCCTGCCCGCTTCCGACAGCATCATTGCTGGTAGCACCCTGGTACTGCTGGCAGGCGCTGCCATGCTGTCGCTCGGTGGCTTCGGCGCCGTCGCCGTCCGTCGGGTCCGGGCCTAGTCGGCCCAACTGGCGACTAGGACTTCAAGCATCATCATGACCTTGATCAAACCGGTCGCTGCATTCCGGCCTTCGATCCGGCCGTCGTTCCGGAACGCGCTGGCAGCAGTGTGGTTCGCCGCACTGCTGCTGGCGGTTGTGTCCTGCTCTAGCGTCTCGGATATCGCCGAGACCGAGCAGGGTGAGAAAGGCTCGGTCCCGATGACGCCGGTCCCGGTCGCCGACCAGACCGACAACGAGGCCCCTGTCGATGTTGACGTCGATGCTGACGCTGATGTCGATTCTGATGCTGAGACCGAAAACAAGAAAGAGAACTCAGACGGGCCAGAGCTAGAAGCCCCGTCCGACAATGTCTCGGCGCTGGCTGCGCTGATCACCGAGCTTCCCTCCGCTCCGATCGGTGCGCCAGCGCCGGTACCCCAGACGGCTCGGCCCACAGGTTTGACGATCGAGTCGCTTGGGGTCGAGACCGCTCCGGTAACCGGCGTCGGCATCGAGGCAAACGGCGATATGGAAATCCCAGAGGCCGACGAGGTTGGTTGGTACCGGTACGGCCCGACACCGGGTCAGCAGGGCTCATCGGTCTTGGCAGCCCACATCGCATTCGACGGTCGCAACGGTGTGTTCGTCGAACTGGATGACATCGAGATCGGGGCGACGATCGAAGTGAGCTATGAAGACGGCACCACTCGACGGTTCACCGCCACCGACAAGCAGCAGTATGCGAAAGACGAACTGCCGAGAGAATCGGTCTTCGGTCGGTCCGGTGAGTCGCAGCTGGTTCTAATCACCTGCGGCGGTGACTTCAACCGAGCGGTGCGCTCATATGAAGACAACGTCGTGGTCTACGCCACACCCGTGTAGCGGTCTAGCTACTTCGGGTCTGGCCTATCGCTCAGCCGAGGCGAGACTGCGTAGCGAGATTGTGTTATGGCGTAGAACGCCACCGCAGCGGCCGAGCCGACGTTGATCGAATCGGTGCCGCCAGCCATGGGAATCTTGACCCGTCGATCGCAGGCGGCCATCGCTGCATCTGTCAGCCCTGGGCCCTCGGCTCCCAAGACGATCGCCACTTTGTCATCGCTGCTATAGCGCAGCTCGTTGAGTGGAACGGCGTCGTCTGCCGGGGTTAACGCCAGCAGTTCGAATCCGGCCTGGCGCAGGGTTTCGAGCCCCTCGGGGAATGATTCCAACCTGGCGTATGGGGTTTTGAACGACTCGCCCATGGCCACCCTGGCGCAACGCCGATACAGCGGGTCGCAGCAGCTGGGGTCGAGATAGTAGGAGTCGATCCCGAGTCCGATGGCGCAGCGTAGGATCACGCCGAGGTTGGTCGGGTTGTTTACACCTTCGATCACCGCCACCGTTGTTGAGCCTGCCACGGCCTCGTCGAACGAAAGCAGCTCCCGCCGGATAAAGCATGCCAGCATGCCGCGATGCAGGTGATAGCCGGTAATGCGTTGCAGCACTTCGGGTCCAGCGGCGTAGACCGGGATGGCATCGTCGATCACATCGGGCAGCGGCTTGTTTCGCTTTGCGTCGATCAGGATCGACTGCAATTGATAGCCAGCGGCCAGAGCGCGCTCGACGACAATGTCGCCCTCGGCCACGAACAGCCCTGCCATATCGCCGTTTGGTTGCTCGCGTCGCCGCCGCAGCACATGGTCCCGCAGGCCCTGAAAGACGGCTATTTGCGGGTCTTGAGGATCATCAACTGGGATTCGCAAATTAGGTGCCGAACCGCCTGACGCTTGGGCCGACCAGTTCGCTGAACAGCTTCAGCACCTCGCCGTCATTGGCGTGACGGCCGGTCTCACCCTTGCTGTAGATCGCTTGGCCGTCGACCACAACATCGAACACGCCCTGGCCGCCGGTGACGAGCCTCAGGTCCTCGATGACGTGCTGGTAGTTGGAGAGAAGATCCTGTGTCGCGCTCACGGCACGATCTGAATAGTCTCACGGAACGCAGTACGTGATCTCGATCTTGTAGCTCATCGGCTCAGGGTACCGCCGCGATGGGGTCTGAGGCCACTACTCTTGGGGCGATGAAAGCAACCGTGGTCTACGAAAGCTTGACTGGCAACACAGCATTGGCCGGTCAGATCATTGCCCGAGAACTCACGGCCGCCGGTATCGAGACCATCGCCTGCTCGATCACCGAGGTCAACCTGCAGTCACTTTCGGAGTCCGACCTCGTAGTGGTCGGAAGCTGGACAGACGGGTTGTTCTTCTTCGGGCAGAAGCCGGGCCGCGGCGCCCGGTTGGCCACCTTGCCGGTGATCGATGGGAAGAAGGCCGCGGTGTACTGCACCTACGCCATCAACGCCGGCAAAACGCTAACCAAACTCTCTCGCATCGTCGGTCTTCGAGGTGGCGACGTTATCGGTGGCTTCGCCATCAAGCGCAGCCGGATCGAGGAAGACGCCTCCGAGTTCGTCGATCGCCTGCTCGCCCAGGTCGATACCGCCTCGGCCTAGCGGTTCGCGCTACCAGCCGGGAGGTCGGCTGAATCCGCCACCGGATTCTTCGATCATCCTGGCTACCGACAGGCAGGTGCGGTCTTCCAAGTAGGGACCGACGGCCTGCAGGGCCATCGGCAGACCGCTGGAGTGGGTTCCGATAGGGACTGCCGTCGCCGGGAGGTACACCACGCCGAACAGACCGACCCAGCGCATCTGATCGGTGTAAGGCCGAGGCTGGCCTGCGACCATAATCTGGCGCGAACTCATCGGGCTTGAGTGATCGTGGGGGATAGCAACGGTGGGGGAGATCGGCGCTAGCAGGATGTCCCACTGGCCGAAGAAGTCTCGCCAGCGGCGCCTCATCTGCAACCGCCGTTCGTTGTTTGTGAGCCACTCGCGGTGGCCGATGGTGGCCCCTTCGATTCCCAGCCCGCCGGGAAGCGGTGCGCCGCCGCTGGCCTTGATTTGCTCTGACATCTCCTGGATCTCCGAGCGGCTGTAACCGCCGGCCATGGCGCCGCCAAGCAGCGAAAGGAACGTCTGGTCAACCTTGGCGAAGTCCATGCCTTCGGGCCTGACGTCGGTGTCGACGACGGCCCCAGATTCGGCCAGCCGATCGGCGGTGGCCAGAATGGCCTGCTGGATTTCGGGGTCGACCGGGCAGTAGTCGTCGGTGGCCCAGACTGCGACCCGCAGGCCCTTTGGGTCGGTTTTGCGAGCCGCTGGTAGCGACAGCGACCATGCTTCGGCGTGCCAGGTGTCTGGGCCGCTCATCAGGTCGAGGCCAAGCTCACAGTCGTTGACGGTTCGAGCCATCGGCCCGATCACCGCGATGTCGGCCTGGGTTAGCGTTCCCGGCGGCCCGGGGATCTGACCCCGGCCGGGGACGATCCCGTAGCTGGGTTTGTGCCCGACAACGCCACACATGGCGGCGGGGTTTCGGATCGAACCGGCGATATCGCTACCGATCTCCAGCGGTGTGAAACCGGCGGCCAGAGCGGCGGCTGAGCCGCCCGAGCTGCCTCCGGGGCTTCGGTCGATGTCCCACGGATTGTTTGAGGTGCCGAACACCTCATTGAAACTCTGGACATCGCCGGCATAGAGCGGCAGGTTCGTTTTGCCGAACACCACGGCCCCGGCAGCCTTCAGGCCGGCGACCGACGCCGCATCGGCCTCGGCGACGTAGTCGGCGAGCTCAGGGGCACCGGAGGTGGTCTTGACGCCGTCGACCATGAGCGAGTCTTTGATAGTGATGGGCACGCCGGCTAAGGGGCCAAGGTCGGCGTCACGCTTGGCGTCGATCCGAGCCGAGTCGACCGCTGACGCCGCGGCGCGGGCCCGTTCGAGATCAAGCGTCACAACCGCATTGATCTCGGGGTTGCGGGCTTCAACCCTGGCTACGGCCGCCTCGAGGGCCTCGCTCGCCGAAAGCTCGCCAGAGCGGAGTTTGGCCGCCAGCTCGATGGCCGACAGGTAACAAATTTCTCCAACCGCGCTGGCTGATTCTGGTGAGGATCCGGTCATGATCCGAAACTAGCGGCACTCCTGGCGTCTTCGTGATCGAGGTAGCGCTCGGGAATCGGGAAACCGAAAATCTTGGCGCTGTTTAGACCCAGAATTTTGGCCCGCTCGCCGTCATCGAGCTGGCCCATGGTGCGTTCGATCGCCGCCGCCGAATGAGGCCAGGAGCCTTCATGGTGGGGGTAGTCGTTGGCCCAAAGGAAGTTGTCGACCAGGCCATGTTCACGAGCGAGGTCGAGGCCAGCCTTGTCTTCCTGGAAGCTGGCGAAGCCCTGTCTCTTGAAGTACTCGCTTGGCAGCAGCTCCAACTTCGGTCGAACCCACATGTGGTGCTTGAGGTAGGCCTCATCCATCGACTGGAGAGCCCAGGCAACCCAGCCGATGCCCGCTTCGATGCTGCCGAAGCGGAGGGTGGGGAACTTCTCGGCTACGCCCGAAGCGCAGATATTAACCAGCGGCTCCATGGTTGGCGCCAGCGAGTGCACAGCGTAGTTGATGATGGCCCCGCCCCGGCTGCGTGAGGCCCGCGGGTCGCGGCCGGTGGAGACGTGGAACGTGACCGGTAGGTCAACCTCGGTGATGCAGGCCCACAGTGGATCGAACTCTTTAAGGTTGTAGTTGAGGTCGGCGTGGTCCGGCGGACCCCATACCGGCTTACACGGCAGCGACAAGCCTCGGAAGCCTAGGTCGGCGCAGCGCTGGATCTCGGCGATCGCCCCATCGACGTCTGCTGGAGCGATGCCAGCCATCGGGGCCAATCGGTCGTTGTAGTCGCCGAAGGTTTCCCAAGCCCAGTCGTTGTACGCCCGACACATCGCAGCGGAGAACGCGGTATCGGTGGTGGCCCAAATAGTTAGGCCCTTGTTCGGAAATAGCACCTCGGCGTCGACGCCGTCGGCTGCTAGATCGGCCAGTCGTTCCTCCGGAGTGCGGCCGGCGCGATTGCGCAGGTGATCCTCGCCCTCGAATACGGTCTTCTGCAGCTTGAGTGGCTGGCGGAATCCTTCGGTTTTTTGGAACTGGTCGCCCTTCCCGTCGAGCACGATGCCCGGCAGTCGCTCGGCGTAGCGGGGCTCCATTCTCGACAGCCAAAGGTCGCGCGGCTCCTGGACGTGGCCGTCGGCCGAGGCCATAAAAAACTTGCGGTCAGAATCGGGCTGGGCCGACCGGGTCCAACCGTCGGCCCCTGGAGTATCCAACCGCCACTCGTTGTTGGCGTCGGGCGCTGGGATCACTGCAGTCATGGCTTTACCTCCTGAGGCGTACAAACCGACGCTAGTTGAGCCACCACCGGGGGAGCCATTTGTATCGGCAGGGGATTACACCGACTGGGTGGCAAAGCCGGGTAAGGTCTCGCGGAGTGATTCGGATATGGGCCGGATCAGATTTTGTGCTTGGAGATAGCTTGATGTCCCGGATTCCGATTGCCGTTTTGCTGATCGGCAGCGGCCTGTTCGCCGCTGGCTGTGCTAATCGTCCGACCGCCGCCGACCTGACGGAATCGATCGTTGAGGCCGCGGAGAACGACCCGACGGTGGCGATCACCCTCGAAGAGGCCCAGTGCATTGCAGCTCAGCTCCTGAGCACCGACCTCTCCGACACCACCATGTCGGGCTTGGCGGCAAACTTCAACGAACCTGAAGTGCTGTCGGCCGAGCAGAGCAAGGTCACCCCGGCGGTCACCGACGCTGCCAGAGAGTGTGTCGGCAACAGCTAACCCGGGCAGCGATGGCTTCAAAACCCGGTCGGCGGACTCCGGCGCTTGGCGACGTGATAGTCGCCGCCTACGAATGGATGGCCCGGAAGGCCTTCATCCACCGCGACTCGAGACGGGCCGCTGACTTCGCCTACTTCGGTGAGGGTTCGATTATCTGCTTCCCGCCCACCGCCCTCTATGGGGAGACCGGGATAAGCATCGGTCGCGACACGCTGATCGGCCCGCACGTGTCGCTCTCAGCGGGAATGGTTCCAGGGCAGAAGCTGATAAGTGATCGAGTGGTCGACATTGGGGACCGGTGCCTTATCGGGAGAGGCTCAAGCATCGTCGGCCACTTCAGCATCACCATCGAAGACGATGTGTTTTTTGGTCCCAACGTCTACGTGACGGATCAGAACCACAGCGTCGACGATCTGGAGCTGCCGATCGGCAAACAGTCTCAGCCAGAAGAAGCAGTGGTTATCGGGGCCGGTTCATGGTTGGGCACAAACACCGTTGTGTTACCCGGGGTGACCATCGGCCGCCATGTGGCGGTCGGGGCCGGGTCGGTGGTTACCGCCGACCTTCCGGACAACGCGGTCGCCGTAGGCGTGCCGGCCAGAGTTATTCGAATCGTCGAATAGCTTAGGGGTTGTCCTTATCGAGCTGGAACGGGTCGCACAGTTCCGGATCGCCGTTGTCGAAGCCCTGGAGGAACCAGGTCTCGCGCTGGGCTGCCGAGCCGTGGGTCCAGGTGTGAGGATCGACCCGCATACCGGCCGAGGCCTGAATCGCATCGTCGCCGACGGCCGCTGCCGCGACCATACCTTCAGAGATATCGCCTCGCTCGATGATCGGCTGGCCGCTAACCCTGGTCAGTCTCTTGCTGGCCGAGTTGGCCCAAACGCCAGCGAGGCAGTCGGCCTGCAGCTCTTGGCGAATGGAGTACTCGTTCTTGTTTCCAGGGTCGCTGGCCTGGGCGCTGCGGACCGCGTCGCTGATGCCGGTAATCGACTGGATGTGGTGCCCGATCTCATGGGCGATGACGTAGGCCTGAGCGAAGTCGCCGGGGGCGCCGAAGCGGCGGCTCAAGTCGCTGTAGAACTCAAAGTCGATGTAGACCTGCTGGTCACCGGGAGCGGGACAGTAGAACGGACCAACCTGTGCGGTCGCCCGACCGCAGCCGGTGTCGACCACCCCATCGAAGATCACCAGCTTGGTTTCTTGATAGAGCTGGCCTGACTCGGTGAAGTACTCGTCCCAGGTTTCCTGAATGTCGAACATCAGGAAACTCATGAACTCTTCGGTGTCGTCATCGATGCTCGACGCGGTGCCGCTGCCGGTGCTGACCGCGCCGCCATCGAAGCCAGTGGTGGCGTCGATTCCGCCGAACCCACCGCCACCGCCGCCTGTCAGATCGAGCCCAAAGATCGCGCCGACGATCAGCAGCAGCAGGCCACCGATTCCACCGACTGCCTTGCCGCCGCCGCCCCTGCGGCGAGTGCCGCCTGAGCCTCGTCGATCATCGACGTATTTTGCACCACGTTCTGCGGTTTCTCTGTCGTACCGAACCATAGCCAACTCCCAACTATCAGTCGCCCAAGCCTGCAACATCGAACGCCGCGGCTCACTTTTGGCTACTCAACTACATCCTTTAGCCGGCCCGCTGGTCTGTCCAAAGAGCCGAGGTGCGCCAATGGTACCGGTGAGTCGAAGCTGATCCGGCTACAAGCAGCTAGTCAGGCCGCCGTGTGGGCGCCTCAGGCTGCGAGTGGGCGCCCAAACGGGGCCTTACCCTGCCAACCGGTCATGAAGGCCTCAGCGCGGTAGCAGGCCGCAAGCAGCGGACCGTCTTCGTGGCTACCAACCTCGGTGAGAATCATGGCCACCGACGAGACGATCTCTTTGATGATGTCGGCCTCGTCCCCCGGGAGGTAACCGGCGATAAGGCCACCGGCAGCGGAGATGAAGTCGGGCACGACGATCGTCTCGCCCTTCTTCAGAAGCTGGGCTACCGCCTTTGTGGTGAACGGAATTTGACCCCATGGCACCAAAGCCGCGGCTTTTACAAAGTCGGTGCCCTGGTGGGTGAGGGTGCCGGGCTTGGTCCCGGCCAGGATCACGTCGACGTCGGCTCCCCAGATCATCCACGGCTTTTCAGCGACGCCTGGCACGTCGACAACTTCGGCACCGACAGCGGCCAGGCTTTGGGCCAGGTCGGCCGGAGCGGGGGCGGCCGCGGTTTGCTCGATGGCAACCTTCTTGCCCTGCAGCGATCCACCAACGGCCCAGCTGGCGGCGGCAACAACGCCTGCGGTGGTGGCTTTGTCGGAACCGGCGAGCGAGTTGAGCTTGGCCGCGGCGGCCAGGGGAGCGAGTTGCTCGGCCGACATGCCCTTGCCGGGGTAGAGGTGGAGCTGGCCCGCTTCAGCATCGCCCGTAAGTTCACCGATCAGCGCTTCGACAGCGTCCGGAATCTTGTCACCCTCGGCATTGAGCCCACCTGAGGCACCGGCTCGCTCCATTTCGAACGAGGCGAAGGTGTAGCTGGCCGAGCGTGCGAGATCGGTAGCGCTTGATTGCAGGATCTTCTTGGCCCGCCTGATGGGGCCGGCTGCGGGCACATCGGGGAAGTCGACGATCACGAAACCATCGGTGGATTCAAGTTTCCGAACGGCCATTGGTCTCCTCAGGGTTTTGCGTTACCGGCACAATACTGGCAGCTCATCCTGCCAGCTAATACTGACAGCCAATACGGCTCTGAATACGGACAGCCAATACGGCTCTGAATACGGACAGTCAATACGGAAAGCGAAATACAGACAGGGACCGCTGCGGTGGGTGTAAACCCAGCGCTGCGGCCCCTGTCGAATTCTGTCGTTGTTTCTTAGTGAAACTTCTCTATCGAAACACCGGCTGGAAGCTAGCTGCCCGCCGGTGGTCTTGAACTAGGCGAACGGGCCGGCAACGAAGGCCGAAGCGAACACCAGGCTCACGATGGTCATGACCTTGATCAAGATATTCATGGCCGGACCGGAAGTATCTTTGAACGGATCGCCAACGGTGTCGCCGACGACGGCAGCCTTGTGCTGCTCGCCACCCTTGCCACCATGAGCGCCAGCCTCGATGTACTTCTTGGCATTGTCCCAAGCGCCACCGGCGTTTGCCATGAAGATGGCCAGAGCGAAGCCGCTGACCAGGGCACCGGCGAGGAAGCCGCCGAGAGCGTTGATGCTGATGAAGCCGATGACCAGTGGTACGACGACCGCAAGGGCGCCGGGAATGATCATCTCCCGCAGCGAGGCTGCGGTCGAGATAGCCACGCAGCGGGCGGAGTCAGGCTTTACGCCCTCGGCCCCTTCACGCAGACCCGGGATCTCCCGGAACTGGCGGCGAACTTCTTCGATCATCTTGTAGGCGGCACGACCAACGGCATCGATGGTCAGCGCAGCGAACAGGAACGGCAGCATGGCGCCGACGAACAGACCGAGGAAGACCTCGACCTTACCGATGTCGAGGGAGAAGACGATGTCTTTCTCCGGGTAGTCCAGAGCGGCCTTGGCCACTGCGAACTCGAAGCTCTTGAACAGCGCCAGAGCGGTGAGGGCTGCCGAACCGACGGCGAAGCCCTTGGCCACAGCGGCGGTGGTGTTGCCCAGCGAGTCGAGTGCGTCGGTTACTTCGCGCACCGATGGGTCGAGTTCGGCCATTTCGGCGATTCCGCCAGCGTTGTCGGCGATCGGGCCGTATGCGTCGACCGAGACGACGACACCGGTGGTGGCCAGCATGCCGA
>JBOEHD010000238.1:0-11243 GCA_050633745.1 Acidimicrobiales bacterium
GAAGTCGATGCGTCCGGCGTCGGCATCGGCCTCGATGACCGACACCGCATAGTCGATTGGGTAATCAAACTTTGGGCTCCCGCTGTACTGAAACCACTTGGCCTCAGCGAGGTTGAAGTCGGCGGGGAGTTCGGCGTTCAGCGCCTTGTTCAACAGAAGCCTCCGGTCGGTTCGTCATTGGTTCAGGTCGGAATCTCGAAGCTACCACGCCGATATATGAGGCGACATTGTTGCGTTGCGGCCGGAACTCGCTAGACCTGCTCGAAGGACCGACTCACCGCGCTTTGGCTACTGCCGTAGCGGTCATGAGAGACTATGACAATGCATGATCTCGTAATCGCCAATGGAACCGTCGTCGACGGCACAGGCGCTCCCCGATTCGTCGCCGACATCGCCATCGACGGCGACACAATCGTCGCCATCGGTTCCGACCTTGGTCCAGCCCATCGCACAATCGACGCCACCGGCCACATCGTCACCCCGGGCTGGGTCGACATCCACACCCACTACGACGGTCAGCTCACCTGGGACCCCGACCTCGCCCCATCATCGATCAACGGCGTGACGTCGCTGGTTGTCGGCAACTGCGGCGTCGGGTTCGCCCCCGCCCGTCCGGACAACCGCCAATACCTCATCGAGCTGCTCGAAGGTGTCGAAGACATCCCCGGCGCCGCCTTGGCCGAAGGTCTGCAGTGGGAGTGGGAAAGTTTCCCCGAGTTCCTCGATGCGCTCGAACGGCGCCAGTGGCCGATCGACATCGGCACGCAGGTCCCTCACGCCGCGCTGCGTTACTACGTGATGGGCGACGACGGCGCCAACATGGACATACCGGCCGATGCCGACCAGATCGCCACCATGGCCCTGCTCTGTCAAGAAGCAATCGAAGCCGGTGCGCTCGGCTTCACCACCTCGCGGACCATCGCCCACCGCACCAGCACCGGTCGCAAGATCGGCACGCTAAAAGCTTCGACCGACGAAGTGCTCGGCATTGCCGCCGCGCTCGGCAAGGCCGATCGTGGTGTGATCCAGCTGATCTCCGATGCCTACCAGTCCGATAACGACGAGCTGGTCGAGAACGAGATCGAGCTGCTGCGCAAGCTGGCCACCGAGACAGGTCGGCCAATCAGCTTCACCGTTCAGCAGAACGACGACACCCCGAACCGGTTCCGTGAACTCCTGGAAGCGATCGGTGAGTGGAACGAAGCCGGAGCAGATGCCAAGGCTCAGGTGGCGATTCGCCCAATCGGTGTGCTGATCGGCCTCAACGCCTCAGCCAACCCGCTCAACTTCAGCCCAACCTACGTGGCGATGGCCGGCCTCGACGCAGCCGAGCGGCTGGCTCGTCTGCAGACGCCCGAGGTTCGGGCGCAGATCCTGACCGAGCACGGCGAGGCCACCGCCCGCAGCTTCGCCAGAGTCATCCACTCGGCCTATGACCGCATGTATCCCCTGGCCGATGTACCCGACTACGAGCCGACGCCAGAACGTTCGGTGGCTGGCATCGCGGCAGCTGAGGGTCGCCAGGCAAACGAGGTCATGTATGACCTGCTTCTCGAAAACGACGGCGGTCAGCTGCTCTACATCCCGCTGATGAACTATGCCAACGGTGACCTGGACGACCTTCGGGAGATGATGACGTCGCCGAACTCGATCTACGGGCTCTCCGATGCTGGCGCCCACTGCAACGCCATCTCCGACGGGTCATTCCCGACGACCGCCATCACCCACTGGACTCGTGACCGCTCAAGAGGCGAACTGATTCCACTCGAAGACGTGGTGCATCGCCAGACCCAGGCCACCGCAGCCCACGTTGGCTGGACCGACAGAGGCGTGCTCGCCGCAGGCAAGCTGGCCGACATCAACGTGATCGATCACGACCGGCTGAACGTCATGGCCCCACATCTGGTCGCCGATCTTCCGGCCGGCGGCACCCGTCTTCTTCAGCGAGTCGAGGGCTACCGGGCCACGATCAAACGTGGCGTGGTCACCGTGCTCGATGACGAACTGACCGGCGAACGCCCCGGTCGCCTCCAGCGAGGCTGACCCGCCACCTCACCTACGCGCTAGTTCGCTGCTCGCCTGCTCGGCGGAAAGACACTGCTAGATGCCGGTGCCATGGCGGCCCGCGCCTGAGCTGAATCGACCTGCACCTTCGATGCCCTCAGCCTCTAATACGGCACGGCTGTTGTACCACTCTTGAACAAGCGCATCTCGAACGTTGAGCCCATGCTGCGCCTTCACAGAGCGACGGTCAGCGCGAGCACACAGCTGCGGGAAGGCGGCGATTTGGCGGGCCAACTCTTCGGCCTTTGCCCGGGCCTGCCCTTCCGGTACGACGTATTCGCAAAGACCGATGCGTTCGCACTCAGCGGCCATTACCTGCCTGCCGGTAAGAATGAGTTCGAGAGCGCGCCCCTCTCCAACCAATCGGGGCAGCCGGACCGTGCCACCGTCGATGAGCGGGATACCCCACCGTCGGCAGTAGACGCCTTGGTATGCGGTTTCTTCCATGACCCGGAAGTCGGCCCACATCGCCAGTTCCATTCCGCCAGCGACTGCCGGTCCTGCGATCGCCGCGACGACCGGCTTGTCGAGCTCCAGTCGACTAGGACCCATTGCTCCCATCGGTATGTCAGCCCCATTGCCGTAGTCGCCCCCATCGGCGGGAATGGCGAATTCCGACAGTGGTTCCGGCTCGTCGAGTGCAGCGGCGTGTTTCAGATCCCAGCCTGCGCAGAATGAACCGCCCTCGCCCCAAAACACTGCGACCGAGGCATCATCGTCAGCTTCGAAGGCCAGGAAGGCCTCGTAAAGGGAGGCAGCACTTTCGGGGTCCATGGCATTGCGGGCTTCAGGTCGGGAATGGATGATGGTCCACACCGCTCCGGACTTCTCGGTTCGAACGCTCATTGACGGTCGCTTTCGGTCATGTTGGTCTGGAAGAGATACTGCTTTGGTCACAGAACTCTACGGGAACGAGTCCACCTCTGACAGCGGCGCCGTCTTAGCCTCCCAGTCGCTATCGCTCAGCACGAAAAGCCCACGCCGCTAGGCGTCGAAGCCCGAGTATTCGACACCGGTCAACTTGGCCATCTTTTCATCCCAGGTGGCGAGATCGTTCTTGGTGAACTTTCCGAGATGGTCGTGACCGCAAGCCCGGGCCATGACTTCCATGAGCTCGGTCGATGCCCCAAAGAATGTGGCCAGGCGCTGGCTCGCGGCCTCCACATCGAGACGAGCCCGTAGCTCAGGCTTCTGCGTGGCGATGCCGGCCGGACAGTTATTCGAGTTGCACATCCGTGCCGCCACACAGCCGACCGCTTGCATGGCTGAGTTCGATACCGCAACACCATCTGCGCCGAGCGCCAACGCTTTCACAAAGTCGATTGGCACCCGCAGGCCACCAGTGATGATGAGCGTGACCCGTCCGCTTGCTCCACTTTCGTCGAGAAAGCGACGAGCACGAGCCAAGGCGGGGATGGTGGGCACGCTGATGTGATCACGGAACATCGCCGGAGCCGCACCGGTGCCGCCGCCGCGACCGTCGAGGATGATGTAATCGACTCCCGCGTCGAGGGCGAAGCCCATGTCGGCTTCGATGTGATTGGCGCTCAGCTTCATGCCGATCGGGATACCGCCGGTGACTTCGCGAACACGGTTGCCGAAGCGACGGAAGTCGTCTGCGGAGTCCAGGTCGGTGAACGTGGATGGCGAAATCGCCGACTCACCCTCGGGGATCTGCCGAACTTCAGAGATCTTGCCGATGTTCTTTGACCCTGGCAAATGGCCGCCGGTTCCAGTCTTGGCTCCCTGTCCACCCTTGAAGTGGAATGCCTGCACGAGTGGAAGCAGATCTTCGCGGTAACCGAACTTGGCACTGGCCAGCTCGTAGAAATAGCGACTGTTGGCTGCCTGCTCCTCTGGGAGCATGCCACCTTCGCCAGAACAGATCCCGGTGCCTGCGAGTTCGGCTCCCTTGGCGAGGGAAACCTTCGCCTCCTCCGAAAGTGCACCGAAGCTCATGTCGGACACGAACAGCGGAATCTCAAGTCGGAGTGGCTTGTCGGCCTCCGGGCCGATGATCAGCTCGGTGGCTACCTCGACATCATCGAGCAGCGGTTTTGTGGCCATCTGGGCCGCCATGATCTGCAGATCGTCCCAATGAGGCAGATCCTTGCGGGGTACACCCATCGAGGTCATCGGGCCGTGATGACCCACTTTCGACAATCCGTCACGAGCGAGCTCATGGATGAAGGCCACGGTTGGCTCTTCGGGGGTGGCCCGGGCAACCGGACTGTCCGAGCCGCCAACAGCAACCGGCGTCTCCGCCTGTGCCCCAGCGGTGCCGTCGGTACCAACCTGATCGGCGGTGAACTGGGTGTGTGTGCCATCACAGTGTGGGGCACTGCCAGTGTGCTTACAGGCGCACAGGTATGCCTCGCCATCGGCATCGGGCGTAAATGCAACGGGCGTGAAGTCTGTCCCGACGTGAGAGCCGTCGCAGAATGGTTGGTTCTTCGACTGACCGCAAGCACACCAGTGGTACTCCTCACCGGCCTTCACCTCTACGGCCTTCGGCGAGTTGTCAGCGATAATTGGTTCAGACATGAGCGATCCTCGGAATTCTGTGCGGGTTCGTTGGCTTAGCTGTGGAGTTCGACGCCGGTCAGCCGTCGAAGCTGGAGATGGTGGCGGTGATGATCTCGGTGCTGTTTGGCTCAGCCTCAGATGGGATTGTGGCCATGACGGTGCCTTTCTCGAGATCGATGATCTGAGCGAGCATTCCCATCTCGCCGTCGACCCATGAAATGAGAAAGACGTCGGGCCGTAGCTCTCGTATCTGGACTGGCTCGCGCAGCTCTCCCCGACGAGGACTCTGGGTTACACGAATGTTGCCTTCGAACGTATTGCTGAAGTCCCAGCCGTTGTCATAGGTGTAGCTGATGGTCGTCCCATCGAAGCGTGCGATCGGATCAGGTTGATTCACGGTTTACCTCTGTGGTGTGGGGAGCCTTGTTTCATAGTTAAGCTACAAGTTGTAGCTTAAGCTACAGCTAGTAGGGTATGATGACAACATGGTGTTGGAGCCCAGATGGTGAACCCAAATACACAACCAGGCGAGAACCCCCGCACTACCCGGGTGCGCCAAGTTGTTCTCGACGCCGCGGTGGAACTGCTGATCGAGCACGGCGCCGGTGAGGTCACCGCATCGCGTGTCGGCAAGGAAACAGGGGTCGCTCGGACCACGATCTACCGCCACTGGCCGGACCAGCCGAGCCTGTTACTCGATGCGGTCGGTACCCTGGTCGCGCCCCACGCTCCGACGACCATCACCGATGACCTTGAGGCCGATCTCATCATGGTGCTTTCCAACCTTCGCACCCGGATGGTCAAGCGAGCGTTCAGGCAGGTCTTCGCGGCACTCCTTGGGTACGCCAACCAAGATCGAACGTTTGTCGCCGCTCAGCAGCGTTTCGCGAATGGCGTACTGCAACAGATCCACGACGTCCTCACCGCCGCCGTGGACCGGAACGAACTACCCCCAACCCTCGCCGTAGACGAAGCCTGTGCCGCCCTTGCCGGACCACTTTTCCATCAACACATCATGCTCCGGGCGCGTATCAGCGACGATCTCATCACCAGCACGGTCCGCCGCTTTCTCAACTCCACACCCGAGACACCGTCCGAGCCTGAAGAGCCCACTTCATGAACTGCTGGTCATTGCCCGCCAGACACGTCTCGCTTGGGCTGGTCTTGCTCGTCGCTGCCTGCAGCGGTGAGACCGAACAGACCGCAGATGCACCAAACACAGCTGCCGAAGTAGCTGCCGTCGAGCCCATCGACGAGCGCACCGAGGCCGACGCCACCGCGTCGAGCGCGAGCGACGATCTTGCCGCTCTGCCGGTTCGGGAAGGTCCTCGTAGTCAGACGACTGGTGGAGTGCCGCACATTCAAACCGACGCAATACCGCATCCAGACATCGATGCGGAGTTACGACAGCGGGTGTTCGCGATTCCCGGAATCGAGGAAGGCGAATCGGCGCTGTCTCTTCCAGGCGCCCGAAGTCTCCTTCTGCCTGACGACCTTGAACTGGCGAGACCCGACGTGCTCCCAGGCGGCAGAGAGTTCGGCCACTTTCACCCCGATGGCAGCCTTCATCTGTGGCTGCCCGTCGATCGTGCCCTCGAAGTCAACGAAACAAAGTGGGGAGAGCTTCACCCGCTGGTCGGGCGCGACAACTTCTGGGACGGCGTCGTCATGATCTATGTCCCTGAGTCGGCCGCTGAAGCCGACATCGCCCTGCAGCTCATCATCGACGCCTACAGCTACATCGTGGGTACACAACCCGGCCCGGCGAGCTTGGACTAACCACGTCGAAGCCTCCAAGAAAGCCCACCCAAGCCTGCATTCCCGCTAGGAATCGAGGAGTGCTGCGGCGACAGCTTGTCGAGCTTGCGGGCTGATTGCTGTCGTCGCCAGGCTTCGGTCGAGCGCCGTGCGGTTCATGGCCGCCAGCTCACCAGAAAGCTCCAGCTCCGCAAGGCACTGTAGGTCGCGAGCTAGCGACGGATTCAGCACGCCGGTTCCGGCCTCGGCGGTTGCGAGCTTCGAGGCGGCGGGGAATTGACGAGTAAGGCCAAACTCTTGTGCACCGGGGACTGTGCCCCCATCGCTGGCTGCCAGATCCGCCAGCAGTTTCCTGGCCTCAGCCCGGCCAGTCGCTGTTTCGAAGAGGCTTCGCACCGCGGTTTCGAATCGGCCCCAGCCCCCCGGCGGCCCGGGCGCCGCTGCGTCGAGCCGCACCAACCGCCTGCACTTGGCGACTTCGTTGATGAGCCCGGCCAGCGTCGGCAGATGAACGACCACGATGAGTTCGCGATCGGCTTTGTCGCAGGAGATTTCGATAACACCGGGGTGTCCGCAAACCTCGGTTGTACGTCGGTAGGTACGATCGCTGATCGATTCGACGCCCTCGATCATGGTCTCGCCGAGTTGGTCGATTATCCGCTCGAATTCAATCGCCCGTGTGGCAGACAGGCGGAGCTTCAGTCCCCCGTCGACGCTCGACGAGCTGCGTCGGCGCCGCCGAGCCCGGAGCTCGGTTGGGGTGAACTTGAACGTCTCGATCATGACGTCGTTCATGCGACGTTGACTCCCGAAGCCCGAGGCGTATGCCACGTCGGTCATGGCGAGATCGGTGCCGTCGAGCAGGAGCCGGGCGAAGTGCGATCGGCGAGATCGGGCTACCTCCGACGGGGTCGCACCGATCGACAGCGCAAACAGCCGGCGGAGATGACGGGCACTTGCTCCGACGGACGCCGCCAGATCCTGTTCGGTGTGGGCGTCCAGGTATCCGTTGCAGATCTGGAGCAGTGCTCGGGCCACAAGGGGGTCAAAGTGGTCTTTGAACGTGACGATTGGCAGCTCATCGGACCGGCATCGCAAACACGAGCGGTAGCCGGCCACTTCTGCCTCAACCGGTGAACCCAGGCGAGCCACGTTCTCCGGGTTCGGTCGCCCGGCGCAGCCAGCGCGGCAGTAGATACCTGTCGTCTTGACTGCGTTGACCTGGCCTCTTCCATCGTCGATCCACTGCATGGCGAGTATTCTCCCACCAACGGCCGGCCCGACCTAGCCAGATCCGGACATGTGTGTTCCGCTGGGTCAGAGGCCGTGAACCCATCGAGGATTGCGTACGCTGGAACGATGCCAGGCCGTACATCCTCTGCAGCCGAGAAGAGTTCGTCCGCGGCTGACTCCGCTGGCTCAAGCGAGGATGCGGTGTCGATGCTGCTGGACGATCAGCTCTGTTTTGCGCTGTACTCGGCCGCTCACGGCGTTCAGCGGCTCTACCGGCCGCTCCTAGAACGTCTCAATCTCACCTACCCGCAGTACCTGGTTCTGCTGGTGCTGTGGGAGGACGATGGGTTGTCGGTTACCGAAATCGGCGAGCGGCTTTCCTTGAACTCGGCGACCCTAACTCCACTGCTGAAGCGGATGGAGGCAGCTGGCATCCTCGAGCGACACCGGTCAAAATCGGATGGCCGCCGGGTGACCGTTTCGCTGCTCCCAAAGGGCAAGAAGTTGAAGTCAAAGGTCAGCAAGGTCACCGCCGATGTTACGTGCGCGGCGATCGATGCAACTCCGAACGCGGTCGAGCTACGCGACACTCTTAATCGGCTACGGCAGCAACTCCCCGCCGCCCTATAACAACCAGGCCCACCCCCTGCCCAGCATGGGTGTCGATTATCCCGATATAAGTCGCGCACGATTTAATAGCGTGCGATACGATCAAGGCGTCATCGACGAAAGGCCCACTGTGTCGCACTTCACCGACCTCATCCCGACCCTCATCACCGAGACTCCAGCTGAAGGCCGCGAGCTGGCAATCATGATGGCCCGCAAGACCATCGCCACCCTCCAGCCCGACGCCGAAGTCCGAACGAAGCTCCGGCCGGACTACGACTCAGACAGCGCCAAGCTCATGCAGGCTGGTCAGATCGTAGCCATCGAGTTTCAGACCATCGCTGCGGCGAACAACTACTGGCGTTAGTCACGATTGCAGCATCTATCGTGACAGCCATCGGACCTTCGAAAATTGACACGCTCAGCGTGCTCGAGATCGCAGGCTCGGTGGCAGGAGGCTATGCCGCCAAGCTGTTAGCCGACTGGGGAGCATCGGTCACCACCGTTTCCGGCGTTACCGGGTCCGATGCGGAGTGGACCGAGGGCATGCGGCTGTACCTAAATCGCTCCAAGCACATCCTCTCGCTCGGCGATGACGCCGAGCTCGACCCCCTGGTTGCGGCCGCCGACATCATCATCGAAAGCTCCTCCCCGGATCCGCTGACATCGGTCGTTGCCCGATTCGAATCCGACCCCCGCCGAATCGAGGTACAAATCTCGCCATTCGGATCTACCGGACCGTTCTCCAAATACCGATCAAGCGACATTACCGATCAGGCGGTTTCCGGTCATCTCTACCTGAACGGAGACCCGGGGCGGGAACCACTGCGAGGCCCGGAACATCAGGTGGCCTACGCCGCCGGAACCCACGCCGCGATTGGCGCCTTTGCCGCCCTCCGGGCCAGAGGAATGACCGGAAGAGGCCAGGTCGTCGAGGTGACGCACCACGAGGTGATGACCGCTCTGCACCAGTTCACCCTGCTCCGCTACACCCACAATGGTGACATCTTGACCAGAATGGGGAATCGCTACGCCGGACCCGGCCGCCCCGTCGGCGTCTATCGTTGTGGCGACGGCCTGATTTCCCTCATCGCTCCCCGAGGCGACCAGTTGGAGACGCTTGTATCCATCGCTGGCCTCGATCATCTGTTGCAGCGGCCAGAGGTGCAAGGCATCTACGACCTCATGCATCATCCGACTTTGCTCGACGAACACCTCATTCCGTGGCTTGAAGCTCAGGATCTGAATGAGACCATCGATCTACTTCAGGCGGTGCGGGTGCCCGCCACCTCGGTGTCTTCGATGGTCGACCTTCTCAACGACGAACATCTTGACATCCGCGACTTCTGGGCAACCACAGATCTTGGCCACCGACAGGTGCGGGCTCCGGGCCCTGTCGCCAGGGTCACCGTCTCAGGCGACCCCGATGCTCATCCCGGCACTCTCGGATCTCAACCAGGCGCTCCCGGGTCTCAACCAGATGAGCCAACCCCAAATCTCGCTCATGGCCCGCTGGCCGGGCTGCGGGTGATCGACCTCACCCGAGTCTGGGCTGGGCCATACGCAACCCGAGTTCTTGCTGACCTCGGCGCCGATGTCATCATGATCGAAGCCCCCTGGGCCCGTGGCCTGGCCACCATCGATCAGACCTCGGTCATGGCCACCCGCTATTACCCGGACAACGACCCCGGCGAGCGCCACTGGAACCGCATCGGATTCTCCAACAAGTACAACCTCAACAAGCGGAGCCTGGCACTTGACCTGACGCAGCCTGAGGGCTTGCCGGTCTTGAAGGAGCTCATCGCAACAGCCGACGTCGTGATTGAGAACTTCAGCCCGCGGGTCATGCCTCAATTCGGGCTGGACGAGAGCGAGCTTCATGAACTCAATCCGTCGCTGCTCTATGTCACGATGCCCGGGTTTGGCCGTAGTGGGCCGTCGCGCGATCACGTGGCCTACGGTCCGGTCATCGACTCCCAGGCCGGACTGTCGGCGTTGATGGGCTACGAAGGCGAAACAGCCCGCAAGGCCGGTGTGGCCTGGCCCGATCCGGTGGTCGGTATGCACGCCGCCTGCGCGACCATCGCCGCCCTGGTCGACCGTGCAGCCGATGGCCTAGGACGCACGGTGGAGGTGGCCCAGATCGAGGCCACCGTGGCAATGGCAGGGCACGCCATAGTTGACTTTCAGCTGACTGGCCAGGAGTCACCACCGACTGGAAATCGCCACCGGGACTTCGCCCCTCACGGGGTCTATCCCTGTCATGGTCAGGACCGATGGCTGGCGCTCGCCGTCGTCGACGAAACGAGCTGGATCGGCCTTTGTCGAACGGCGGGCCTTGACCCTGCGTGGGAAGCGTGGCCGCTGATCCATCGCCAGGCGGCTCAGGATCAAATCGATAACGCCATTTCGGCCTGGACGGAGCACCGCAGCCAGGGTGAGTTGGTCGCCGCACTGCAGGCGGCTCAGGTGCCGGCTACCGCCGTCGCCGACGCCGCTCAGGTCATGGCCGACCCGCAGCACGCCCATCGTGAGTTCTTTTTTGCCATCGAGCACCCTGAAGCCGGAACCCACCGGTGGCCCAAGCTTGCGGTGCACCTGTCGGATACGCCTGCGAGTTACCGGATGCCGGGGCCGACCCTAAACCAACACGGAGCCGAAGTCCTACGACAACTTGTCGGCCTCGATGACGAGGCAATCAAAGGGCTCGTTGCCTCAGGAGTAGTGGCCGACCGACCGCCTAGTTGACGCTTCGGAACAATAACTATCGGCCGAACTCGTCGACTAGTGGCCGAACTCGTCGACTAGTGGCCGAACTCGTCGACGAGGGGTTGGTACTTATCGACGAACCGACGGTGCGAGTCGGCTTTGTCGGGGGCCCCGAATATCACTCGTTCCACGCCAAGATCTTGGTAGCTGGAAATGACCTCGGCACCGGGGGCAGCGAAGGAAAACATGGTGATCGGGATCGTGTCAGGGTCACGGTCGGCGGCGACCACCGCATCACGGAACCACTCGATGCCCTGGCCGACGTCACGGAAACCGATGTCGATCGG
>JBOEHD010000239.1:0-22643 GCA_050633745.1 Acidimicrobiales bacterium
GTCGACTTGCCGGTGTCCTCTTCCATGTGGGCCCGTTCGATGCCGATCGTCGATCCCGAAACCAGCTCGAGGTAACCGTCGATGTTGGTCGGCAAGTCGTATTGGCTGATCTGGTAGTCCTTCGGCATGTCCGGGTAGAAGTAGTTCTTCCTGGCGAACACACAGCGCTGCACCGTGCAGTTCAACGCCAGACCAATCTTGATGGCCAACTCAAGGGCCTTCTCGTTCAGCACCGGTAGCGTTCCCGGCAGGCCGAGGCAGACCGGATGAATGTTGGTGTTCGGTTCGCCACCGAACTCGTTGCGAGCTGGCGAGAAGAGCTTGGTTTCGGTGGCCAGTTCGGCGTGAACCTCAAGGCCGATCACCATCTCCCAGCCATCGGGCAGCAGGCCCGGCTCGCGGCCGACGTCGTCGGTGTGCGTGGAGTAAATAGGCATCCCGGTAGCGGTCACTTTGTCACCTCGATCGTGGAAGCGGCGTTTTCAAGCACGGCGGCGGTACGGAACATTTCGACCTCGCCAAGCATGGGGGCTAACACCTGTACGCCGAGCGGGAGCCCTTCGGCGCCGGTTCCGAACGGGACCGACATCGCAGGCTGACCGGTGAGGTTCGACGGGATGGTGCAGACGTCGTTGTAGTACATCGTCAGCGGGTCGGCCTTAGCTCCGAGGCGGAAGGCCTCGCATGGCGACGTTGGGGTCAGCAGCACATCGAAGTCTTGGTAGACCTCGTTGAACTGCTGGATCATGATCGTGCGCACTCGCTGGGCCTTGCCGTAGAAGGCGTCGTAGTAGCCGGCTGAGAGGGCATAGGTGCCGAGCATGATTCGCCGCTTCACCTCGTCGCCGAAGCCGGCGGTTCGAGAAGCTGCCATCATGGCTGCGGTGTTGACTCCGTCGCGACGCAGGCCGTACCGCACCCCGTCGTAACGGGCCAGGTTCGACGACGCTTCGGCGGGAGCGATCATGTAGTAGGCCGAAAGTCCGGCGATTGTCGATGGGATCGAAACCTCTTCGACTTTGGCTCCGGCCGCTGACAACGCATCGGCTGCCTGCTGAGCCCGTTCGATAACCTCTGGCTCGAAACCATCCAAGCCCGGCCGGGTCAACTCGGAGATCACACCGACTCGAAGCCCCTCGACACCTTCACCGAGGTGGGGGCTGACCGCTCGCAACGGCTGGTTGATCGATGTGGAGTCGCGTCCATCGTGGCCTGAGATGACGTCGAACGCCGCTGCGCCGTCGGCAACCGTTGCGGCGAAGGGACCGATCTGATCGAGCGACGAGGCGAAGGCCACCAGGCCATAGCGACTCACCGCGCCGTAGGTCGGCTTGATTCCGACCACGCCGCACAGTGCCGCTGGTTGACGGATCGAGCCACCGGTATCGGAACCGAAGGACAGCGGCGAAAATCCGGCTGCTACCGCGGCGGCCGATCCACCTGAGGAACCGCCGGGAACCCGGTCGAGGTCGTGAGGGTTCTTTGTCGGGCCAAAGGCCGAGTTCTCGGTCGATGAACCCATGGCGAACTCGTCGAGGTTGGTCTTGCCGACCATGATCGCGCCGGCGTCGCGTAGCCGCTCGACGACGGTGCCGTCGTATGGCGGCACCCAGTCTTCGAGCATCTTCGACGAGCAGGTCGTTCGCACCCCGCGGGTGCACATGTTGTCCTTCAGCGCAATCGGTACCCCGGCGAGGGGGCCGGGGTCGCCACCGGCCGCCACGGTTTTATCGACGGCGGCGGCGGCCTCTAGCGCTTGTTCGCCGGTCACCGTGTTGAAGGCGTGGATCTCACCGTCTGTCGCCTCGATGAGGGCCAACCGCTGTTCGACCATCGCCACCGCGGTGACCTCGCCCGAGCGAACGGCGTTTGCCGTGGCCAGTGCCGTTGGGAGTTCGTCTTGGTCTTTATCGCTGGCGCTCATGGCGCCTCCCCTAGTGCCGGTGGCACCTTGAATCGATCGTCTTCAACTTCCGGGCCGCCACTCAGCGACTCGGCTCGTACCGCGGCGGCATCCTCGGCGGGCTCGGCAACATCGGCTCGCAGCACATTGTTCAGGCCGAACGGGTGAGCGGTTGGGGGAACATCATCAACGTCGAATGAGTCGAGATCTCCGGCCAGATCGAGCACGGCGTCGAGTTGCCCGGTGAAGCGCTCAAGATCGGCGTCGGTCAGCTCCAGCATTGCCAGCTGGGCGACCTTGGCGACGTCATCGGTGGTGAGGCGTTCTCTTGCAGAGGTGGAACCGCCGCTTGGCGGGTCGTTGATCGAGTCAGGCACCCATCCAGGCTAATCGATGACCGGCCTCGACCATCGAAGATTTGCTTAGCTATAGGGGTCGTGATTCGACAGTGGCTCCTGCCACCAATCTTCCGAAGCCGGCGTCCAGTCGGGATCGGGGTGGATGCAGTCGACCGGGCAGGGGTCGATGCACTTGTTACACCCAGAGCAAAGCTCCGGGATGATGATGACATCCAGGTCGTGATTGAAGATCGCCCCGAACGGCTTCGGACAGGCCCTGAAACAGGCATCGCAGGTGATGCAGACGTCCATGTCGATCTTCAGCGGCGGGTTCTTCCAAAGCCCCTCGCGCTCACGCGACTCAAGCCTTCGCTCTCGGCCACTCTTGCGCTTCTCCGGCTTCTCAGCGGTCGCCTCAGACATCATGGCCAAGGTACCCGATACGCTCTCCCGGTGGCCAGCTACCCGTTTTTGTCGTCAGAGTGGATCGATGCCGCCCGCAAGCTTCGTGAGGAGTATGCCGAGCAGATTCCCGTCGCGACGGTTTCGGCCAAGGTGAACGTTGTGGTGACCGACATCCCCCACGGTGACGATCCGACCCTAGAAGGCCACATCGACACCAATTCCGGGCAGACGATCATCGAGCAGGGTCATCTCGACGACCCGGAGCTGACGGTGACCGTCGACTACGCCACCGCCCGTGCGGCCTTTGTGACCCGCGATCAAACCGAAGTCATGCAGGCGTTTCTCACCGGGAAGATCCTGGTCGACGGCGATGCATCGCGACTGCTGGCCCTCGCCAGCGGCCCGCCGAGCGACATCGATCCCGTTGCTATCGAGCTGTACGAGAAGCTCGATGCGCTCACGCTAAAAGACTGAGTCTCGCAACCACTGAAAAGACTGCGTCTGGCGGCGGTGGGCTGATCCCTAGATGGATCCCCCCCCAACGAATCGGTAGCCCGCACTTGGCACGACGACGCGATCCCTAGCTACGTCGCGACGACGGCCAAGCAGCGGAGCTAACTGACATGGTAAGACACATCGCGAAATCTGACAATAGGAATAAGTCTCTATGGACAGGCAGATACATCAAATCGGTACCACATTTGTACTGAAATAGCGAGCAATAAGGGCGTTTGTGGCCCAAATCCATGACCCAGAACCGCTTCGCTTTCTCCTGATTCAGAGTGAGCGAGGTTCCGAAAGAGCAGTCTTTTTAGGGGATTTCCCGCCCAACCGGGTGATATTTGAGCTGAAAGATGCCGACCGACAGGGATCAATCCGCAACATTGGCCACGAGTCAAAGAACCCGTTGCGAACGTCGCACCCGCCCCATTGTTCAGCCAATCAGATACAGCCACTTGCAAAGATGAACAAGGATCCGGTATCAGCCATCGGCCTCTGTCGAGATGATTTCAATTTCGGTGCCGGAGCGAACCGATTCGGCTGCCGTCGGTCGAGTACCGAGCACTGCGGCGCCGATGGTGCCGTTTATTTTGACCTGGAAGCCCTGACCCCGCAGGACCTCTATCGCTTCGGAGACCAACATGCCGGTGACATCGGGCACGTTCACGAAAGGCAGACCGAGCGAGACCCTGATGGTGATCGTGGATCCTCGTGAAACCATCGAACCGGCGTTGGGGTTGACAGCGATCACCGTTCCCTCGGCCGCCGTGTTTGAATATTCCTCGGTTGAAGCCATTGCCAGGTCCCTGTCGGCCAGCGCCACCCTGGCCTGCTCGGCGGTTAAGCCGACCAGGGGCGGAACCTCTCGGGGAGCCGGTCCGGCGCTTACGACAAAGTCGATCACCGTGCCGGTCAGGAACTCGGTTCCTGGCTGAGCAGGCACACCATCGATCGAAGCCTCGAGCACGATGCCCGCCTCGATCGACTCGTCAAAGCGCTCGTTCACCGAGCCGACGACGAGGTTGGCGGCTTCTACCTGGGCGCTGGCGGCCTGCAGCTGCTGGCCAACCGTTTCGGGGACCGATCGAGGCACAGGACCGAGCGAGACCACTAACTCGACCTGGCTGGCGAGCCCCATCGATACTCCCGGTTCAGGGAACTGGCCGAGAATCTGCCCGGGTTCGGTGCCATCCAAGTACTGCTCGGTCACCACAACTGTCCAGCGATTCGGCTCGACTGCGGCCTCAACATCGGCCACCCTCATGCTCGTGAAGTCCTCCACAACATAGGAGGGCAGACCAACCTGCACCGTGACGACATCGGGTTGGCGGGACTCGGCTAGCAGCCGCCCACCAAACAGCGCCGCCACACCAAGCACAAGGAACAGAACCAGACCAAGCAACCGTCGGCCACGGCGGCGTGGTGGCCGCGATTGCTGTTCGGGGGTTTCAAGCGTGAGATCGGACTGGTCCAGGATCGCCGCCGCGGGCTCCTGTTCATCGTCGAACTGAAGATCCCCACTATCGACCATGCTCACATTTGGGCGGACCGCGACCGGTCCACCGACGTGTTCGGTCAGATCGATCAGGGTCAGCGGCTCCGGCTTTGGCAGGAGCCGACAGGCATCAGCCAGGGCGGCGGCAAATTCGACTGCCGATGCCCTTCGCTCCGGATCGGCAGCACCGGCCCAGGCCAGAGCGTCGGCCAGCGGACCGAACGAATCATCGACCGGCAAGTCCTCGGCCTGGCGAAGCACCATGGTGCCAAGCGCGTTTTCGCGTACCAGGGGCACCTCGCCGGTCAGAGCCTCGATCAGACAAACCGTGAGCGAGTAGACATCTACCAAACCGTCGACGGTCTCGGCCGCGGCCTGCTCGGGAGCGGCGTAGCGAGCGGTGCCGATCAGCACCCCCTCCGGTTCGGTCCAAGCCGACTGGGCCACCGCCCGAGCGATGCCGAAGTCGCCGATGTGAATCCGCCCGTCGCCGCCGAACAGCAGGTTTGCTGGCTTAATGTCTCGATGGACTAGCCCTTGATCGTGAGCTACGGCGAGACCTTTCGCCGTTTGCAGACCGATCAATGCCGCCTGCGAGAGGCTGACGGTGCCTTCGTTGTCGAGAATGGTCCGAAGCGAACCGCCGCTCAACAACTCGGTAACAATGTAGGCCCCGCCGTCTTGGCCATCTAGATCGGCGCTCCAATCGAACACGGTGAGAATGTTTGGATGGCTCAATTGGGCGGCCAAATGAGCTTCGGAGCGGAACAGCTTTGCGAACCGAGCATCTTCTGACAGATCGGACCGCAGTTGCTTTACGGCAACGCTTCGACCAAGGCGAAGGTCTGTCGCCTGATAGACCTCAGCCGATGCTCCGGACCCAATTCGCGAGACCAGCTGGTACCGGTCGCCTAGCGTCCTCGCCGCGGCGTGGTCGAGGTTGGCTCTCGACATAGCCACGAGCGTAGTGGCAGTGGCACTGCCCTTGGCACAATGGTGGTAATGATTTCGCAGACCAACCAGCGCCTGGCTATGACCGCAATGGTGGCGGTGGCCTTTCTGGCCATTGTGCTCGGCGCAATTTACCAGGATGACAACAAGCTCGATGAGCCGCGGGTCATCGGCGGTAACACCTCGGCTCCGGCCGCTGGCGGAGGCGCTGCACCGGCAGCCGATGTGGCTGTTACCGCGGGCCCGATCGAAGGTTTCCTCCCGAAGTCCGGCGAAGCTAGCGCCTGTAGCGAAACCATCGGCGTCGATCTCACCTCGGGGTACGGGGCCAAGCTCACCATTAACGGCATCGAAATAGCCCCGGAGCAGATGAACGTAAACCTCGATGAAACCGGGGCGATTTCGAACGTGATCACCGCTTCCCGGTCACTGGGGCAGTACACCTTCGAACCAGACGATGCCTGTCCCAATGGGAGTCTGCTCCGCCCGGTAGACAATCGACTCGACGTTTGTGTCTACCGCCTGTCCGATTCGACTGAGCGCTGCGTCGTACGACGCGAACACATCTTCGACGCCCTGTAGCGGCCGCTACACGGGTTTCAGCTGGCTGGTTCGGCTTCGGGTTCGACGCCGGGGACCTGACCGGTTTCCAGCAGGGCTTCGAAACCCGCTTCGTCGAGAATCGGCACCCCCAGCGTTTCGGCCTTGGTTAGCTTCGACGCTCCCGGTTCGGCGCCAACCACCAGGGCCGCGGTCTTTTTCGATACCGACCCGGGGTTCTTGCCGCCCCTCGACTTGATGGCTTCGGCCGCCCCGTCGCGGGAGTAGCCATCGAGTGTGCCGCTTACAACAATGGCCAGCCCGGCGAGAACCTGAGGTGTCGACGTGACCTCGGGACCCTGCAGGTTGACCCCGGCCTGGCGGAACTTCTCGACGAGGGCCTTTGCCTTGTCGGATGCGAAATAGTCGGCCGTGCTGGTGGCGATGGTGGGACCGACGCCATCTACTGCGGCCATCTGTTCGGCGCTGGCCTCGGCGATTGCATCCATGTGACCGAACGCTGCGGCCAGCGCTTCGGCGCCAGCCGGACCAAGATGTCTAATGCCTAAGCCAACCAGCAGGTTGAGCAGAGGCCGCTGTTTCGACGCTTCGATGGCCGCCTGCAGGTTGTCGATCGAGGTCTGACCGAAGCCTTCCAGTTCCGATACCTCATCCCACGGAATCGAGTAGATATCGCCAACGTCGGCGATGAAACCCTTTTCGATGAACAGGGCGACCCGGCTCTCCCCCATGCCCTCGATATCCATCCCGCCACGAGACGTGAAGTGCTCGATGCGCCCCTGGCGTTGAGCCGGGCAGGCCGGATTCTGGCAGAAGTTATGGGCTTCACCTTCGGGCCGGATCAGCGGTGTGGCACAGGCCGGACAGTCGGCGGGGAACTTCCAGCGCCGCATACGTTTCGGCCGCTCCGCCAAGACCGGGCCGAGCACCTCAGGAATCACATCGCCCGCTTTGCGGACGATCACGGTGTCGCCGGGATGCACATCCTTCAGCCGGACCTGATCGTTGTTATGCAGCGTGGCCATCTGCACGGTTGAGCCACCGACGAAGACCGGTTCGAGCACCGCGAACGGTGTTGCTTTGCCGGTGCGGCCGATCGACACCTGAATATCGAGCAGCTTGGTGGTGCGTTCCTCCGGCGGGAACTTGACGGCGATTGCCCAACGAGGGGCTTTCGCTGTAGATCCAAGGGCCTCCTGACGAGCCAGGCCATCGACCTTTACCACCGCACCATCGATCTCATAATCGAGATCGTGGCGATGCTCCAACCAGTGGTCGGTGAAAGCGGCGACCTGTTCGATGGTCTCGACCAGCCGCCGTTCGGGGTTGACTGGCAGCCCAAGCTCACCGAGCCAGTCGATGGCGTCGGCGTGGCCAGAAAGAACAGGGCCGCCTTCGACCACGCCAAGTTGGTAGGCCCAAAATGCCAAACCTCGACTGGCGGTGACCGCAGGGTCTTTCTGGCGCAGGCTGCCTGCGGCGGTATTGCGGGGGTTGGCGTAGCGGGGAAGACCGGCCGCTTCTTGGCTCTCATTTAGTTTGTTGAAGGTGGCTACAGGAAGATAGACCTCGCCACGAACCTCCAGCACTGGAGGGGGATTGCCGTTCAGCGTCTCTGGGATCACCGAGATGCCCCGCACATTGGCCGTGATGTCTTCGCCGACACGACCGTTGCCCCTTGTTGCCGCCTGTACCAACCGGCCGTTCTCGTACCGCAGCGAACAGGCGACGCCATCGATCTTCAGCTCGCAGACATAGCCAACCGGCGCAGCCGACGCCGCCTCGACCTCTGAAACGGCTTCGTCGGTGCTTTCTGAGGTATCACCATCTGAGGCATCGTCATCCGACGAGGCGTCACCCTCGGCGTTCTCTTTGGAGGCGCCAGGAAGCTCTAGATCGAGGCCCTTTGCAACCCGAACCGCCCAACCACCCAACTCGGCGAGGTTGAACGCATTATCGAGGCTCATCATCGGCATTTCGTGGGCCACGGGGGCGAAGGCGGTGGACGGGGCATCGCCAACCAGCTGGGTTGGCGAATCGCTGGAGATCAGCTCCGGATGCTCCTCTTCGAGGGCCTGCAACGAGCGAACCAGCATGTCGTACTCAACATCGGGGATCTCCGGTGCATCCTGCTGGTGATAACGATCGTTGTGATAGCGAATCTGCTGGCGGAGCTCCTCGATCTGAGCTTCCGGGGACTCCGCTGACTTCGATGATGTTTTGGCTTCACCCACACCTTGAGACTAGCCAACCACACCGACACTTAACCGGTGCGGGTCTGGTCGCCCTTCGGGCACACTGGAGCCGATGAATCTGGAGCGATTGGGCCTGGAACAGCTTGGACTATGGCCGGCACGAGTGTTGTGGCTTCTGGCGCCGCTGACGGTAGGTACCGGGCTGACCGATGCCCTCGAATCGCAGGCCTCAACACCGGGGCTTATCGTCGAGATCGCTCTCTGGCTGAGCTGGTTTGCCGTGCTCGTCGCCGCGTTGACCCCCTCGCCGAGAAGCCTGACGATCTGCCGTATCGCCGGTCCGGTGGCCATTGGGGCCACGATCTTGGCCGGACTCGCCGACTCCTGGAGCAGTTCCCGCCTCGTCGGCCTCGGCTTCGCTGTGCTGTTCAGCGCGGTGAGCTTCCTACCGACATTCGGCGATCACATGATCAACGGATCGGCCTACGGCTCCGAGCGTCGGATGGCGTTGCGACCACCGGCCTTTGTGCTCATCGGTCCGGCTCAGCTTGCCTGGCTGATGGTGTTCTTCGGTTTGACCGCAGCCCCGATGTTGATCCTGGCTGAGCGTTTCGCTCTGGCGGCGGTGGCGATCATCGTTGGAGCCGCCGCTGTCTGGGCCGGCGGACGGGTCCTGCATCAGCTGGCCAGACGCTGGATCGTATTTGTGCCCGCTGGTTTTGTCATCCATGATCCGATGACCGTGGTCGACTCGGTGCTGCTGCGTCGCAACGAGGTCGCGACCCTTGGCCCCGCCTCGGCCGACCAAGAGCTCGGTTCGGCAACCGGCAATGACGATCTTCGCATCGACCTTTCGGGCGGCGCTCTCGGCCTGGCTCTTCAGGTTGCGCTGAAGAAGGCCACACCGATAACCACTCGAAAGGGCCGCGAGATGAACAACCGCGAGGTCGACAATCTGATCTTCTCCCCCACCCTGCCCGGAGCCATGCTTTCCGAGGCCAGGATCAGAGGGCTCAAGATCGGCCAAGCCGCAGAGCCCAGCTAGTCGGTACATCAGCAGGAGCAACTCAGCCGGGCGGACCAGCTGGAATGAATCAGTCCACGACTGCTGGATCGGGGACCATCGTGCGAAGCAGGTACTGGAACGACATCCAGCCGGTTCTTGGATCCTCGGCCCACCCGCTGGCCATCGCTTTGGCCGCCTCGTCCGATATCGCCACCGCATCTGGCGCCTTGATGTGCACTTCGGCTACCCGCTCTGCCATCACATAGAGCCCTACCGCTTCAGCCACCGACCGGCCTGCGGTCAGCGGACCATGATTGCGCAGCATGCACAGCGAGGTTGTGCCCATCGCCTCGGCGATTCGTTGACCACACTCGTAGCTGGGAACGCCGAGTTCCTCCCCCTCGAAGATCGACTGGTTGTAGACGAAGGACAGGGCTTCCTGGCTAATAGCCCGGAACGGAGCGACGTTGGCCGACCACGGCGTGCCGTATGCGGTGTGGGTGTGAGCCACGCACATCACTTCTGGTCGAGCGTCGTGGATCGGCATATGGATGTAGTAGGCGGTCATGTTGATGTCTTCGCCACCAGCTACGGAACCGTCCGGGCCGACCAGCACCAGGTCGGCGACGGTGGCCTGGCCGAACGGCACGCCCAACTTCAGCAGCCAGAACGAATCGGGGTGTTCCGGGTCACGCACGCTGATATGGCCGTCGCCAAGTTGACCCCAGCCGAGCGCCCCGAAGGCTCGATAGGCCAGGGCACACTGACGCTTGCGATGTAGCCGCTCTTCGTTCACATCGTCGAAGCTTGGTTCGGCTGAGTCGCGGCGCAGGGATGGATAGCTCATGGCAAAAGTTTAGGCCACGCCACCACTCGGGCTGTATTTGAGAGCTCTAACTGAGAGCTCTAACTGAGCGCGTAGACCTCATAGCGGACCCCACCATCGGCTGCGGTGCCGATACCGACGGCCTGAATGTCGTTGAGCCAGGCGTAGGCCTCCGCTCCAACTTCGAACCTCGGGGCCGATCGGATCTTCGTCGGCGCGTTTTCCTGAGGTACGCCGACGCCGTTGTAGGTCATCAGGATCGACTCGCCATCATCGGTGACCAGCAGCAACCGCACGTCGAGGTGGATGGTGCGATTGGGTCGCACATGAACCCAATCGCCGCCGGGAGGCACCACGGTGCCGGAAAGCTTCTCACCGGTGAACGTCCCGCCGGTGACAGCGGCGATCAGCCGAGTTCCCGTTGGACCGCCACGGATAACAGCATTCTTGTTATCACCGGTGGTCAGTTCGAGTGTGAATAGGTGCTCGACGTCAAGCTGGGTTTCTGCCATGGGCAGAACTTACCTCCCAGCCGCCGTTCGTTACCAGGTGTCCTGCCCTGGCAAGCATCTGTCCTACCAGGTATCGGGACTCAGCCGGGTAGCTAGGCCCTTCGGCACAATAATTAGCTGGGCGGGCGAAATTCCAGGGCGAGTTCTAAACACCGCTCCCTCGCTTCCGACTGGTGATCCAAAGCCACTCGGCTGGTGCGTCACCTGACCGGCCGGAACACACCTAGTTAGGGAGACACCCATGAAGGGCGCCATTTTCAAGCTGCTCGAGGACTTCGTCACAACGACTCATGGGCCAGATGCCTTTGATGATCTGTTGGACGAGACCGAGCTTGAGACAACCGAGCCGTTCGTTGGGCCGGGCACCTACCCTCCTGGCGACCTGCTCGCTCTGGTTGGCACTGCAACCCAGAAGTACAACGTGAGCGTCGACGACCTTTTGAGGGCCTTCGGCAAGCACGCTTTCCCCGCCCTGGCCAACTCGGTGTCCTCGCTGATCGAAGGCATGAACGATCCGCACACCTTCCTTCTGAATCTGGAATCGGTCATTCACACCGAGGTCCGGAAGCTCGACCACGACGCCAGCCCCGCTCGGTTCACCGTGACCGAGGTGAGCCCAACCGAATTACGACTCAACTACGAGTCCCCGTTCGGCCTGTTCTCTCTCGTGGAAGGCTTCCTAGAGGGTGTCGCCGACTGGTACAACACCTCGGTCGAGCACGAGATCGAGAGTGTCGACGGCACAAACGCTGTATTCAACGTACGTTTCCCAGAGTTGACAGTCGGTGCCGGAGCATCAGCGGGGCAACGTGTCAACAACTGAACTAGGCGCGTCAACAGCTGAGCGAGACGCTTCGGCAGCCACGCAGCAGGCCGCGCCCGAGGCGGCGCCGCCAGCCGAATCCGATGTTGAAGTCGATCGGCTTCGGGTACGGCTTGAGCGAGCCCGAAAGGAAAACAAGATCCTCGAGGAAATGATCGAGGAGAAGACAAGATCGCTGTACCTCGTGCAAGAGGAACTTCGAGACTCGGCCGCATTCCTCGGCAACGTCATGGACAGCATGACCTCGGCGGTGATCATCACCGACAGCGGCGACGGGATCAACTCGGTCGGCGGCGCGACCTGCAGGCTGACGGGATACGAAGAGGCCGCACTGGCAGGCCAGCCCCTATCGGAGGTGATCGTCTTCGACGAGTCTTCCGATGAAGAGGAGGTCTACGAAGAGGGAGCCCCCCGAGAAGGCCAACTTCTAACCATGGCTGAGGGTTCGATCGCCGTACTGGTCACCAAGTCCGATCTCACCGACGAGGACAACGAGATCATCGGTCGGGTCTACAACGCCACCGATGTCAGCCAACGCAAGAACCTCGAAGTGCAACTCCGGCACGCACAGCGGCTTGAGTCGATCGGCCAGTTGGCCGCCGGTGTGGCCCACGAGATCAACACCCCGATTCAATTCATCGGCGACTCGGTGCGTTTCCTGGAAGACGTCTTCCAGGACATGATCGCTCTCTACGACAGCTACCAGCCGCTGAAGGCCTCGGCCGAGAAGCACGGCGATCAGGCCGAGCTGTTGGAAGAGCTCAGCGAGCAGGAGGAAGACGTCGATCTCGAGTTTGTCCGTGAGGAGACCCCAAAGGCTCTGGCGAGAACGCTCGACGGAGTCGACCGAGTAGCCGAGATCGTCAAGGCGCTCAAGCAGTTCTCCCACCCCGGCTCCGACGACATGGCGCCAGCCAACGTCAACGACATCATCGAGACAACACTTACCGTCTCCAAGAACGAGTACCGCTACAGCGCCGACCTGGAGCTGAACCTCGGTGAGGTCCCCGACGTGGTCTGCAACCGAGGCGACCTCGGTCAGGTGTTTATCAACCTCGTCGTCAACGCCGCTCACGCCATCGCCGACCACGTCCAAGCGACAGACACCCGAGGAACGATCTCGGTCACCAGCATGCCAAAAGACGACGGCGTGCTCGTAACCATCGGAGACACCGGCGGCGGCATCCCGGTCGAGATTCAGGACCGGGTATTCGAGCCGTTCTTCACCACAAAGGAACCTGGCAAGGGAACCGGACAGGGACTTTCGTTGGCTCACAACATGATCGAGGGCAAACACGGGGGCCGTCTCACCTTCACCGTGGAGCCGGGAATCGGAACCACGTTCGACATCTGGATCCCTCAACAGCAGCAGCTAGAGCAGTGAACCAGCAGGGCGACAGGCAAACAGTGAGCGACCTAACGACCGAACGAACAACCACCAGGAGGACCGATGACCGCAGTTGACACAAGCACCACCGACACCGGCTTACGATCGCCGGCCATCGTCCTGTTCGTCGACGAAGAAGCCGACATCCTGGCCGGATTTCGCGCCACCCTGCGCCGGCATCCCAACTACGAGACCCGGATTGCTCAGAACCACGAGGATGCGCTTGCCATCGTGAGACAAGAAGCGGTCGATGTCGTGGTTACCGAGATCAGGCTGCCTGGCCACGACGGCATCGAGCTGTTGAAAACGATCATGGAAATCAGCCCGTCAACCGTTCGCTACGTCCTGACCGGTGAGGTCGAAGAGGCCGCAGTCCTCAGGGCGGCCACAGTGGCCCACCGCTGGCTTTCCAAGCCCTGCAGTCGAGAGCAGCTAATCCAAGTACTCGACGACGCTCTGCATCACCAGAAGATCATCACCGATCCGGCGCTGCGTAGGGCGCTCACCGAGACGACGGCGCTCCCTACCCCGCCGCAGCTATACGCCGAGCTACTGGCGCTCGTCGCAAAGCCCAGTACCACCATGGATGAGATAGCGAGCCTGGTGGCCCGAGATGCCGCGGTCTCAGCCAAGCTTCTGCAGTGGGCAAACTCGGCGTTTTCCGCATCCTCTCCAACGGTAAACCTCAAAGAGGCCGTGGTTCGGATCGGTTTGTCGGCCGTCACCCAGCTGGTTCTCCTCGTCGAGGTGGCCGCGGCCTTCGATGGAGCCGAATCGATCCCCGGTATGGACACCACCCTGCTCGAGGAACACATGAGCCTCATCAGCTCGACCGCAGGCAAAATGGTTGACGCTGAGATGGGCCCGATCACTGCCCTTGGCGGCCTGTTCGCAAATATTGGGTTGCTACTCGAGGCGTCCCATCTCCCCGAACGACTGGCCGAATCCTATGCCGTCGCCGAGGACGAAGGAATGTCGCTGGTCGAGGCGGAAAAGGAGCTGTTCGGCGTGTCTCATCCAGAGATCGGCGCTCACATGCTTTCGCTCTGGGGCTTGCCGTCCGAGCTCGTCCTGTTGGCCGCGGGCTCGCACCAGCCACCGTCAAAACAGGAGCCTGTAAGCGCAGTCGATGCTGTTCGTCTGGCCCGGTTGCTGACCCAAAGGGTCCATCGAGACCGATTGGGAGTGCCCCACATCGATCGCTGTAGCCCGGAGGTCGAGGACTTCCTCAACGGCTGGTCGGAGTGTCTCGCACACGAGGTCAACGCCGCGAACGCCGCTGCCACAGCTCAAACACCGGAAACCCAAAAACTGAACGAGGGAGCGGATCACAATGGTTAGGCCCCGAGTACTTTTTGTCGACGATGAGCCGCAACTCTTAGAGAGCATCAAGCTGGCGGTGCGAAAGCAGTACCGGGTCACCACCGCCGGGTCGGGTCAGGAAGCGCTGGACCTCTTTGCCGCTTCGGACCTCGACAAACCATTCGACTGTGTCGTCTCCGACATGCGAATGCCGGAAATGACCGGTGCCCGACTGCTCACGACGTTGCGCGAAAAGTACCCCGACGTGCCACGATTGCTTCTGTCAGGGCAGTCCGACTTTGAATCGGCGCTCCAGGCCATCAACGACGCCAAGATCTTCCGCTTCCTGACCAAGCCGTGCTCCCGCGAGCTACTGATCGAGAGTATCGATGAAGCGTTGCAACAGGCTCGTCTCCGGGAGACCGAGCGTGAACTACTCGACCACACCCTGAGCGGAACGGTGTCGATGCTTACCGAGGTCCTCGGACTGGTCAGCAGCAGCGCTTACAGCCGAACCGTACGGCTGCGGGAAACGGTCAACGGAATGTCCGCTGCTTTGAATCGCTCGGTTCCATGGGATCTGAATCTGGCCACCAATCTCTCGCAGCTTGGTTTTGTCGTCCTACCAACGGCCGAAAACGGCCCGACCGAGACCGACGGCCAGCACGTGGGGATCGCTGTCGAACTGCTGGGCAAGATCGCTCGCATGGAGACGGTGTCGAGCATCGTCAGCCATCAGCTCGATGACCGCCCGCCCGTCGCCAGCGCCGACCCTGCCGACTGGTCAGTCGATGCCCTCAATATTGAGATGCTTCGAGTGGCGGTGGCGTTCGACGCTCTCGTCGTTAAGGGTCTGTCACGCATTGGGGCCGCCGATGCTCTCCAGGCCATGCCTGCCCCTCCCCCGAAGTTCCTGACAGACACGTTGAAGACCTTCACCCCGGGCTCCGAGGAGATGGTCGAAGTCGAAGTCACCGTCGCTCAGCTCGTTGTCGGGATGAGGCTGACGGAGAACATCATGACCACCGGTGGCCCAAAGTTGGTCAGCGGCGACACCGTGCTCACCGCGGTCTTGATCGGAAGAATCAAGGCCTTCGCCAAGGGAAACGGTGTGGTAGAACCCATCTCGGTTCTGGTGCCCGTAGCCAGCCTCGCGAAACTGAACTAGACAATTCTCGAAGACTCGTCTTAGGCCCGAGCGAACCGGCCGGATTCCAGAGAGAATACAACCATGACTGTGCTCGATGACCTTGTGGCCAAATCCGGGTTTGCCCTTATCGATGGCGCGACTGGCACCGAGCTGTTCAAGCGCGGCCTAGGCTCCGGCGACCCACCTGAGGCGTGGAACGTCGACCAGCCAGACAAGATCAAGTCGGTCTATCAGGCATACGTCGATGCCGGGTCCGACATCTTTCTGACCAACACCTTCGGTGGCACCCACTACAGGTTGGCGCTACACAAACTCGACGATCGTGTGATCGAGCTGAACGAGATGGCGGCCAAGCTTGGGCGGGAGGTGGCCGACGGAACGATGGCCACCAACCCGGAACGAACCGTGCTGGTCGCCGGCTCGATGGNNCTGATGGAGCCGATGGGCTCGATGACTCCCGAGTCGTGCACCGCGGCGTTTGCCGAGCAAGCCTCCGGGCTGGCGGCAGGCGGCGCCGACATTCTGTGGATCGAAACGATGAGCTCGCTTGAAGAGGTCGAGGCTGCGGTTACCGGTGCCAGACAGGTCTGTGATCTACCGGTCTGTGTGGCTATGAGCTTCGACACTGCGGGGCGAACGATGATGGGTGTGACGGGAACGATGGCCGCCGAACTGGCCACCCGGCTCAACGTCGACGCGGTTGGGGCAAACTGCGGTAACAATCTGGCCGACACCGAGGCGGCCATCCGCCAAATGCGCGAGGCCAACCCCGACATCCTTTTGATCAGCAAGGGCAACGCCGGCATTCCGGTGTGGCACGGCACCGAGCTCACCTACAGCGGTACGCCTGAGGTAATGGCGGCCTACGCCGATCGGGCTCGGAACCTCGGTATCCAGCTGATCGGCGGCTGCTGTGGAAGTTCGGCCGAACACATCGCCCTCATGCGGGCGGTTCTCGACGGTGAGATGCCGGTTCCCGAGGTCGAGGAAATCACCGCCACCACCCAGATCGTGGCCAAGAAGCGCACCGGTCGCCGCCGCAAGAGCCAAGACTGACCCCTGCCAATCGCCGGTCGAGCCAATCGCCAGTCGCCGCCAGTCGCAACCAACCGTTTTAGCGGGGAGCTGCGGCCTTTTGTAGACGGTCGACGACGGCATCGAGCAGCGGGCCGGAACGAGGCGGGACGACCAGTAGGCCTTCGAGGTTGTGCTGATCGGCAGCCCTCAGCGCGGCGTACAGCTGGGCGGCGTAACCGCCTGCATCGGCGGGCAACTGCCACGATGGGCTGTGGCCCCTAACGTCGGGCGCTATGAGCCCAACCGGGCGACCTGTTGCGCCGGCGACGGCGAGCGCGTCGTCGACCTCGGACTGCTCGATCAGTTCCACCGAGACGTTTGGCGCGTAGTGCGAAGCCAACATCCCGGGGGCTCGTGAAGGCCCGGCCCGGCCGTCTTTAACGGCGACGCCGAGAACAGCCTCGATCTCAACCGCCGAAATTCCGCCCGGTCGCAGCAGAACCGGCACCGGACCGGTCACATCAACAATGGTCGACTCGACCCCAACAGCGCAGGGGCCGCCGTCGAGCACAAAATCGATAACCGAACCGAGATCGTCGAGTACGTGAGCCGCGGTTGTTGGGCTCACCGAGCCGAACCGATTGGCAGAAGGCCCAGCGACACCACCGCCGAACTCGTTCAGCAGCTGCAGGGTCACGGGGTGGTCCGGAACCCGCAGCCCGACGGTGTCGAGCCCGCCTGCTGTCTCCGGGGCCACCGAATCGGCCCGCTCTACAACAATGGTCAACGGGCCTGGCCAGAAGGCGGCCCCAAGTTTGTGAGCCAACGGCGACACGTTCCGACCGAATCGGTCGAGGTCGGAGGCGCTGGCCATGTGCACTATCAGCGGATGGCCAGGTGGACGCCCCTTAGCCAAGAAGATGTTGGCAACCGCGGCAGCATTGGAGGCGTCGGCGCCGAGGCCATAGACCGTTTCGGTCGGGAAGGCCACAAGCTTCCCTGCTGCCAACGCCGCAGCCGCACGTTCCACAGCAGAATCGGTCGCGGTATCACTACCAGTATCGGTCCGAGTATCGGTCGAACCAGTGGCGTCCAGTAGTTCAGCCATGTCGGACTCGGTGAGCGTTCAGCGATCCGTCGAATCGACGGCAGCGGTTTCCGTTTCGAGTTCGGAGCTGTTGCCAGTACCGGCGAGCGAACCCGATCTACCGATCGAAACGAGGGCTGGCCCGGCGGTGCCGCCGCCAACAACATCGTCGCCTCGATAAAGCACGATCGACTGGCCGGGAGCTACCCGACGCTCGGGCTGAGCCCAAACGATGGACGAGCCATCGAGTGTGGCCAATCGGGGTTGGCCGTGAGCCGAACACTGCACCAGGAACTCGCCCTCTAGTGGCTGATCAGACCATGCCAGGTCGTCGAGCTGTTGGCCTGTGACGAGCAGGTCGGCCTCGCTGCCAACCGTGACCTTGGACGCCTGATGATCGATGTCGACCACGTAGCGTCGGCCGGCATCACCGCCGAGGTTGAGTCCCTTGCGTTGACCGAGGGTTACCAACTCGATCGAGTCGACCTGACCAACCTCTGCCCCTTCGGCATCGACCAACGATGCGGGGCGTAGCGAGATTCGGTCGCCGAGAAATACCTGCCGACCACCTTCGGAGTGGATGAAGCACACGTCTTGGCTGTCTGGCTTGTCTGCGGTACGCAGGCCGAGCTTGTGGGCCAACCCCCGCACCTCGTCCTTTGTGATGTCGCCGACTGGGAACGACAACCGGGCCAGCTGGGCCTGATCGAGCATGTGCAGTACGTAGGACTGGTCTTTGGCCTCGTCAGCACCCCGCGAGATCCGCCGCACGCCGTCGGCGTCTTGCGAAATCCGGGCGTGGTGGCCGGTCGCGATGAGATCGAAACCGAGAGCGTCGGCCCGGCGGAAGAGTTTGTCGAACTTGATGTGTCGATTGCATTCGACGCAGGGGTTCGGGGTGCGGCCGTTCTGATGATCGGCCACATAGGGGTCGACGACGAAGCGGTCGAAGTCGTCACCAAAATTGAAGACGTGATGGTCGATGTCGAGCTGCTGAGCGACCCGTCGAGCGTCATCGACGTCGGAGACCGAGCAGCAACCGGAATCGCTCTCGCCGCCCCACAGTTTTAGCGTCACGCCAACGACGTTGTGGCCCTGGGAAACCAGGAGTGCCGCTGCCGCCGAGGAGTCGACGCCGCCGGATAGCGCAACCAATATGTCGGCCATGTCAGCCTCGCTCTCGTAGTCGACGAACCGCGGCGGGAACCGACCGCAAGACAGCATCGACATCTTCGTCGTCTGTGCCATAACCCAGTGACAGTCGTAGTGAACCAAAGGCCAGCGCTCGGTCGTAACCCATGGCCGCCAGCACGTGACTCGGCTCCATCGCCCCGCTGGAACACGATGAGGCGGCGGATGCCATGATCTCGTCCTTCTCAAGAAGGAACAGCAGCGCTTCGCTCTCTACCCCTTCGAAGCACAGGTGGCAGATGTTGGCTGTCTTGGCCGCCCGCCCGTTTTCAACGCCGGTCTCGATCACCCCTGGCAGCGCGTTACGGATGCCGTCTGCTAGACGGTCTCGTAGAGCGGCCACTCGTGGGACCTGCACCGGGCGCTCGGCGACGGTGTCGGTCGCGGCCCGAGCCATGGCGGCGATTCCTGCCACGTTGTGAGTTCCGCCCCGTCGTCCCCGTTCCTGCCCCCCACCTTTGAGTAGCGGTGAAACGGTGGCCCGGTCGCGCACGACCAGGGCGCCAACCCCTTTTGGCCCACCAAATTTATGGGCACTGATCGAGATTAGGTCTGCGTCGGCGGCCAACTCGGCAACGTCGAGCCAGCACAGCGCCTGCACCGCGTCGGTGTGAACCAGGGCCTGGGGCGCACGCTCGCGCACCAGCTCGATTACGTCCCGGATCGGTTGCACCACCCCGGTCTCGTTATTGGCCAGCATGACCGAGACGATGCTCACATCGGTGTGCAACGCTTCGCTCAAACGGTTCAGGTCGATCCGGCCGGCGTTATCGACCGCCACGATCCGACCACCGTGGTGCTCCACTGGATCCAGTACTGCGTGGTGCTCGATCGCCGAACATACCGGCACACCGCCGACGGCTTCGAGCACCCCGGTGATGGCCAGGTTGTCGGCCTCGGTACCGCCGCCGGTGAATACGATCTGGCCCGGCTCGGCGCCCAGAGCTACCGCAAGCGCTTCTCTGGCGTCATCGAGCACCCGGTTGGCCGCTCGGGCCATGCGGTGAGCGCCAGACGGGTTGCCGTATTCCTCGGAAAGTAGCGGCACCATAACCTCGAGCGCGGCGGGACGAATCGCAGTGGTTGCGGCGTTGTCGAGGTAATGACTCACCCCGTTAAGGCTAGCGGCGGCCTGCCACGACCACCGGCAGGCGATTTAGCCAGTTAATCGCTTGGCGCGGGCCGGTAATCGCTTGGCACGGGCCGGTATCCGCTCGGCGCGGGGCAATTATTCCGTCGGCGCTGGCCGATGCAGCACGGCGCTGGTGACGGTGATGATCACGTGCTCGTCGCCGTCGAGGCGGGCTTCGCCATCGACGATGAGGCTGTGGCCATCGGCCTCGATCGAGGGCCACAGCACGGTGACCGCTGGCCGTTGCTGGCAGTTTGCTCTGGCGGTTCGGCCGGCTCCGGCTCGTAGCTCGACCTGCCCGTTTGCGGCCGCGACCTCAAACGAAAGGTGGGCGGCGTGAGGGCGGCTGTCCATCACTGAGCTAAGGAGGAAGCCGGGCCCTCGGGCCAAGATCTCGTCCGGCAGATCAGCTGACTCCACTCGAATACTCATGGACACCATGGTAGCGGGGACCGGGTGGCCGCTAGTTTGGCAGCAATGGAACCGCGATCGCAGCCGCCGGTGGCGGCCCACGTCGATCTTCACCGGGCCGATGCCTATGGCCAGTCCTTCGCCGACGTCTACGACCGCTGGTACCACGATGTGTCCGACGCCGAGGCCACGGCCCGGTTCGTGTTCCAACGCTGCGGCTCGCTACCTATCGTCGAACTCGGTGTTGGCAGCGGGCGTCTTGCCCGGCCGCTGGTCGCCCTCGGAGCCACCGTCATCGGCCTCGACGCCAGCGCTCCGATGCTCGAGCAGGCCAGAAACTGGCCTGCACCGCAGCCATCAGGGTCGGCCGAAGCCCAGCCGGAACTGGGCTTGGGATCACAACAGCAGCCAACACCGGGATCGCTGAGTCTCATTCAGGGAGACATGCGAGCGCTACCGGTCCGCCACGGCGTCGGCGGGGCACTGATCGCTTTCAACACGCTGTTCAACCTTTCGAGCGAAGCCGAGCAACTCACCCTGCTGCACCAACTGCGTGCGATGCTGGCCACCGATGGGGTGCTGATCGTCGAGGCCCTCGACCTCTCTGCCCTGTTGAGTGGACCGAGCGATTCGATCGGGGTCCGAACCGCGACCGACGACGGTGTGGTCGTCAGCGCCACCCAGCTCGATGGCCAGCAGCAAACGGTATGTGGTCAACACCTCGAGATCGACAGCAACGGGGTCTCGATCCGCCCCTGGCGACTGCGTTGGTTAACCCCCTCGCAACTCGACGCCATGGCCGCAGGAGCCGGAATGACGCTGCTCGAGCGGTTCGGTGGTTGGGATGAAGAACCGTTCACCGACCAGAGCGACACCCACGTTTCGGTCTATGGGCCAAGCGGTGTCAGCGACTGAGACCTCGCCGCCGGACTGGCGACATCTACCCTCAACCGCTGATTCGAACGCTAGAAAGTTCAGCTCCGAATGAGCATCGACCGACAACCGCCTTACAGGCTGTAAAGTCGCGACGGGGCGACAAGAGTTTCTTGGCGTCCACACCTATGTGTTTTTTCTAGGGAGGAAACCTGTGATTCAAGAGTTTAAAGATTTCATCAACAAGGGCGGCATCTTTGAGGCAGCCGTCGGCTTGGTCATGGCGCTGGCTTTCGTGCCGGTAGTCGGATCGCTGGTCGATGACGTGATCATGCCGATCGTGGCCCGAATCTTCGGCCAGCCTGACTTCAGCTCACTGAGCATCGGTCTTGGCGGCCTCCAGGAAGTCACGCTGGAGGACGGTACGGTCGTCATGCAGGAACCGTCGATCATGTACGGCCAGTTCATCAACACGATCCTGTCGTTCATCATCATCGGATTCGTGATCTTCATGCTGGTCAAGATGTACAACCGTGCGACCAACAAGGTTGAAGAAGAAGACGGTCCTTCAGAAATCGATCTGCTGACCGAGATCCGCGACGGGCTCGCCTCCAGGGGCTGATTCCCGACGTCGATCGAATCAGTGTGACTGCGGCGCGTGGCCGTCGTCGCTCGCCCCGATGGGGAGCACCGAGACGACGGCCACCGCGGCGGCGCCGACCACCAGACCGATGACCGCTGACAGGCTGGTGTTGACCAGCCAGGACAGCACCCCGCCGATCCCGCCGACATCGCCGACCGATTCCTCGGCCCGATGCACCAGGTCGTACAGGGTGTGCCAGCCCAATTCGTCGGTCCCGGCCAGGATGATGTGCCCGCCGACCCACAGCATGGCCGCGGTGCCGACGACCGACAGGACCGTCAAGACCTTCGGCATGGCGTTGACCAGCAGCCGTCCGAGCCGCTGTGAGGATTCCTCGTCCCGCTCGGCCATGGACAGGCCGACGTCGTCCATGCGAACGATGAGGGCGACGACGCCGTAGACCAGCAGGGTGATGAGGACGGCCACCACCACCAGGACGATGGCCCGCTGGACGAAGCTCTCCTCCAACACCTCCTTGAGCGAGATGACCATGATCTCGGCCGAGAGGATGAAGTCGGTGCGGATGGCGCCGTTGACCGTCGCCTCCTCGGCCTCGGGGCCCTTCAGGGCCACCGGGACATCGTGGTCGTGATCGTCGCCCTTGAGCTTGTGGTAGATCTTGTGGAAGCCCTCGTAGCAGAGGAACGTCCCGCCGGCCATCAGGATGATCTCGACCAGGGTCGGGGCCACCGCGCTGAGGAGCAGGGCCGCCGGCACGATGAACAGGAGCTTGTTGCGGATCGAACCGGTGGCGATCCGCTTGATGATCGGGAGTTCCCGATCGGAGGCCAACCCTCGGACATAGGCCGGGGTCACCGCGGTGTCGTCGACGACGACGCCAGCAGCCTTCATGCCGGCCCGGCTGGCCGCCGCGCCAACGTCATCGATCGATGCCGCAGCCAACTTGGCCAAGGCGGCAACGTCATCGAGCAGA
>JBOEHD010000240.1:0-4333 GCA_050633745.1 Acidimicrobiales bacterium
CCCCTCTGCCACAGGTCCCACCGCAAGCCCGCTCCAGGTCATCCGCCGCGCCCTGCGCGCTCCAGCCATACGCCGCATGCTGCTCGTCTACACCACGGCCGGAGCGGCCTACGCCTCAGTCCTGGTCTATCAGGTTCCGATCCTCAACGCCGGAGGTCTCGCGCTCGCCAGCGCTGGCGCTGTCGGAGGACTGCGTGGCTTCTGCCAGATCTTCGGCCGCATCGGCCTCACCGGCCTGACCGAGCGCTTCGGTGCCGGTCAACTCCTCCGACTCGCCTACATCGCTAGCGCCATCGGTGTGGCCTTTCTATTCGTCGTGACCGTGCCTACCGGAATCGCCTACGCCGTGATCGCCGGGATAGCCCTTGGAGCCAACAGTCCTCTGCAAGCCATCTACGCCCGAAACCACTTCAACCCCACGGACCTCGGACTTCTCATGGGGCTCCAAGGCGCAGCGGTCGGCATCGGCTCAGGCCTCGGTCCAAGCATCGGCGGCAGCCTACGACACCTCACCGGCACCTGGATACCAACCATCCTGATGGCCGTAGCCGCACTCGTTCTCGCAGCAACCGTCATCCAGCCCACTACGCACAAAGACTGACCGGAGCGCTACAGAAACAGCACATGGACTGCTAGTAACACCCAATTTACTTCTTGCGAGCGTCGGTGGGGATCGAGTTGCGGCGGTCTCGCTTCGACAGTTTTGTCGTCGGATTGGGAAGCCTGGCACTGCCGGCCTGCGGCGGCGGAGGTTGCGACTGAGATTGAGGCTGGGACTCGGGTCGGGGCGGCGGGATCGCTCCGACCGGGGCATCGGGATTTACCGCCGGAGCTCCTGTTGGCAGAGGCCACGGTGCGCCAGCAGCTACCGGAGGGGGCGGCTGGTTCTCCATGAGCAACCCGTAACTGTTAAAGAAGCGATTGGCCTGTGAGCCGACAACTCGAATCATGCCGTAGTTTGCCGAACCGCCGACGACCGCCCCGATCCCGAACGGAAGCAACTTCCCGACGGCCAGGAGGCTGCGACGAGATCCGTACTTACTGATGACCGTGGCGGCCAGACTGGTATTGATCCGCCGGAGGGCATCAAGGGTTGCAGCGTCGCTTCCAGCAAGACTCGCCAGGCGGGCGGTGAGCTGTTGACCGCCGATGAGCGCTCCGGCATCTATCTCCGACAGCAAGGTCGAGAACTGCTCGGCGGCTTCCTCGCCGAAAGCTAAGACCGAAAGCACCCAGGCGCGCCGCTCATCTACGGTCGAGTCGGTCATGCCGTGGGCGGCACCGATAGCCATGATCAGATCGGTCGACCGCATGGCGAACCAACCAAGATCGGCGATCAAGGCCGCCGCGGCGGCGCTGGTGCCCAAGCCGGGGGCTGCAGCCACAGCGCCGCTGGCCGCGCCCATGGTGCTCAGCTCGCGACGAAACCGTTTGGAGATCGAGCGAACTCGCTTATCGACGGTGTCGCCTTCGGCCTCGGCAGCCACTCGCAGCGCACGTTCCCAGCGATCCTCGACCGCCTTATCTACACCCTGGAGAACAGCTTTCCCAACCATGTTGAGGGCCGGAGCGGGAATCCGCTCGATGGCCTTGCGCTGCAAATACTTCTTACTTCTCGACACTTCCGTATCACCATTCCTGCCGTGTAACCGTCGCCCCGGCCCACCCATTCTACTGGTTTATGGCCGTGGGGTTACCTCGGGGGCTAGCCGTCCGGTCCATCGTCGAGCCAAACCAGTGAACTCATCTGTCGATTGATGAAGATCTGCCAGGTCTCATCGAGCGCGGTATCCCAGATCACGATGTTGTAGTTGAAGGCATAGGCCAGCCAACGACCGTCCGGTGACCACGCCACCGGCGAATCGCCGTCGACGCTTTCAAAGCGACGCAGAAGCTCACCAGTGCTGAGGTCGATCAACGCCGGCAACGCAACACCTTCGCCGTCGACCAATGCCAGCCTGGTGCCATCCGGTGATGGCGTGGCCTTGCCCGACCAGGACTCGATAGCCCGATCCGCGAACTCCTCTGGCACCGGCACGCTGCGAAGCTCCGGCTGGTCAACCGGACCAACCGTAACCACACAGGCATCCGGCATTGGGCACTGCACGACCGACAGGTAGCGACCGTCATAGCCGAGCGGCACACCAGACACCACCGGTTCGGATTCGCCAGTCCCATCGAGCAGCCAGATGGTGCCGCCCTTGTGAGCCAGTACCTTGCCCTGCCATCCGCCGAGCAGTTCGAGATCGTTGCCGAAAACAAGTGGCGAGCCATCGACAGGGTCGTTGTTGATCTGCTCGTAGGTCGCTAGCCAGACCTCCTGCCTAGCGAGGTTGGTTCGCACCAGAGCTAGACCATCATCCGACGGGAGCAGGTCGTCGACTGCCAGCAACCGGGCTACGAGTTCGCGCTCGGTACGAGCCACACCGAACTGCTGAGCCGACACGATGACCGGGGCTCCGAATTGTGGGTCGCCCGCGAGCATCGTGGCCGACGCCGCCCGCTCGTCGGACAGGTCGAACAACACCTCTTCCGGTTGGGGCTGCGATCGTTCAACCACGACCATGCTGCCTGCCCCGCCGTAGGCCACCAGGGTGTCAGGCAGCTCAGGAGACAATGTCAGCGGCAGCGGAGGCACCGGCAGGTTCGCATTGGCATTGGCGCTGCCATCGTCGGCGTCAGCACCTCCTAGGGGCCGAACCGCGTCCGGGGTAGGGCTCGGCTGAGGAAGCGTCGACGTCGAGGCCACCTCAGCGGCGGCCGCATCATCCTGCACGAGATCTGGATCGGTGGTATCGGCCCCCTGGGCTTGACTCTGGCGGGCGAGAATCTCCAGCTGCTGTTCGTAGGACAACTGGCTCACCGGGTCTTCGCCGTCGGGGCGGGAGATCAGCACCAGCGCCACGAGCCCAAGAATCAAAGCTCCGAGGCCCACCACTCGAGACGATGTTGCGGAGAAGCGCGGCGTTGCATCAGGCGTGCCGACATCGCTGAGGCGATAGGCCGACGGCTCCACTTCAAGAAACTCGACCGACTCGGCAGGGGTCGGCGCCTCGCCATCTTCTAACCACTCTGCGCTGTCGACCCAGGAACTCTGGTCGAGCTTTCCCTTTAACCGGTCGCTGGCTCCGAGCTTGGCCATCTTCTTGCCCCTCCCCTAGCTACGGGCCCTTGGCCGCAATGGTAGGCCAGAAGCGGAAGGGGCGACAGATTCGAGGTCGAGACCTCAGGCGACAGCGGGGATGAACATCGACCGCATGGCGAGACCCATCAGAAACAAACCGCCAAAGCCATAGAGCAGGTACCGCCACTGCTCCAGCTGTTGACGGTAGCTGTAGATGATGCCGACGGTGAATAGCGCCACGAAGCCGTAGAACAGATGCACGCCCTCGACCTCGATGTCGTTGACCCGCATGTTGATCACCCCGACGATGACCTGGATGGCGATCAGCACCTGGGCCACCGTCGTTGCCACCCAAAGCGCCTTGGCCCGCAGGCCGAGAACCCAGTGAGCAGCCAGCGCCCACACACCTACTACGGCGTTGCTAATAACCACCGCCCAGCCCAGAACGACGTGCAGGTTGTGCAGTGACATAGTGAAAGATCATAGGAACTGTGCCACAGTAACGGTGTGCGTCATCGCCGATATTACATCGAGTCGCTATGGACCTCAGGTCTGTCGGTCCCCTCTCGGGGCGGCGACCTGATCATCGCGGCGAAGACTCAAACCGCCGATCTCGACTGGGAGCTGATTCACCGCTCTTCAAAGAAGTGGCCGCTGAAGAAGGAACCATACGACCTCGACATGGAGGGGCCAGAGGGCCGCTTCGCCGGGCCGGCAATCCTGGTCCGATCCGACGGCCACTCTCATGTGTTTCGCGGCGTCGGCAACCTCGAGGGCTTCGACCCCAAACAGCTGGCCTAGGCCCTAGAGGCCCGGCAGCAGCTCGACCTCGCTCGGTCCCCCGGTGCCGGTCTTGCCGGGGATGGCGAACCACTCGGTGGCAAACATCTTGGCGAACCGGTCGGCCGGCATGTAGAGGAAGAAACTCTGCTCGGAGATCTGACTGCGATGCACGGCCATCGACGCTCGCTTGGTTTCGAGCTGGCCGGTCACGTCGATCCAATACACCAGGTCGTTCTCGGCAACGCCGAATTCTTCGAAGTCGTCGACTGACGGACCCTCGACACCGGAGGCTTCCATCTCCGCTGACATCTCGGCCATCGACTCGAGGGCCCGATCGCGGTTGACCGTTGCCTCGTAGACGTTTTCGACCGAGGCCAACTCAGCGGCCCGCAGGCCGACCCGATGGACCTGGATGTGATCGGGGTG
>JBOEHD010000241.1:0-3129 GCA_050633745.1 Acidimicrobiales bacterium
TCCACCACAAGGGCATCATCGAGGGCCGGGAGCTGTTCCTAGAGCTGATCGACAAGTTCCATGCGGTCATCGAAACCCGCCATGCCAAGATGCTCGACTATCTGGTTGAGCCTCGCTCGATCGAAGACATGGTGACGACCCGTTTCGTGTACCGGCCCCACGTCGAGCTCGTCTTCGCCGATTCGGTCGAACAGCGAACCGCCGAGCTGCATCTGCAACGCATGATCGAGCGCGGCGAAGCAAGCGAAGTCGAGCCCGGACGTTTCCAACGGTCCTGATCTACCGGGCCTGAACTCACGCCGCTTGCCCAGGCCTGCCGCCTAGACGTACGTCGAGCCCTTCATACCGTCGACGTCCTGCCGCATCTCCACGTTGACCAAAGCCGGTTTCTGGGACGCGAAAGCTCGTTCGATGGCGCCTGCGATGTCACCCGGTTTTGTCACGTGTTCGCCGTGGCCCCCGAGGGCTTCCACCACTTTGTCGTAGCGGGTGTAGTTCAGCTCGGTGGCGACCAGTCGATCAGCGCCGTAAAGCATGGCCTGCGGGCGCATCATCTGCCCCCAGGCGGCGTCGTTGCCGACGATGCCGACGATCGGAAGACCGAATCGCACCGCGGTATCGAACTCGAAGCCATTGAGGCCAAACGAGCCGTCGCCGTAGATGATCAGGACTCGCCGATCGGGGTTGGCCAGCTGAGCCGCTAGGGCGAACGGCATACCGACGCCAAGCGTGCCGAGAGGACCGGGGTCCATCCAGGTTCCCCTCGATGGCACCTTCAGCACCTTCGAAGCCTGGGCCACGATGTCGCCGCCGTCGCCGATCACGATCATCTTGTTGTCGGTCGCTACATAGTCGGCGATTTCCTTGCACAGCCGCAGCGGGTCGATCGGCACCTCATCGGAGTTGAGCTCCGCGGTGGCCGCAGCCTCAGCTTCGTCTTCCAGCACCCGCAGCTCGTTTGACCATTCGGAGAAGTCCATGACCGAGCCGCCGGCCTTGTTGAGCGCGTCGAGATTGATGCCAACATTGCCGACCAGGCCAACGTCGGCCTGCCGGTTCTGGCCGATCAGGGTTTCATCGAGGTCGAGCTGAATGATCTTGGCGTCCGGCCGGATCGAGTTGCCGAACTTCATGCGGAAGTCGAGCGGCGTTCCGGCCAGCAACACAACATCGGCTTCGCCGAGGGCGTGTCTGCGGCTGCGGTTGAAGAACTGGGGGTGATCCATCGGCAGCTGACCGCGGCCCATGCCGTTGGTGAAGATGGGGATCTTGGTGGCCTCGGCGAACTGCCTCAGGGCCAGTGCCCCCTCGGACCACTTCAGCGCGGTGCCGGCCATCAACATCGGACGGTTGGCCCGAGACATGATTCGAATGGCTTCGGTAAGCAGCCCCGATGGGGCGGCAGACCAAACCCGGTAGTCGCGGAACGTTGGGACCGTAACCGTGTCGAGGTCGAGCGGGGCGTGCAGCACGTCCATCGGGATCTCGAGAAAGGCCGGGCCGGGAACGCCACTCATGGCGTTACGGATCGCTAGTTCGATGTATTCGCCGATGCGATCGGTTTGGTAACAGGCGTCGGCCCATTTGGTGATTGGTTTCATCACCGAGACGTGGTCCATTTCCTGCAGTGAGCCCCGACGCAGGTTGTTGAACGGCCCCTGGCCGCCGATGACCAGGATTGGCGAATTGGCTCGCCAGGCATTGGCCACACCGGTGACGCCGTCGGTGACTCCGGGTCCGGCGGTCAGAATCGCCACCCCGACCTTGCCTGGGTTTAGTCGCGCCCAGGCATCGGCGGCATGCACCGCAGCCTGTTCGTGACGAACGTCGACGACCTGAATGCCTTCGTCGATGCATCCGTCATAGATGCCCATGACATGACCGCCGGAGAGAGTGAATACACACTCCACTCCGGCAGCTTTCAGGACTTTGGCGGCGAGCTTACCTCCATGAGACATCTCACCATCTTTGCATGTCCACCGGCCGCTGTCCCTACTGGATTTGGCCTAAATGGACCGTTTAGGCGTACAGCGCTTCGATTTCGTCGGCGTAGTAGGCGTGGATACCGCGACGCTTGAGCTTGGAGGTCGGAGTCAGAAGTTCGGTGTCTGGCATCCACTCTTCGCCCAGCACCTTGACCTTCTTAACCTTCTCGGCGTTGTTGAACTTGACCATGACGTCGGCCAGGCCGCCTTCGATCTCGGCTACGACCTGGGGGTGCTCAGCCAGTTCTTCCAGCGTAGTGAACTCGATGCCGTTCTTCGCCGCCCACTGGGGCGCAACATCGGGATCGAGTACTAGAAGTGCCGAGACGAACGGTCGAGCGTCGCCGATAGCGATGGCTTGGCCGACCAGCGGCATCATCTTCAGCGCCGCCTCCAGGTTCGACGGAGACAGGTTTTTGCCGCCAGCGGTGATGATCAGTTCTTTCTTGCGGTCGACGATCTTCAAGTAGCCGACATCATCGATCTCGCCGATGTCGCCGGTGTGGAACCAGCCGTCGTCCTCGAGTACCTCGCTGGTCTTTTCTGGCTGATTGAGATAGCCCCGGAAGATGTTGCCACCACGGCAAAGCACCTCACCGTCATCGCCGAGCTTCATCTCGATCCCGGGGCAGGCGGTGCCGACCGATCCAGCCTTCACCTGGTATGGCGACCACGTCACCGGCCCCGACGTTTCGGAAAGGCCGTAGATTTCAGACAGTGGCACGCCGATCGTTCGGAACCACGAAAGCATCTCGGCCGGGATGGGAGCGGCGCCGGTCACCGCGGCTTCAAGCTGGTCGAGCCCGACCAGGCCACGAATGGTTGAGAATGCCACCGCATCGAGGAACTCGTAGGTCTCGATCTCTTCGGGAGTTGCGGTGCCCCAGGTCATCTTTTCCCTGATCGGGCCGGCAGCCTCGACCGCCTCGGCAACGGCCTTTTCCTTTTCGGGATCGGCCGCAATAGCGGCCTGGATACCGCCGTAGATTTTCTCCCACACCCGGGGAACACCGAACATGATGTGGGGATGGACTTCGCCCGCGTATGCAGCAAACAGCGATGGGTCGGGGCAGCAGGTGACCTCGAAGCCGACGAACAGCGTCTGATAGTGGCTCATCATGCGCTCGGCGATGTGGGCCATCGG
>JBOEHD010000242.1:0-214 GCA_050633745.1 Acidimicrobiales bacterium
CAGGGTTCGGTTGTGCAGGTTCAGGTTGGAGTCGAAGCACCGGAGGAAACAACGGTTCCGACGACCACAACCACGGCCCCGACTAGTACTGAAGTCACCCCGACCACAGCGGCGGAGTAGACGCTCTTTAGCCGGTGACCGCTCGGCCTGACAGCCAGTTGGTGAGCAGCTGCTTGCCTCCAACGGTCAGCACCGATTCAGGGTGAAACTGCAC
>JBOEHD010000242.1:278-2535 GCA_050633745.1 Acidimicrobiales bacterium
GATCGATGTCTTGCCGTGCATCAGCTCGGGAGCACGAATCACTTCGCCGCCGAACGCTTCGCCTATGCACTGATGGCCGAGGCAAACGCCGAGAATCGGACGGCTACCGGCGAAGTGGCGAATGACATCGGTAGAAATGCCCGCACTTTCCGGGCGCCCCGGTCCGGGGGAGATCAAGATGGCGTCGGGGTTCAGCGCTTCGATTTCGGCGACGGTTATCGCATCGTTGCGGACCACGATCGGCTCGGCGCCGATTTCGCCCAAATACTGCACCAAGATGTATACGAAAGAATCGAAGTTGTCTATGACCAGCACCCGTTGACTCACCGTCACGAGGGTAGTGGGCCGCGAGGTCTGATGACGGTGCATTTCGATTCGGGGATTCCGGATTCGGCGATTCCGACTCTAAGCTGGTCATGTGGTTCGCCAAGACAAAACAAAGCCAGGCCGGATAACTCCCAAGGGAACGACTCCCGCTGCGAGCAGTGAGTTCACCGGGGCCAGCGGTGTTGGTCGAACTCCGGTGAACGTTGATGGCCCGTCGCCCATGGTGGTGCCGGTGCTCATGTTCGGCTCGCTGCTGATCGGTACGTTGGTCATTCTGTTCAACTACCTGACCGAGGACATCCTCGGTACGCCAAGCAACTGGTATCTTCTCGGCGGTCTGGGATTTGTGCTGGTCGGCATCATCACCGCGACCCAATACCGATAGCTAGTACCGGTAGCCAGCCGACCGCTGAGATCTGACCCCGCCTTCCCCACGTTCGGTCTTCGGGTTCGGCGCTGTTTTTAGGGCCTCTGTGGCCTATCAACAGTTATCCCAGGTCAATCCACAGATGTTTTCCACAGCTTGTTGATTCAACAAGCACACCGGCTGAACAAGCTTCCCTTGTGACCTAGTCAGGTGTCGCATAGGTGACACGGGCTTTACCCAGCGCCAGATTACCCACAGCTTGTGGATCTGAGAGCCAGACGGTGCTAGTGGCCGTCTTCTCTGGTGGCGGTGAGTTCCATTTCCTCGGTGCAGTGCCGAGGGGGCGATGGCACTTCATCATTAGCGAGGGTCATTCGCAGCTCGGATCCACACTGATCGCATCGGTATGTGAGCTTTACTTTCCGCAACTCGCCGGGGGGCGGAGGGTCGGGAATGGGCCGGGCGAAGGCGCCGATAATGGCGAATCCGGACCGCAGAATCAGGTACATCAGGCCGACGGCAAGCAACACCCGCCAAATCTCGAACCCGGCGGCCAGTAAAGCCAGGGCCAGAATTATCACCAAGATCTGCAGCAGACGTTTGCGTTGATGCTGGATCTGGGCATCACGGGAGTGAGCTGTCGACGCCACGGGGCGCTCGTCCGAATCGATCCGATCGGGTAGATCGGTTGACGGCTCAAAATCGCTCACTCTTAAAGGTTAATGCCCGGTGGGGCTTTCTGACGCCTCAGGCCTTCCGACCCTGTCGAAGCGTGAGCAATGGCTGTACCGTTGGTGTCCTTCGTCACCCACGGTTCACGAAGTCACTTGAGGAGAACGCCAATGACAGACAAGTCCGCCATCGATGCCATCGTTGAAGGCCAGACGGTCCCAACCGAGTTCCTCAAAACGGTCGCCGCTTACGGCGACCTTGTCGCACTGCGGTGGAAGGACGACCAGGAGGCCTGGCAGGAGACCACATTCAATGGGTTCGCTGACCAGGTAGCAAGAGCGGCCGCCGGGCTTAAGGCTCAGGGCCTGGGCAAGGGCGACCGGCTCATGCTGATGATCCGCAACATGCCCGAATTCCACGTGCTCGACACAGCGGCGCTGTTCCTCGGTGCCACCCCGGTCTCGATCTACAACAGCTCGTCGCCGGAACAGATTGAGTACCTGGTTAACGACGCCGGCGCCAAGATGGCCATCGTCGAAGACCGTGGCTTCTATGAAGGCTTCAGCAAGGTCCGTCAGGCCCTTCCTATGCTCGAGAAGGTGGCGGTCATCCGCCCCGGCGATGATGCTTCCGATCTCAACCCCGACTTCTGGTACAGCGATCTATTGACCTCCGAGCCACTCGACTTGGCCGAGGCAGCAAAGTCGGTCAGCCCTGAAGATTTGGCCACCCTGATCTACACCTCCGGCACCACCGGTCCCTCAAAGGGTGTAATGATCGATCACTACAACGTGTGCTGGACGGTCGAGTGCCTCAAGCAGGCCTTCAATCTCGATGAGTTCGCAGGCAAGCGGATCGTTAGCTACCTACCGATGGCCCACATCGCCGAGC
>JBOEHD010000243.1:0-17781 GCA_050633745.1 Acidimicrobiales bacterium
ACTACGAGGTGTTCCTGCTGTCACGAGTCCGGGAGGAATACCTGGCCACCGGAGACAACGACCGCTCGGTGATCCACGGCATCGCCAGCACCGCACGGGTGATCACCTCGGCAGCGCTAATCATGATCTCGGTATTTGGCGGGTTCGTGCTCGGAAACGACCCGACGACCAAGATGTTTGGCCTCGGCCTAGCCACCGCCATCTTTGTCGACGCAACCATCGTGCGACTGGTCCTGGTGCCTGCTTCGATGAAACTGATGGGTGACGCCAACTGGTGGCTACCGGGCTGGCTGGATCGCATCCTGCCAACCATTGACATTGACGGCGAAAGCACCCAGTACGACAACGAGTACCGCGACGACGATGGATACGGCACGGACGAGTCCAACGATGGCGAGTTGCTGACCATCGGTTGATCGTCGGTTGATCGACTACTCGAACTTTCGGGCATGGCCGTGGGATGATGCAGTGGTGATAACCACCATCATCAACGGCACCATGCTCGACACCGAGACTATGACGATGCGGGGCGAGCGCCATCTGACGCTTGAGGGCGACCGCATCGTCGCAGTCGATGAGCAGCGACCAACCATCGCTGCTGACCTGGTAATCGATGCCCGGAACCGCTTTGTACTGCCTGGCTTCATCGACGCTCACGTGCACCACGTGATCACCACCATGAACTTCCCGAAGCTGCAGCGGCTCAGCAACACCGAGTTGGCTCTAGGCATGGGCAAGCTTGCCGAAGCCACCGTGCTCCGGGGGTTCACAACCGTACGCGACACGGGCGGCGATGTAACCGGCCTAGTGCGGGCCATCGAAACCGGGCTGTGTGACGGGCCGCGAATCATCTACGCCGGGCGAGCGATATCGCAGACCGGTGGTCACGGCGATTTCGACGGTGACAGTGTCGCCGACTGCGCCTGTCGAATTCACAGCAACAACCTAAGCCATGTTGCCGATGGGCCAGATGCGGTGCGCAAGGCGGTCAGGACCGAACTTCGCTCCGGGAGTGGGTTCATCAAGATCATGAGTTCGGGCGGCGTAGCCTCGCCGAATGATCCCTTTGATGCGATCCAATACACCGCCGAGGAGGTCAGGGCTGCGACCATCGAAACCGACCACCGGCACACCTACACCACCTCTCACGCATACCAACCGGAAGCAATATCGCTGGCCATCGAGAACGGGGTGCGCTGCATCGAACACGGGAACCTCATCGACGCGGCGATCGCCACGCGCATGGCCGAGCTCGACGTGACGATGGTGCCAACCCTGGTGACATACGCGGCGATGAATGAGATGGGGGCCAAGTCGGGCATGCCGGAACGCAACCTTTCGAAGAACCGTGGGGTCTTCGAAAAGGGCCAGCAGTCCATTGCGGTGGCAAAGGCAGCCGGAGTAGATCTCGGGTTCGGAACCGACTTGCTAGGCGAGGCTCAACCGTGGCAGAACCGAGAGTTCGCCATTCGAGCCGAGCTTGAACCGGCGGCCGATGTGCTGCGATCGATCTATCACGTCAACGCTCGCCTTTGCGGCCTTACCGGCTCGATCGGTGTGCTGAGCCCTGGAGCGTTCGCCGACGTCGTCGTCAGCAACGTCGACCCGCTGGCCAACCTGGCGGGGTTGGCCGACCCAGAAGAGTCGCTGGCCGCAGTGGTTTCCAGAGGCAGAACCATGGTCGACCGCATCGAAAGCTAGGACCTTGTGGCCCGCCCCGGAAGCAAGGCCGAAACGGCAGAGTCGACCGGTCTTTCGACCGGCCGACTCTTTCCACTATCGGGGTTTGTTGCCTCGTTGGCGACCAGCGCCAACTCGGCGGATGATCAGGTGCCGTTCTGCGAGATCACCTCGGTGACCTCGACTTCGACACCGTCAGTTACCGAGCCATCGACCTGGACAATGCCAGCCTTGCCCGCCAACTGAGCGAACAGCGACCCTAGATCCACGCCGAGCAGATCGGAGGAAAGCTCCATGCCCTGGGCAACGTTGTTGGCCACCGACTTGGTGACGCCGCTTGCCCCATCGGTTGAGATGACCGTCATCTTGTCGATGGCGGCCATGGGGGCCGATGCTTCTCGAACAACCTCGGGCAGCATTCTCGCTAGCAAATCGACGATAGCTGCTTCGCCATACTGTTCGTAGGCCTCGGCCTTCCTAGTCATCGCTTCGGCCTCCGCGTTACCGCGTGCCAGGATCGCTGACGCCTCGGCGTCACCTTCAGCCTGAACCGCGGCGGCGATGGACTCACGGAGAGCCCGCTCAGCTTCACCTTGAGCCCGACCTTCGATCTCGGCCGCCTTCGCCAGCTCCTCGCGTCGTTGACGCTCGCCCGCTCCAACCAGTCGAGACTCCTCGGCCTGGGCCTCAGCTGCGGCGATAGTGGCCGCTCGATCGGCCTCGGCTTCGAGGATCGATCGGCTCTTGTTGGCTTCAGCAGCCTGTTCGATGGCATAGCGCTCGGCGTCAGCTGGCTTGCGGATCTCGGTGTCGAGCTCCCGCTCTTTCAGCTGGGCCTGACGTTCCGCCACCTTTTCCTGGGCCAAGATCACGTCTTGATCCCTGGCGGCCTTGGCTATCGGACCGGCCGCGAGGGCTTCGGCCTGAGCAGCGTCGGTCTCGGCTTTGATCGAGGCTTGCCGCAGCGCCAACTCGCGGTTGGCCACGGCAACTTCCTCTTCGGCTTTGATCCTGGCCTCCTCGGCCTGGCGCCTGGCTACCGACTCGGCGATCGAGGCTTCCTTCTCCGCCCTCGCTGCTTCCGGTCGACCGAGGTCTGCCAGGTAGCTGCCTTCGGTCTGGATGTCCTGCAACTGGAACGTGTCGAGCACAAGACCCTGATTGGTCAGCGACGACTCGGCTTCTTCGGCCACTTCCCGAGCGAACGCCGCCCGGTCTTTTACGATCTCTTCAACCGACAGACGCCCGACGATTGCTCGAAGGGAGCCAGCCAGAACTTCCTGAGTGAAGTGATCGATGTCGGCTTGCTGCCCGAGAAAACGCTGGGCCGCGGCCCGGATGGCATTTTCAGTGCCGCCGACCTTTACGACCGCGACACCTTCCAATGAGCACTTGATGCCCTGGGCCGACACCGCCGACCCGACCGAGACAGCGAGCTGACGTGAAGATAGATCCAACACGGCCAGTTTCTGGACTACGGGAAGCACAAACGCGCTCGCCCCCATAACCACTTTCTGGCCAGACAGATCGGTGCTGATGACCCCGGTCTGCTGGTTGGTTACCGCCTTACCCTTGCGTCCGGTGATGATGAACGCCTCATTGGGTCCAGCCACCTTGATCCTGGAAAGCACCAGGAGCGCTACCACCAGCAGGAGGGCGACTCCACCTCCGATGGCGATAAGTAGCGTGCTCATATTTGTTTCCTTTCTTGGTTTGTCGAACCCCAGAACTCATCCGCCGGTTGAATCTCAACCCGGGTCGACGAAATTGCGTTTACAACGACGATCTCTGCCCCTCTTTTGAGGGACTCGGAACGATCGGCGCTGACCACCCCTGTTAGCTTCATCGGCTGACCGCCGACCTGAATGATGACCTCGCCGGTTGAGCCGGGAAGTACCTCGGTGATGACCCGACCCTGACGGCCGACCAGATCGTTGCTGGATGGGGTGCCGTCGGTGGCCATGTTGGACAACGAGCGACTCCACGAAAGGGCCACGTATCCAAGACCGACCCCGGCCGCCAGGCCGACGATCGATGCGACTGCGGTGCCAGCACCGGTGCGACTATCGATAAGTAGTCCGGCAAATCCGAACGCGGTTAGAAACGCGGCGATGGCCGTCAGCGACAACCAGTCGCTCTCGGGCAGTACGCCTTCGAGCGCATCACCGATAACTAAACCGATGACCAGCAGCAGCGCGCCGACAGCACCAATAACAAGAAACACAACGCCCTCACTGTCGTAGATCTCGGGATACCCAACCTGGGGTGCCCGTAACTCATGTGGTTAACGCTGCAGCGATCCAGGTAGTTCCCGAATCGACGGGAATCTTGATGAGTTCCTAGCGTGCTGCTCTCTGGGCCGAGGCTACTCGACACAGCTCCGCTTAGTCGGGTCGTCGAGTTCGGGATGCCCGTTGCTAACGATCGTCACATCGAGCAGGCAGGCGGTGATGGATCCGTCCGGCTCGACCACCACCTGGGCCACCGCGGTATCGGAACCGGCGACCGAAAGGCTGGGCCAAACGAAGTTGCCGAGGCTCCAGGCGACGGGCCGGTCGTTGACAAGCTCCAGTGCGTTCAGACGGTGAGCGTGATGGCCAAAGATCACATCGGCTCCGGCCTCGGTCATCGCTTCAGCTCTGGCGATGTCGTCGGCCGGCGGTCCCGTCTGCAGTTCCACTCCCCAGTGGATGGTCACCACGACAACATCGGCAATCTCGGCCGCGGCTCGAACCGCTGCGGTCATGGTGTCAATGGTGTCGCCGTCTGCCATGCCCGGACTGTCCTCGCCAGCTATCCAGTTTGGGCCGGGCACCACGCCACCGAATCCGAGAACCGCGACCGTCCAGCCTTTCACTTCGAACAGTGCTGGCCGGTGGGCCGCAGCGGCGTTCTCCCCGGTGCCAACCGAGGCGATCCCCGCGGCCTCGATGTTGACCAGCGAATCGAGCATGGCCTCGGCGCCGAAGTCCAGCGAGTGGTTGTTGCCCTGGTTGGCCACATCGACACCGTCAGCCCGCAGCACCGCGAGAGCCGCTGGGTCGCAACGAAAGTTGAACTGCTTCGGAACCCGTTGGCCTACGAGGCTGGCCGGGCACTCGAGGTTGATGACCGTGATGTCGTCTTCTAGAAACAGCCCGCCCATGCCCGAGAGAGCGTGTCCGTAACCCTCGTTCACAAAGGCTGGGATATAGCCGGGATCGACGTTAACGTCGCCCACGCCGCTTATCACGAGCCGTTGCCGAGCCGGTTCAGCCGATGGGCTTCGCCGCGGCCCCCTGGCCACGAGACGAGCTTCGGTGACCAACGGCTGGACCGGGAGTAGCCCGTCTACACCGATCCGCTCGCTGGTTTCGCGGTTGTCTGGTGTTTCGTCGCTGCCTATTGGCGGCGCCACTGCCTCATCGACGGCAGCAAACCGACCGCCTGCCGCTCCCAATGCCACGAGGGAAAGGGTGACGGCGGAAAACACCACGCCGAGTCGGAAGTGGGCGGCCGGCGACCGGTCGACGTTTTCTGCAATCAGAACGCCGCCCGTCCTTTCGTATTTAGATCCGAGTTGAGTGCCCGGGTCTCTGGGATTTACCGAACCCGAGCCTAGTTGAGACGCAGGCCATCCTGGCGACTCACAATTGCGATGGGAGTTAGGGCAAATCGCTGGAGCAACCGGCTACGGTCGCAACCCATGAGTGACTCCGAGAACCCAACTAACTCCGACGCTGGGCCCGCCGACCCCACCGCCGCTCCCCCATCCGACTATGCCTCCTATCCGTCGCTTGTAGATCGCGGCGTGCTGGTGACCGGCGGCGCAGACGGCATCGGTTCGGCTCTCGTCGAACAGTTCGCCCGCCAAGGCTCTCGGGTTGCTTTCCTCGATGTCAACGCGGCTAAAGCGCAGGAGACCCTTGAGCGCTGCGCCGAGCACTCGCCGCAGCATCAACCGCTCTTCTACGAGGTCGACCTCGTCGATATCGCGGCCACAAAGGCGGCCATAGTCTCGGCCGCCAAGGCCCTGGGGCAGATCACCGTGCTGGTGAACAATGCGGCGAGCGACGATCGCCATACCTGGCAGGAAATGACTCCCGAGTATTGGGATGACCGGCTCAACACCAACCTGCGGCACTACTTCTTTGCCATCCAGGCGGTGGCCCCAGCGATGATCGAGGCCAGGAACGGATCGATTATCAACGTCGGGTCGAGCAGCTACATGATGCAGGAGGACTTCTTCCCCGGATACGCCATCGCCAAGTCAGGTGTCGAAGGGATCACCCGGACCATGGCTCGGACCTTCGGCAAAGACAACGTGCGGGTAAACACCGTTCTGCCGGGCTGGGTGGCCACCGAACGCCAGTTGGCGAAGTGGTGGAGCCCCGAAGGCGAAGAGGGAACTCTCAACGACCAGGCCATCAAGCGACGAATCTACGCTCCGGAGTTCGCTCAAATGGTGCTGTTCTTAGCCGCAGATGACGGAGCGGCCTGCACCGCTCAGCAGTTCCTCGTCGATGGCGGCCGTCGCTAGGCAACTCCGCAGGCCAAAAGAAAACCCGGTTTGCCGGTATCGCGGCGCCCCTCTCGACTCGTTTCTACCAGAGACGTATACAGCCGCATCGACCCCAGCAGTCGATGCAGCGGCTGTAACCAGACGAGGGTTGGCTCTGCAAATGACTCATTCATCGATTCCCCGCGGTGTGCGCCGCAATCTGCTCCTGGGCACAACGCTGGCCGTTGTGGCCGCCATGACCACCACCCTTTTGGTGGTGTTGAGCCCCGGAGCGGTCGACCCGGCTGTCGATGCGGCCACCCGTGTGGAGATTGAGGCTGCAGACCGGGCCTCCGAGCTAGGGCTTGACTCCATCGAGACAGCTGCGGCCAGCAGCGATCTTCACGCTGACTCCAACGAGCTGAGGCGTTCGACCAACAGCAGCACCGCCGTTCGCTCAAACGGCTGGTGGCGGCGATGGTTCATCAGGGTTTCGAGCGAGTGGTGGAAGTCTCGCCCGTGGCCCAAAAAGCCGGAACCCCCAGTCACTCCAACGATCACCATCCGGCCGTTCCCGACCACCGAAGCTCCATCTCCAAGCTCGACCACCAAAACCTCAACCTCGACCCCGACCTCAACCACTGGGCCACGGACCACTCGCACGACCCGGCCGCCAACGACGCCCCCATCAACCTCTCGACCGACGACAACGCTGGCCCCGACGACCCAAAGGCCAACAACAACCGCCCGACAGACCACAACCGCCCGAGTGACGACAACGACTCGGCTCCCAACGACGACCAGGCCGACAACCACCGTGCCCGTGGTGACAACAGAACCGCCCACGACGTCGGTGGGGTCATCGCCGATCGTGCACCGGCTGACCGCAGGCAGCGGCCGCTCCACCGAAATGGACACCTCCAGTCCGTCGGGCAACGAGTCGGAGCATGGCACTCGCCTCTATTGCGTGATCTCCCACTTTTCACACGATGATCCTGTGGTGTATCCCGGACGCCCCGGGGCGGCACACGCTCACATGTTCTGGGGCAACACCGAGACCAACGCATACAGCACCGGCCGGAGCCTGATGGCATCCGGCAACTCGAGCTGCGAAGGAGGTATCAACAATCGTTCGTCGTACTGGGCACCAGCGCTGTTCAATCAGGCAGATGAAGTGGTGATTCCGGAAACGGTCTTCGTTTACTACAAGTCGTTCGGAGGCCCCGGATTCGACCGATCGACAATTCAGCCCATACCAGCCGGCCTGGAAATGCTCGCCAGCAGGGACGTGCCGAACTCCGGGCCGTGGAACTTCACGGTAGGCGGTAGCAGCAGCGTGAACCTGAACGTCAGCTTTCCGGTGTGTGTTCAGGTCGACCGGAATGGGTCGCCGGTCCTCGCCAGCGCCGACAATGTCTCCCACCTCTCATACGCAACAAACGGCGGCACGTCGAACAGTTGCCCGGCATCGCATCCCTACCGCATTCCGCAGCTCATCTACGTTCTGCGCTACGACATCCCGTTCTCCAGCGGTTGGTCCCTAGCGTCGGATACCTCGTCGTCGCAGAAGGGCGAGAGCCTCCACGCCGACTACATTGCGGCCTGGGACCCGGCCACCATGGACCATCTCGTCGACTGCAACATCCTGGCCAAACGAAACTGTTCGTTCTACGGCGGACGAGGTCAGTTGCCGGAGCGGTTCCTAGCCCCCGATGGAACCCAGATCTACAGCAGCGGCGTGGAACTAGCTCCTCAGGCCGACCGGACCCCATTCGGCATCGCTATCGGGCGCTTCACCCCATGATCGTGATGTCGTAGTCTTGATGTCAGTGTCACGCGCAGGCCAACCCGACCAGGGACAGGAGTGAAGGACCTGATCCGCTCCAAGCGAAGAACGGCGACCTTCGCCGACCTTCAGGCTGCCGCCGCTGTAGGTGAGACCTGGGCCATCGATGCACTGGCCGATGAGTACCTGCCGCGGCTGACGACGTTTGCCGCTGGCCGGGGTGCCGTCGATCCCGGCGGGGTGGCAGATGTGGCCCTGCTGTCGGTCTTGAATCGTCTCGACCAACTGCACTTTGAGGCCCCCCAGCAGTTCTGGGCCTACCTGTGTCGGACCGTACGTTCCCGCATTGTCGATGAGCACCGAGCCACGAAGCCGGTGGAACTGATCGAAGACGATTCGCTGCTCGAAGAGGGCGCGGCGGTTTCGACGCCCTTCGATGAGCACATCGCCGAACGGCACTACGTGGATGGTCTGCTCTCTCCACTGACCGCCGAACAGCGTCGGATCTTGGAGATGCGGTTCATCGATGACCTGTCGATCGAAGAAACCGCCAACCGAACCGGGCGGACTCAGGGAGCGGTTAAGGGGCTCCAACGGCGGGCCATCAACGCCATCATCGCCGCGGTGGCCATCGTGCTCGTGGTGTTGGCTGTTCGAGGTTTCGGCGACTCTCAGGCGGTCACAGAACTCGACAACGACCCGGCCCAGCGGCTTGACGTTGGAGAATCCGAAGTCGAAGAACCAGCACCGGATTCGGGAATTCCAGATGCAGGATCTACCGACTCGACGTTGGGCAGCGTCGCAGGCCCCAACGATGTAGGCGGCGCCGTCGACGATACGAATAGCAGCCCAGGCACGACCGCAGGCGACGAAACAAGCCAAGCCCCGGACACCGATGCCGCGACTGACACAGGCGCTGGAGCCGATGGTGTTTCGACCACCGGCGAGATCGAGGCCGCTCCGCCGCTAGACCAGCAGGTGAAGTTCCCGGTGACAGCAGGCACTGGACGAGCCATCCAGTTGAACACTGCGGGAGCCGTCGGGAGCGAGTCCGGTCATGGCACCAGGATCTACTGCCCGGTGTCGCACTTCTCTCACGATGACCCAATCCGCCTTGCTGGCCAATCCGGTGCGGCCAGCGCACAGCTGTACTGGGGCAACACCGCAGTCGATGCATTCACCGACGGGCCCGGCCTGACCGCCGTCGGAAATGGCACCTGCGAAGGCGGTGTCAGCAATCGCTCCGGTTACTGGATGCCCGCCCTGTTCGACAGCGCGGATCAGGTGGTCATACCCGAATCGGTGCTGGTCGAATACAAGAGCTTCGGTGGTCCCGACTTCGATCGCTCAACCATTCAGCCCATTCCAGCTGGCCTTGAATTGCTGGCCGGCGCCTCGTTGGCCAACAGCACGGGGCAGCTTGGTAACCCGGTAGGCGGCGGCGAACGATCGGTCCGCTTCGACATCAAGTTTCCATCCTGCGTAGCTACCGATCAGTTCGATGAGCCGGTACTGTCAGGTGGCGCCGAGGCCTCCCATCTTTCGTACCCCACCAACGAACGAGGTGTTGCCAACGGCTGCCCTGCGTCGCATCCCTATCGCATCCCGCAGTTGTCATACGCCATCACATACGCCGTGCCCTTCAACTCGGCTTGGTATCTGTCGTCCGATGAAGGCCCTCAGAATCGTGGCAACAACGTCACCGCCAGCGCCATCTCTGGCTGGCAACCGGAAGCGATGGCTGCCGTCGTGCGGTGCAATCGCCAACTGCTGGAGGGATGTGACTTCATAGAGGTCGACGACCTTGGACGCAGGCTGGGCCGCTCGCAACTTCCAGAGCGTTTTGCCAGCCCAACTGGCGAGCCGGTGTACGTCGGCAGTGTCACCCTCGCCGAGGGGGCGGACAGAACACCATTCGGGAACTCGGTGGGCCAGTTCCGCTAGCGTCTGACGCCCGTCAGGAGACCTCTGTGTTCGAAAGCAGCAGCATGGCGATCTCCTGCGTGGTGTGTTTTTCGATATCGCCAAGCGCATCAACTTCGACGAGCTCCCCGTGGCGATCATCAGGTGCCATGTAGACATGGGAAAAGGCTGACGAGATTTGTTCGAAGAAGGCGGCAGGGTCCTCGTAAGCGCCGCTCGTGAATTCCAAAAAGATCTTGAGTTGCGGGTTGGCTGAAACTGTTTCCAGCATCCCCTGGTAGACACGATCTTCCAGGCCTTCGACGTCGATCTTGATGAAATCGACCCGTTCGATCTCGTTACTTGCAACGTACGAGTCGATGGTTATTGCTGGCACATCGTAGTGCTCGTCGAATACGTCCTTTATCGGCCGGTAGCGGCTGAGGGTGTCCAGATCGTGCATCGTTGCGCCACCCCACAGATTTTGGATTCGGTTCAGCTTGAGCGTCCCCATCTTGTCCGCTACCGCAACACCGTTGATAGTCGAATACTGGGTCAGGCCATTCACTGCCAGAGATCTTTGGAGGTACGGAATCAGATCTGGGTTTGCCTCGAAGAGGTGAAGGCTGTTTACGCGCGGCTCTATTTCAAGCCCGGCGAGAAGTGAGAAGTAACCGAAGTTCGCTCCGATGTCGAAGAATACGTCTCCTGGCGAAAGTAGCCGTCGCAGCACCTTCCCGCTGTGGTCCTCCCATACCCCGCCGAACATCAGCCACGGCGACACGGAGACATCACGATCGTCGACGTAGATGAGTTGACCCGTGTACAGATTCGTGAGTACCTCGTGGTCGCTTAGGCTGACCGCCGAAGAGTTCTTGACCATGTTGATATAGAAGAGGGCCGCCTCAAGCCTTTCGGTCAGGACCTGCTCAGACATGCTCATCGGGCTACCTCTTCGGTCGACGCGACGATGCGATCGGCGGTTCTGGCGGCGAAATTCATCCTTGCACCTTCTCCTTGTAGGTCGTTCAGCGCGGCCTGCACGGCCGACTGCTCTGATTGTCTCATGTGTCGGTTGTGATTTCTGGTTCTCTGCAGCCTTGATCTGGAGATCTGACAAAGAGCGATGCCTCGGATCGCCGGAAAGCGGCCCTACTGGCGGGCACAGGCGGTTTTGGAGCAGACTGCCGACACAAGCTCCAACAGCACGGGAGGATTCAGATGCTGCTCGCCGGTACTGCCGAAGGTGTCTTCGTCGTCGATGACAAAGGGTCGACACAAACCCTCGAAGCCCGCCACGTTCGCGATGTCATCGTTGTCGAAGACCGGGTGCTCGCCGCAACCGCGAGCGGCCTCCACACCAGCGACGACGGCGGCCAAACATGGTCGGAGCCCCAACTCGAAGGCTACGAAGTCTGGCAAGTCAGGGCGGCCAGCAACGGCTGGATCTACGCCGGAACCCAACCAACCGGCCTGTTCCGCAGCGAGGACCACGGCGAAACGTGGACCGAACTGTCTTCGTTTGCCGCCCTACCCGAGGCGGCGGAGTGGTGTGTGCCTCTCGATCCTCCCCTGCCAGGACGGGCTCGGGCCATCGTCATCGACGAAAACGATCCAGACCGGATCTGGGTTGGTGTCGAGGTTGGTGGGGTCGCTCGCACCGTCGACGGCGGCGAGACCTGGACCGTCGACCTGCCGGGAGGCAATCCCGATCTACACATGTTGTACGCCCACCCGAACGAGCCGCGCACCCTGTTCGCCACCACCGGCTACGGTCGCTTCGACCACATCGCTGAAGAGGTGGAAGGCAACGCAGGCGTGTTCCGCTCCGACGATCACGGCGAGACGTGGCAGTACGCCTGGAAGGGAATCACTCCCCGCTATTCACGGCCGATGTGCATCGACCGTCGGGCGCCGTACAGCCTCACGGTTGCCAGTGCTCCAACCGCATTCTCAAGCCACAAGAACGATGGCGGGGCCAATGCCGCGCTGTTTCGATCCGACGACCACGGAGAGTCGTGGCGCTCGTTGTGCGATGACGCTCACTCACCGTCGCACGCCAACTTCCATGGCCTGACGACCGACCCAGACCGCTTAGGCGGGGTCCTCGTCGGGACCGACACCGGGGAGCTGTGGCGAGTCTCGGACGACAGCCACTGGGAAGAACTGGCAACGGGCCTTCCGCTGGTCTGGTCGCTCGCTACCGTTGACCAGTAACCCGGCTGGCTAAGCAGGCTGCTAGCCAGACTTTAGGAGACGGTCGCCATCTGGCCGGGGTGATCGACCGTCTTGGTGCTTGGAACCTTGCTGTCGCTTGACGCCCTATCCTTCGCCAGCTCGTGATACCCGACGCCTGCTGAGAGCCCGATAAACGGACCGCTCCAGAAGGCCAGGTAGGCCGCCAGTCCAAGGCGACTCATGAAGGTCTCATCTGGCTGCAACACGGTGATGAGAGCGAAGCCAAGCACTCCGGCGGCCGCCAAACCAAAGACCAGGCCGTACGCTGCTCGTTTCCAAAGTACGTCTTCCTGTGATGAATCGGCGGTGCTGTTGTCGTTACTCATCGGGTTCCTTTCGCGGAATTCGGGGCTTGTTTTGAACCTACGCAACCATGGCCCGCGGCGGTAGGGACCTAGGTCCGCTCCCGCAAACATCGGGTCTGTCCACCAGGAAAAGGCCTTCCAGCGGTCGACGGTCTAAATTCGTTTCCAGCGAAGATTCAACTTCTGTCACTGGTCGACTTAGGCCGAGAGGAGCTGGTATGTCCGGCGTCACCGAACAACAAATTGCCGATGAGGTTAGCGAGTGGTTTCACAGCGCTTGGGACCCAAACTTGTCGCTGATCGAGTGGCGAGAGCGGCTGGTCGACTCAGGATGGGCGGTTCCATCGTGGTCGTCGAAGTGGTTTGGCCGCGACCTGCCGGCCTGGGCCGAACGAGTGGCTCACGCAACCATCCGCAGCGAGGGTGGCGTTGCGGTGCCGCTGGGTGTCGGTATGGGTTTGGCTGCCCCCACCATCTACGACCACGCCTCAGATGAACTCAAGTCGAAATTCCTGCGTCGCACCCTCACGGGAGAACACCTGTGGTGTCAGCTGTTCTCGGAGCCGGTGGCCGGTTCGGACCTGGCGGGCCTCAAGACCTCGGCGACTCGCGATGGCGACCAGTGGATTATCAACGGCCAGAAGGTGTGGAACACCAGCGCCCACCACGCCGATATGGCGATTCTGGTAGCCCGCAGCGATTGGGACGCCGTCAAGCACGCCGGCCTGACGTACTTCCTTATCGACATGCACCAGGACGAGATCGAAGTTCGCCCAATCAAGCAGATGAACTACCACGCCTCGTTCAACGAAGTGTTTCTCACCGATGCGGTCGTGCCCCACGAGAACATCGTCGGTGGCGAGGGTGAGGGCTGGAAAGTAGCTCGCGGCACGCTTGCTCACGAACGCCGGTTCAACAGCCGCAACACAACGCCGTTCCCAAAGACCATGACCGGTCGGCTGGTCGACGAAGCCCGACATGAACTAGACGAACACCGAAAGACCTACGTCTGGTATCCACAGCGCCAGGGCCGCATCGACCTCACGATCGATCGGGCCAAGGCCAAGGGCCGCACCGCCGATCCGGTGGTCCGCCAGGAGTTGATGAGCGCCCATGCGCTGCATCGCTCGGCTGAGCTGACCGCGGAACGGGCCAAGGTGGCCCGCGAACTAGGTCGGCCTCCCGGTTCGGAGGGGTCGATCGGCAAGCTGTCGCTTTCCGAGATCGCCCGAGCATGCAACAGCACCCACACCTCAGTGGCCGGCGCCCAGGGCATGCTCAAAGATGGCGCAGACCCGCTGGACGCCGTCGTGGCCGAGGTGTTGATCTCCACCCCAGCCCAGTCGATCGCTGGCGGTACGGACGAGATCCAGCACAACATCCTGGGGGAGAACATCCTCGGGCTACCGAAAGAACCGGCCGTCGACCGAGGTATGCCGTTCCGCGACGTCGGACGGAAGGACTGATTAGATCATGACCGACCCGATACAAGCAGTCGACCAGCTGACCGACCTCTCAACAATGCTGGTTACCGCTAGACCCCACAACAGCCTGCTGGTCACCCTCAATCGCCCCGAACGGCTGAACGCCATTACCCCGACAATGATGAGCGAGCTCACCCGCGTCGTCGAGGTCGCCGATCTCGACCCGGCTCTTCGCTCGGTGATCCTCACCGGCGCAGGTCGCGGCTTCTCCGCCGGTCTAGACATGATCGGGGTCGACGAGCGGCCTCCTGGCAGCGAATCGGTCGGACCGATCCCCCGCGGTTTTATGGGCCAAGATCAGATCGCGACCGTCAACGAACGTATCCACCGCAGTCGCAAACCCTGGATCGCCGCGGTGAACGGCCCCTGCGTCGGCGGTGGTTTTGCCATGGCGTTGGCCTGTGATATCCGCTTCGCTGCCGCATCATCCACGTTCGGGGCGGTCTTCTTAAAGATCGGCGTTTCGAACTGCGACATGGGCACCAGCTATTTCCTCCCCCGGTTTGTCGGCGCCTCGCGTTCGGCGGAGTTGCTCCTCAGCGGGCGAATCTTCGACGCGGTCGAGGCCGACCGCATCGGCCTCGTCGCCGGTGTTGTCGACGATGAGGCGCTGCTGGATCGGGCACTTGAAACCGCCAAGCTCATCTCCGACAACGCTCCGTTCGGAACCTGGATGACCAAGGAAACGATGTGGCAAACCGTCGACGCACCATCGCTGCGTCACGCCATAGACATCGAGAATCGTACGCAGATCATGTGTTCAGCCACCGGCGAAGTAGGCGAGGCTCGGGCCGCGTTCCGCGAGAAGCGCCCCCCGGTCTGGAAGGGCCTGTAGCCGGAGAATTTCTAGCAGCTTGGCTTAATCGATCAGCCCAGCCAACAGGTCGTAGCTGGACAGGATGCCGACCACCTCCGCATTCGCACCCTCTGTGACCAATAGGTGGTGCACGTAGTGTTGCCGCATCAGGCTGGCTGCAGCGGAAACGCTGCCTTTGACGTCGATCGTGACCGGTGGGCCAGCCATAACATCACCCAGCAGCTCATCTGGTTGGCGGCCGTTGCAGTCGGCCAGCGTGACCATACCGAACGGCTGGCCGTGCTCGACGATTGGAATGGCATGCAGCCCGGACCGATCGAGGAAGTCCTTGGCTCGGGCCATGGAGTCCATGGGGCTGAGAGTGACGAGGTCGCCGGTCATGATTTCGCCGACATTTCTGATCGCTGTCCTAGACATGGTGGCGCAGCCTTTCGTGGTTGATGACGCAATCGCATCATCACCTGACGAACCGCTAGGCGACAGGGTCGGAGGTCCTCACCCACCGACGCCCGGCCATCAGCGACCAGACGGTCGGGCAGCGGTTGTGGCTACTCACTACCGTCTTTGGGCTGGCCCAGCGGACCAGCAGCGAAGCTCTCGACGGTCCGTTTGAGGTAGTCGACTGCAGCCTCCGGCTCTGGCGTCGCTTCGAGTCCACGCTTGACCATCGCTCCTAGCCACCTACCGGTATCCATCGACGTCGTCTCGGCGCCGGGCATTCCACCGCTGGACAACGCTGGACCGACGTACCGCTCTATCGGGACGTCGAGTGACAACCGTTCTGTGCGCGGGAGCCGGCAGGCCTGGTCATCGCAGGCCTGATATGCCAGATCTAACTCGATCGTGACCCGGTCTGGACTGTCGGAGCGGACCAAGCTCGCGAGCTGATCGGTCGCCCACACCGGGATAACAAAGTCGACCTGACCGCTCCATACCTGGAGCTGTCCGATGCCCGGCAGCTCGAGCGCGTGCGTTGGCGGCTTCTCGACCGGCATGCAGCGCAGACCCTGTGGCCCCGCCAGGCTGAAGCTGGTTGCCACCATGCCGTCAGGGACCGGGGCATCGTAGATATGAAGCCCGTCTGGAAGCTCAACCCGCACGATGAGGTTTCGCATCGCGCCACCTCGGATCGCTCCGCCACCACCGTGATAGGTGAGCGAGAAGTTGATGCCTGAATCATCGGAGTGTTCGGTTGTCGGCTCGGCCGACCGCAACAGGATCTCGCCAAACGCAGCATCGATCAAACCTTCTGGGCTTTCTCGTTGGGCAACACTGCGGTGGAAGGCCTTGGCCGTAACGACGCCGTTTTCGTCTACCAGGTACGTCCCGGGGAACGGGATGCCGTGATAGGGCACCTGATCCTCGGTGACATGGTGGTTCAGGATTCCGAACTGCTTGATGACCTGAGAGCCCTCATCGGCCAGCAGATCGTAGGTAATGCCATGGTGCTCGGCGAAGTCTTCAAGCGCACCCACCTCGTCATAGGAGATGGCGTAGAGGCGAATTCCCGCCTCGTCGAACATCGGCATTGCGGCTTGCAGCTCGACCAGCTGCGTCATACACGGTGGTCACCAAACCGCTGATCGGAAGAACACGACCGCAGCTTTACTCTGACCTCGGTCCTCATGAAATGAGACCGTGCGCCCTCGAGCACCGGCCAGGGTGAAGTCGGGAAGCCGTTCGCCGATGGCTGGACCGGTGGGAGCCCCGACGGCAAGCGGCTGGCGTTGCCCGTCGCTCGTCGGCAATGGGCCGACAAGGCCGAACTCATCCTCATACTCGTTCTTGTATTCGAGATGCTCGGTGCTCATGGTTATATCCTCCCCGGCGAAGCTAGTTGACCGCTGCTACCAGCGGCAACGTGGCCCAGGCCCAAATCTGGCAAGCTTGATGGGTGACGCAAGAGCGGAGGGACTCGATGAACGAAAGTGTTCGACTTCGCCAGGTCAGGCCAGACGATGTGGCTTGGATGGCAGAGATGGCAGCCGACCGCGAGCTGGTCGGGGAACACAACTGGTCGGGGGCTGCGCCCGACCCCGCCGAGGTCGAGCAGGAGCTACTCGACCGACTGGCGGTCGACGGGTGTGTCTCACCTGTATCCGGGCAGCTCGTCGTCGAGGTTCCCGGTGGGCCCCCGGTTGGAGATGTCTCTTGGCGGTCAGAGCGGTGGGGGCCGTCCCCAAAGAGTCGCTGCGTGGCGATCGGTATCGCGCTGCTCCCCCGGTTCCGTGGCCTGGGGTATGGAACCGTCGCTCAACGGTTGCTCGTCGGGTATCTGTTCGACCTCGATCCGGAGCTGCATCGAGTTCAGTCCGACACCGCTGTTGACAACATGGCCGAGCGTCGGTCGCTGACCAAGATCGGCATGGTCGAGGAGGGTCGGGTTCGAGAGGCCGAGTACCGCGACGGGGCGTACCACGATCACTTTGTCTACAGCATTCTCAGGCCGGAGTGGCTCGCTCAGGCGGAGCAATCCGAGCCAGCCGGTTAGCGCTCAGCCAATCATGGCCAGGTTCATCAGGCTNNNGCCCCAGCACCACTCGGTCATGGCTTCTTGAAACGGTCGATTGAAATCGTCAGCCGCAGCCAGGTTCTGCTCGACATACTCAGCGCCAAGTACCGCCTTGCGTCGCTCAAGACCCAACTCGAAACGTTCTGCATCCATCAGGTGTGCTCCTTCACCGGTCTCTCATCCGACCGCTCGATATGACGGTCAATAGTAGCGTTCGGGGGTCCTTGGACACCTTGACTACTATAATGGACAGTATGTCCAACCTCGGAGACCCGTCGACTTCGCATGGACCGGGTGCGGCAGCGTCGACCAGGGAGCGGATTATTCACGCAGCTTTGCTGTTGATCGCTGAAACGGGTCTCAGCCAGGTCACGATGATCGAGATCGCCCGCAGTGCCGGCGTCGCCCGCCAAACGCTGTACAACCACTACCCCGACATCCCAGCGATCCTTTCCGATGCTCTAACGCACCACAACGCCGCAGCGGTGAGCGACCTGGAACAGGCGCTGTCGGTGGTCGAAGCGCCGAGCGAGACAATTGGCCAACTCGTCCGCCATGTCGCCGCCATCAGTACCCA
>JBOEHD010000244.1:0-187 GCA_050633745.1 Acidimicrobiales bacterium
CAGGCGGTTGGCGGTGGCGGTGAACTCACCAAGGTCAAACAGGTCACGGCCGGCGATGGTCACACGTGTGCGTTGCTGACCACCGGGCGAGTCAACTGCTGGGGCGACAACCTCGACGGTGAGCTTGGCGACGGCACGAACGCCGACAGCAGCACGCCGGTTGTGGTGCAGGCGGTTGGCGGTGGCG
>JBOEHD010000244.1:244-18401 GCA_050633745.1 Acidimicrobiales bacterium
CGGTTGGCGGTGGCGGTGAACTTACCAGGGTCAAACAAATCACCGCCGGCTACCTGCAGACGTGTGCGCTGTTGACCAACGGCCGAGTTAACTGCTGGGGCCACAACTCCTCCGGTGAGCTTGGCGACGGTACGAACACGAACAGCAGCACACCGGTTGTGGTGCAGGCGGTTGGCGGTGGCGGTGAACTCACCAAGGTCAAACAGGTCACCGCTGGCTCCTTCCACACCTGTGGGCTGTTGACCGACGGGCGAGTTAACTGCTGGGGCTTCAACCGCTCCGGTGGGCTCGGCAACGGCACCACCACCAACAGCAACACGCCGACGGTTGTTGTGGCTGCGCTTTAACCTCAAGCGCGCTTAAACCCGAAGACGCGATACAGGGGCAGTACCGGCACCACGCCGGTACTGCCCTACTCGTTTGAGCTCGTCTGCGTAACCAGCCATGCAGGCTTCTGCATGGCTGGTTCAGATCTCGTACGGCAGGTTGTAGAGATCGACGACGTTGCGCACGGTCATGTCGAACCTCTCTTGCGCGGTGCAGTCGGCCATGATCTCCCCCAGCACCTTCTGCGAGTGAGGGAAGATCGAATCGCCGTGCGGATAGTCGTTACCCCACATTAGGGTGTTGTGGCCGGAGATGTATCGAGTCATGACGCCGATCTCGTCGTCTTCGAACGTGGCTAGGAAATTGCGCTTCCAGTAGTCGCTTGGCAGTTGGGGAGGATGGCCAGCACCTTTGTGGCCACCTCGTCGTTCGTAGACGCTGTCGAGTCGACGCAACATGATGCCTAGCCATCCGGTCTCGAACTCGGTTGGCACGAACTTCAGATTGGGGAAACGTTCGCAGACGCCAGACATGATGAGATCGGCGATGCTGAACATGACGCCAGTGAAGGCTAAGGCGTAGCCGGCCTGCGGGTGGTTCACCCCGTGGTTAGCTGTGGCTCCGGTGAAGATGTGCATGGTCAGCGGCATCTGCATCTGCTGGGCGGCATCCCAGAAGCGGTCGTACCAGGGGTCGGTGTATGGGTGCTCAGGAGGCGCCGTGGCCGGAATGCAGACGCCGACGTGGCCGAGCTTCTTCGCTCGTTCCATCTCGGCGATGGCCAGGTCAAGGTCCCGGAGTTGGAGACAGGCCAGCGGGAACAACCGGGTTGGTGCGGTGGCGCAATACTCGGCGGTCCAGTCGTTGTAGACCGAAAATGCATCGTTGACGATGGCGGTATCTTCGATCTGGTAGACGTTGAACATGACGCTCGGATACAACACCTCGGCGTCGACACCGTCGGCGTCCTGATCGGCGAGTCGCGCTTCGATGTCGTAGCAGCCGGCCCGGGCCAACGAGTAACCCTTGCGGATCTCCTGACGAGTGTCGGGGTTTTTAAAGTCTGCTCCAACCTGGAAGAAGCCACCGATAGGGAGCCCTAGTCGACCGTCGCCAAGGTTGAGTTGGGCCCCGAGGTCGTCGGTGGTGACCACGTGCGGTGCTCGATCCCCGTGCCGTTTCCGGAGCGGATCGAAGAGCTCGCGAGGCTCAACGACGTGACTGTCAGCCGAAATACACAGCGACCTATCCATGGTGGATTCCTTTCGGAATCGGGATCCGCCCCATCCGATCCCTGACGGCAAGTCCACCACGACATCGTTTAACGGTCAATCTGGGCGAGCAGTAGTGTTAGAGAATCGGTCTTGCCTGTCGAGGTTCGGGAGCCATCATGGAACAGCCTTATCATCGTCGATTCTCAGCTCACTCAAGCGAGCGTTGAGCGATGCGGATCGCCATCGCCGGAGCCGGGATCGGCGGCTTAGCGGCAGCAATTGCGCTGCGGCGGGACGGGCACGAGGTTGTGGTCTACGAGCAGGCGTCGAAGCTCAGCGAAATCGGTGCTGGGATTCAGCTGTCTCCGAACGCCAACCGAGTACTGGCTTGGCTGGGCTTGCTCGACGAGGTGGAGCGGGTTGCCGTCGAGCCGGGGTGGGGCGACCTGCGCCGCTGGGAAGATGGCTCGGTGCTGGTGTCCCAGGCTCTCGGCGATGAGGTGCGGCAGAGTTTCGGGTTCCCGTATTTTCACGTCCATCGAGCCGACCTCCACAACCTCCTGGTCCGAGCGGCCGGCGATAGCGACCTACATCTTGGCCACAAGCTGTCAGGATTTGAGGAAGCGGGTGCCGGAGTTCGACTGAGATTCGACGATGGTGCCAACTCTTCACCGTTCGACCTCCTCGTCGGGGCCGACGGCATTCACAGTGCGGTACGGCAGCAGCTGTTCGGTGATGAGTCGCCCCGATTCTCCGGCAATGCGGTTTGGCGGGGGCTGGTCGACCGCAACTCGGTGGCCGATCTCGACCTGCCGGTAAATTCCCACGCCTTCCTCGGGCCGGATCGACACTTCGTTGCCTACTACGTCAACTCCGGTCGATTCGTGAACTGGGTCGGAGTCGCGCCGACAAGAACCTGGGATGCCGAGAGCTGGACGCAAGAAGGACGGTTCGACGACGCGGTGGCGGACTTCGCCGGTTGGTGCCCGACAGTGACCGGCCTCATCGACGCCATGCGTGAACAGCCCATCTACCGCTGGGCCCTGTTCGACCGAGATCCACTTCCCGCCTGGAGCCGAGGGCCCGTCACCCTGCTCGGCGATGCCTGCCACCCGATGCTGCCATTCATGGCCCAGGGCGCGGCCCAGGCCATCGAGGATGCAGCGGTGCTCACCGGATGCATCGCAGCTACGGCTGATCCGACCGCCGCCGCCAAGCGCTACGAAGAGCTCCGCCGCGACCGGACGGCCAAGGTCCAGTTAGCCGCTCGCTCAAACGAGGTGATGTTTCATCTGCCCGATGGCCCCGAGCAGCAGGAGCGTGATCAGCGATTGGGGTCGCCCGCATCCGCCACCGGTCACCGCAACGCCTGGCTGTTCGACTACGACGCAACCACCGCCGCCCTGTAAACGGTGCTGCAAATAGTGCTGTAGATAGCGAGCTAACAGGCCGTTGAACTAGCTGAAGACAGGTCCGGGGCGGGCGCTGATTTCGGCCCCGGCTTTTTGGGCCAACTCGATACATCGCTCAGCAACCGGTGACAGCGTCCGACCTGCCAGCCATGTCATCCCGATTGGGCGATCGGGCATGGCGGGGTTGAGGGTATGGATGGCGAGCCGGCTGTCGTCTGCTTCAACGCATAGAAGTGGCATGACGGCAACGCCAAGCCCGGAGCGAACCATGGCCGTAACGGTGTTGTTGTCACCACTACGGAAGACATAGTCCGGGTCGAGGCCTCGTTCTCGAAGCCCAGATTCATTGGCCAGCTGACAAGAGTTGTTGGCCGGCTGACCGATGAACGGCTCGTTCCAAAGATCTTTGATTAGCACCGGTCCTGGCGGGAACTGCCCGGGGCGCGCTACGACAACGAACGGGTCATCCATCAGAGCGACGGCGTCAAAGCCCGGTCCCCAGTCGTTGGCGGTGAAGCTGATGTCGAGTTCGCCTCGGAGTAGTTTGGCGGTCAGGTCTTTGTCGTCGTCGGACTCGACAACGATTATCTCGATGTCGGGATGCTGGCCCCGCAGTTCGGCAACAAGCAGAGGAAGCAGCGCTGCAGATGTGCTCTGAAATGTGCCGATCGTCAACCGGCCGACCTGACCGGTTCTGAACCGTTCGAGGTCGGCGTCGAGGGCATCGACCCTGCCGAGTAGTTCCCTTGCTCCTTCGAGTAGGCGGCCGCCGAGTGGTGTGAGTTCAACCGGGCGAGGTCCCCCCGGTCGGTCGAATACCTGGCCATCGACGAGCCGTTCCAGGGCCGCAATCTGCTGGCTGATCGCCGATTGGGTGTAGCCGAGGCGGGCCGCGGCCCGGCCAAACGTTCCCTCCTGAGCCACGGTGTCCAGGGCCAGAAGGTGGCGCAGTTCCAGTTCGCGTAGGTCAGACATAAGCATTAGCATACCTGATGATTAGCATCGTAAGTAATCGCTAGCGCTGGTAGACCCGCAGGCGTACCGTCAAAGACATGACCTTGCTCCCCGTTCTTGACCCCGGCTTCCATACCCCGTCAAGGGGCGAACAAGCCACCAGCAATCGGCCCGTCGAACACTCGCATCGAGCTGAACGGGCCGAGCAGGTCAGCAAACCGGAGTTCGCCAGCCCGATCGATTTCTGCAATCTGGCTGCCGAGATCGAGCGCAACGGCATCGGCAGCATCGAGCCTTCCCTCGTGGCTGAGTTGGCTCATCGCGGTCTCACCTGCGGGATGCATCCCGATGTGGTGGCCCTCATTACCGACAGCAGCGCCCCCGCCGTCGTTCGTGAGCGAGCCTTCGGACTACTCCACCGATTCCTGGTGAACTAGGAGTCGCCGACCAGGAATCCCTGATGGCATGAACACCACCTGTACGTTTTCGGTCAGGACCTCGCCGCTCCAGTTGCTGATCTGCAGTCCGTCGATTCCGATTGCGGTCTGGGCTGTCATACAGGTGCGTCCTGGGGCTTCGCCGCGAAGCTCCAGTCGTCGTCGACTCCTGCCGCCACGTCCTGGACCCGAGGTGCCCCGGCGTACAGGGTGACCCGAAGCCAGTCGGTCGACTGGGGACTGAAGTTCTCCATACCGTATGCGGCCAGTTGAAATCGTTGTAGGTCGAGCGGGAGAAACCGCTCGCCAAGAGGGTTCACATGTGGTTCTCCGTAGACCAAATCGTGGCAGCTATACACCCGATCGACCGCCCACCGCATCGCCGGGTGGTCAAGAACGAACTCGACAACCGGCCGATCATCGGGGACATGCACAAGCGCATCGGCGAGTTCGCTGATCCTGCGAGCCACGTCGATCGCATGCTCGACCGACTCGCCCGGGTCGATGCCTCTGAAGCCTCGGCGAGGCTCTTGACTGTCGGCGGATGAGAACCAGAAGCGGGCCGACTCATCAGGGTCGGCGAAGTCGAACTCTCGGACCCAGGCGTAGGCGCTGTCGATCATCGCCTGCAGATCGCTGCAGCGAGCCATCATGCCGGTCCTGGCCCGCTCGTCGACTCGCAGTAACAGTTCGATCTCATCGTCGAGGCTCTCATCGACCTCGACGAGTATCGAATCGACGATCGCCCGCACCTCGGCGCCGGCCTCCGCCGCACGTTTGTGCAGCCGCGTGGCCAGGGTCGCTGATGGGGGTGATGACGGTAACGACTCGGCGTCACCGTCGCAGTAGCGCTCGGCCATCGCGGCGATCGGGGCCAACAGGTCTGCCAGGACCGGGCCGCTGAGATATGGCTCGGTCGAGAGTGATGGTCGCTCAGCAAAGTGGCACACGGCCCGGTCCAAAAGGGTCACAACCAGCGCGGCCTCGCTTGAATCGGGGGACCAGTCGGCCTTGAGTGCGTTGGCGAGGGGCAGCTCGCGCACCGCCACCCAGGCATCGAACACCTGAGGATGGTTGATGACATAGGGCACCATGCCAAGCCCGGTTGCGTTGCCAAGCCCGAAGTAGCGCCGCCACTCCCGGTCGAGCGAGGTCGGATTCGAACCTCGGCGGGCAGCGCAGTGATCGACGAGGTCGAGGCTGAGCTCGCGCACAAGCCACGCCGTCAACATCTGAGCCCGATAGGGAACGGCGAGAGGGTCGGCTTCGTCGCAACCCTCAAAGTCGGTCAGGCCCCACTTGCCGTTGGCATAGAAGGCGGTGCTTCGCATGACGTAGGCGCCATCGCCGATGACCGACGGCTCGGGCTGTTGGCCGTTGGCCAGCCGTTCTACAACGTGATCGAAGAACCGGGCGCTTCGGTTGGCTCGGGTCCAAACCAGGGTGCCGACGTCGGCCCGTCCACCTTCCTGAGTCGAGACCTGTTGCCGTAAAGCATCGATGCGGGCCGCGTCGACAGGACCGCGACACAGCGCTGCCGTGAGGTCCCATGTCTCAGCGATCACTCGGTCGTTGCGCTGGGACTCCTCTACGACGGTGGGAAACGCCACCAGCCGCACCGGTTCAGCCATACCGGACTTCGTGTCACCGTTCGTGTCGCGGTTTAAGTGATAGTCGACGCGGTAGATCACGGTTCCTCGACCGTCGTCGTCGAGCTCGAACACTTCTCGGGTAACCGTCCACCGTTCCCGCGCCGCTAGCCGTAGAAATGAGCGGGCGAAGCTGTGCCTGGTAGCACGGGCCGCTCCAAGGTCACTGGCATCGAGGGCGACAGCGCTGTCTCGAGCCAACTTCTGCAGAGCGTCGAGCCGGGCTGTCGGGCGGTTCACGAAGAGCGATCCGATAGTGACATCATCTGCTGCCAAAGTTCGTCCGGCACTTCAACCTCGCTCGGAGGGGACTTTGGCTGGCCCGGTAAACGGGTTCCCGGTTGCTCATCGACCGACGCCGCCAGGCCCTCGACGACCTGGTGAAACCGCTCGCCGCTAAAGGCAGCGGGATCGACGACGAGGTAGAACTGGCCAAGATCGTGTACCGGGCCTTCGGGCGCTTTTAGCGGGGGAACGTCGATGCTTCTACGGCCGCCGGTCAAGCCCGCGGCCAGCAGCTCAACCATCAGCCCCAGCCCGAAACCTTTGTAGCCGCCAGCGCTGGCCAGCGATCCGGCTAGTGCTTCGTTGGGATCGGTGGTCGGGTTGCCCGCCGCGTCCACCGCCCAGTCTGCCGGGATGTCTTCACCTGCAGCTGCGGCCATCGTTATCTTCCCGAGAGCCACTGCGCTGGTGCTGAAATCGAACTGGAACGCCACGCCACCGGAACCGTCCGGCACCGCCATGGCGACCGGGTTGGTGCCCAAGACCGCCACCGAACCACCGGGTGGCGCCACCCGGGCGGTGGCATTTGTAGCGCCGATGGCCAGCAGCCCGGCCCGGGCGAACTGTTCGGTGAAATAGCCGACCGCGGTACAGGTGTGGGTGTGTTCGACCGAATAGCCACAAACACCGTTGGTCCTCGCCGCGTGCACCGCAGTCTCGAACCCGGCATCGAAGGCCGGTTGGGCGAACCCGAGCTTGCCGTCGACCCGTACCGCTCCGGGATGGTCGCACTGAACCTCCGGCTGGACAACTCCATCGACCCGGCCCGACAGCAGCTGCTGGCAGTAGCTCTCCACGTAGTAGAGGCCACATATTCGGTTGCCGTTTTCTTCTGCCACCCGTACGGCCCTGGCGACGCTGGCAGCAACCTCGGCCCGGGCACCATGGGCGACGAGGGCGGCTTCGGTCACCCGTTCGACATCCTGCGTCGCTACAAGCTTCACCCGACTAGCTGTTGTAGCGCGTTGATCAGAGCGACGCTGGTTTCGTTGCCGACGAGCCCGGCCTGCATTCGGTTCATCATGTAGGCCATGGTGATCCGGTTGTCGAGGTCGTTGATGATGATCGAGCCACCCCAACCGCCCCAGTAGCAGATCTGGCCCGAGCTGATCCCGACGGCGTCGTTTTCGTTGGCCAACGCATAGCCGAGGCCGAAACTGACCGGTACGCCAAGCACCTGGTCGATGCCGTTTGACTGCGCTTCAAAGATGCGGTCGACGGTGGCCGACGAGAGCAGCTGGACTCCGCTGGACGAGCCGCCGTTCGATACCGCGGCTTGAATTTTGGCAACCGACCGAGCGTTGCCATGGCCGTTGGCGGCGCCGATGGTGGCAGCCCGCCATTCGGAGGTGTGGGCAATATCGGCCTCGGGAGCGGGACCGGTGAAGGTCTTGATCATCACGCTCTCCGGGTCGATGTCATCGGGAATGGGCAGCGGGGGAGGGGGGATGACGTTGGAGATGCGAGCGTGGTTCTCGGCAGGGGAACCGATGGTGAAATCGGCGTCGAGTGGTCCGGCGATCTCTTCGGCGAAGAACTGCTTGAGGCCGCGACCATCGATCCGCCGGATGACTTCGCCGACCAGGTGTCCCTGGTTGAGGGCGTGGTAACCCGACGCGGTGCCCGGCTCCCACCACGGCGTCTGCGCGGCCAACATCGAGGTGGCCTTTTCATCGTCGAGTACATCTTCGTTCGTAACCGGCTGAGCCCAGGCCGATACTCCCGAGGTGTGGGACATGATGTGGCGAACCCGGATATCTTCCTTGCCGTTGACCCCGAACTCTGGCCAGTAGGTGGCTACCTTCTCGTCGGGATCAAGCGTTCCACGGTCGATCAGCAGCAGCGCCGACAAGGCGGTCATGGTCTTGGTTGTCGACCAAACGTTGGTAATGGTGTCGGACTGCCATGGAGTCGAACGGGCTTCATCGGCCCACCCTCCCCAAACATCGCAGACCAGTTCGCCGTCGACGGCGACGGCCAATGAGGAGCCGAGGTCGTAGTCGGCGGCCAGTTGCTGCTGCACGATGTCGACCAGCGGTTGGAATCGGTCGTTGGAAGTACCTGAGAGTTCAGACATGACAGCTCCTTATAGACAATTGACGTACCGTACGAGAGGGTGGTTGCCGCCGCCAATCTAGACGGTCACCCCACGGTTGTCTCTCGCCCGATATATATGGCGGCGAGGGGTTTCGGAGTTGGCGACCTCACCTTTCATGATCAGATGGTGATCACCAGCTTTCCGGCGACCTTTCCGTCGGTCATGTAGCGGATTGCATCCGGTGCTTCGCTAAGCGGGAAGGTCTTGTCGACGACGGGGCTGAGGTCGCCGGCTTCGATGAGGCCCTTGATGGTCAGGAGATCTTCTTGTTTGTTACCTGCGATGAAGTTGCGCAGGTTCTGTTTGATGAACGGCGACAGGGCGATCGCTCGAAGCCCGCGGCCAGCGCCGCCCGTCCACTTATTGCCACCTTCGCCGCCGACGATCACCAGGGTGCCGGTCGGGGTGAGAGCCTGTCGCAGAGCTGAGATGCTTCGTAGGCCGCCGGTGTCGATGATGACGTCGTACCGCTGATCGGATTTGGTGAAGTCTTCGAGCTTGTAGTCGATGACGTGGTCGGCTCCTAGCGAGCGGACCATGTCGAGCTTGGTTCCGCTGGCGACCCCGGTCACCTCCGCGCCGAGCGTCTTAGCGATCTGTACGGCGAACGACCCGACCCCTCCTGAGGCCCCGACCACCAGCACGCTCTGCCCGGCGGTGACTTGGCCCCTGTCTCGTACGGCCTCGAGGGCGGTAAAGGCCGAGGTTGGCACGGCAGCGGCCTGCTCGAATGTGAGGTTCGTCGGTTTTAGGGCCAGTAGATCCTCGGTGGTTGTGGCGTACTCGGCATAGGAGCCATTTGCGGTGCCGAACACCTCATCGCCGACCTCGAACCGGGTGACGTTGGAACCGATAGCTTCGACTCGGCCCGCGAGGTCCATGCCTCGGATTTTGTGCTTTGGAGCCCGCAGGCCGTAGCCAGCGAGGCGGACGGCGTATGGCAGGCCGGTCATGAGGTGCCAAACACCGGCGTCAACCCCAGCGGCGTGGACCCGGACGAGAACCTCATCGTCTCCGACCTCGGGGACCGGTACCTCTCGCAGGTCCAGTACTTCCGCTTCACCGTAGATGTCGTGAGCGATGGCCTTCATTGTGTTGTTCTCCTGAACGGTGCCGGGTTGTGAGTCTCTGGCGGATGTTTGGATTGTTGCTGTCTGGGTCTGCATGACTTGCTCCTGCTTGGGTCGATTGGGTGGGTTGATATGACCAGCCTCCTGTTTGAGGGAATGAGTTGGCCTCGCTCGTATGTCGATCTCACCCGGGTGAGATGAGGAGGTGGACGAGGTCGACTCATGCCGTCAGCGGAGAAGATTCGGTTATCCCAGCGCACCTCGTGCCAGGACCGGATTCACCAAGGAGAACTCCCGATGTCGCACGCTCTCTACAAACTCGGCCGCTTTGCCGCCCGTCGTCCATGGACGGTGATTGGGTCTTGGCTGGTCGCTGCGCTCCTTATAATCGGGGCATCGGCGATGTTCGGCCGAGAACTCACCGATTCGTTCAACGTTCCGGGGCTCGACTCCCAGGCAGCTATAGATCTGCTCTCCGAAGCCGACTCGGACCAGGCCGGTACAACGGCCGCCGTGGTGGTAGCACCGCTTGACCAGTCCGACACCTTCTTCGATTCTGCAGAAGCCGGACAGCAGCTGGCAGAACTTCAGACTGCACTCTCCGGCCTTCCAAACGTGCTGAACACCAGCGACCCTGCTGGGGCGCTAGCCGTCGATCCCGAAGCGGCGATCGCTTCCGGTTCTGTCTCACCCGACGGAAGGGTGGCCATCATTCGGCTTCAGTATCCGGTCACCGAGCAGCTCGATGTTGGAGACCTGGAAAACCTGAAGGAACTGGTTGTCGAAGCCAGAGACGGTTCGTCGTTGCAGATGGAGATGTCCGGTCAGCTGTTCTTCGACTTCGAACAGCCGGAGTCCGGCGTCGGTGAGATGGCGGGCGTATTCTTCGCTGCGGTCATTCTGCTGGTGGCGTTTGGGTCGCTGGTAGCCATGGGCCTTCCAATCGGGATGGCCCTGTTTGGACTGGCCATCGGTGTCAGCTCGATGTCGCTCGTCACCTACATCATCGACATTCCCAGCTGGGGTCCGCAGATGGCCAGCATGATCGGCCTGGGGGTTGGCATCGACTACGCGCTGTTCCTGGTGACCCGCCACCGAGAACACCTAGCCCGCGGCATGAGCATCGAAGAATCGGTTGGCCGGGCCGTCGCCACCGCTGGCCAGGCAGTGATCTTCGCTGGCGGGACCGTGGTCATCGCCATTCTTGGGCTGGCGATCGCAGGCGTGCCGTTCATGACCGCCGCCGGAGTAGCGACCTCGGTTGTCGTTCTCATCATGGTGCTGGCCTCGACTACCCTGCTCCCTGCCTTCCTCGGAGTGTCGGGACATTGGATCAACCGCCTGGGCCTTCACCGCAAGAAGACGACAACGGCAGGACCAACGGTCGGCGCCGGTTGGCTGCGCTGGGGCCAGCACGTCTCGAAGAACGCCTGGACCTATGCCATTGGCGTCACCGTGTTGTTGCTAGCACTCGCCTCCCCGGTTCTGGGCATGCAGCTCGGAACCGCAGACGATGGCTCGAAGTCTGAGGAGCGAACCGAACGGCGAGCCTATGACCTCGTGGCCGAGGGTTTCGGGCCCGGCATCAACGGTCCGCTCATCATTGCGATCGACATCTCCGCCGACCCGAGCGTCGTGCAACCCCTGGTCGACGCGGTGTCTGCCGACGAAGGAATCGCTTCGCTCGCCCCAGCCGACGTCAACCTCGAAGCCGGGGTTGCCACGCTGCTGGCCTTCCCAACCACATCGCCTCAGGACAGCGAAACAGTCGACACCATTCAACGCCTTCGCTCCGACGTCTTCCCGTCGGTGCTCGACGACAGCCCTGCTCGGGCTCACATCGGCGGCCAGACCGCAACCTCGGCCGACATCGGCGACAAGGTCAACAGTCGCTTGCCGCTGTTCATCACCGCGGTACTTGGACTGTCGTTTATCCTGCTGATGCTGGTGTTCCGCTCGCTACTGGTGCCACTCAAGGCGGCGCTGCTGAACCTGCTGAGTATCGGAGCGGCCTACGGCGTGCTGGTCATGGTCTTCCAATGGGGTTGGGGAGCCGGTCTCATCGGGCTCGAATCCACAGCACCAATCGATCCGTTCATCCCCATGTTTATGTTCGCTGTGCTCTTCGGACTGTCGATGGACTATGAAGTGTTCCTGCTATCACGAGTACGTGAGGAGTACCTCGCCACCGGCGACAACGACACATCGGTAATCCACGGCATCGCCAGCACGGCCCGAGTCATCACCTCGGCGGCGCTGATCATGATCTCGGTATTCGGTGGCTTCATCTTCGGCAACGACCCGACGATCAAGATGTTCGGCCTCGGCCTGGCGACGGCGATCTTCGTCGACGCCAGCATCGTGCGGATGGTCTTGGTCCCGGCAACCATGAAGCTCATGGGCGACGCTAACTGGTGGCTTCCGAATTGGCTCGACCGGTTGCTGCCAGCCATCGACATCGAAGGCGAGACCGGACTACCTGAGCTCGATAGCCAGGCCCCGGATCACCAGCGTTCCGTTGATGACAAGGACCCGGTACTCGTCTAAACCAACGACCTCTGAGGGTCGGCACCGCTTCCAGCGGGCCGGCCCTCTTGGCGCGAACCGGCTCGGCCTAGAGCAGACCTATGTCCCGCGCGGCTTGTACTGCGGCCTTGCGGTCACCAACGCCGAGCTTGCGGTAGATGGCGCCAGAGTGGGTCTTCACGGTGTTGAGCGACACAAATAGTTCCGATGAGATCTCCCGCTGCGACATGCTCGTCGGCAGGTACCGCAGCACCGCCATTTCACGCTCGGTCAACTCTTCGACCATTTCGACAATGGGCGGGGCATCTACCGTGGCAATGCTGTGTCGCGATTCGATGCGGGCGAGTAGACGGCCGACGATACCGGGGTCTGGAGAACGGTCGACCACCGCGCTGGCCTCAACTAGGAGCGACTCGCCGTCGGTGTCGTCGAACTCCAGCAGCGTGTCGCCACAAAGAGTCAGCACATAAGTCAGCTCCAAGTTTCCGGTTGCTCGCCTGGCTAGTTCGACTGCATGTTTGGCCTCGGCGACCGCTTGAGATGGGTCGGTTTCGGTCCTGGCGCGAATCGCATAGGCGGGAGCCATCCTTATATAGGAGGGCATGCCCAACTGGTCAGCGGTCTCTATGGTCTTGATGGCCGCAGCCCTACCGACAGCCGCACCACGATCGTCGAACTCCAGCACCGCCTGGTAGATGGAGCTCCGTAGGTGGTTGGCCGGTGCATTCTCCTCGATCGCCTTTTCGATGGCTAGCTCAAGCACCGGCCTGGCCTCTTCGGCTCGCCCCGCCCACACTAACGCTCCGCCAAGCACGGCCGAGAGCGGCGATGTGTTCGAATGAAGTTGATCGACTGCCTGCATTCTGTCTGCGGTGGCTAGGGCCGCCGCCACGTCACCACGACCGAGCGCCACGATCATCCGTAGTGACGTCGTGACAATCTCATCGAAGTTGTCAGGGACCAGTTCGAGGGTGCGGTCTAACCACTGTTCTGCCAGCGAGTATCGACCGTCGGTGAATTCAACCCAGCCGTAGCAGAGCGCGCACCATGGCACGTTGTTCGCTACGTCTCCGAGCTGTTCCAGAATGCGCCGCAGGGTGTCGATTTGGCCTTCAGTGATGAGCCGAGGGCCGTAGTCATAAAGCAGCCGTGAGGCCGCTTCCGGGTTTCCAGCCTCAAGCTGATGATGGATTGCTTGCCGAGCGTCGCCTTGGGCCTTGTACCAGGCCGCGGCTCGGCCATGAAGCTCGGGTAGGCGGTCGGGCAGCGCCCGTTTGGCTTCGAGTTGCAGCAGATCTCGGAACAGGTGGTGATAGCGATACCAGGTGCCGGTCGAGTCCAGCCCAATGAGTAGCTGGTTGACATTGGCTGTATCGCTCAACCACTCGCTACCTCCGGTGGTGGCGGTGACAGCGTCGACGAGCGACCCGTCGAATTGTTCAAGAATCGAAGTCTCAAGCAGACGCTGGCGGTGTTCGTCGCTCACCTGACGGAGGAATTCGTCGCTCAGGTAGTCGACGACGAGCTGGTCATCGCCGTGAAACGCCTCGACGAACTCGGCTTGGTTCGCCGACCGACCAAGCGAGATTCCTGCGAGCACCAGCCCGGCTGCCCAACCCTCGGTCCGGTTCCACAGAAGATCCAGCAACCCTGCTTCGAGGGATGCCCCCGCTGAGCCGAGGAGGCCTGCCGATTCGGCTGAGTCGAATCGGAGATCAGCGGCTCGTACCTCGACAATTTGGTTCCTGACCCGCAGCCGACCGAGTCGAAACGGGGGGTCGATCCTGGTCGAACAGATGATGGTGAGTGGTTCGGGGCAGAGTTCGATTAGCCGCTCCAAACCCTCATGCACCGAAGCGTTCTCGATTAAGTGGTAGTCATCGATCACGACGATCAATGGCTCGTCAAGGCCCGACAATTCATTCACCAACGCCGGAACGACGATGAACTCATCCCCGTTTGAGCCGGTGACGGCTTGCCTCAACTTGTCGGCATTGGTGGATGAACCGCCGGGCAGCGCTTGGCCGATGGCTTCAACGAGATACATCCAGAACCTGGCAGGGTCCGAATCTGTGCGCTCCAACTGCAGCCACGCCGCCGCTTCGGGTCGGCCAGCCAGCCATGCTGCCAGAAGTGTCGACTTGCCGGAGCCAGCCGGAGCGCTGGCCAACACCAGTCGCACCTGAGGGCTGATTCCCGCATCGAGCACCTCGTCCAGCCGAGAGCGCTGAACAAGCTGATCGGGGAGTGTGGGAGGGCGCAATTTTGTCCCCGCCAGCATGCTGTCGTGCCCCTCCGTCATTGGTCAATCCTACGTCAGATAGGCCGTTGGAGGTCGGCGTAGCCGAAACGTCGTGAAGCTTTGCGGTTGGACTGCTGGCCTAGATTGAAGCCATGAACCGATGGGAATATTTGACCCTAAATCTCGAGACCAAGCGGTTGAGTTCGAAGATCAAGGACAGCGCGAACGAGGAACTCAACGAGCTCGGGGCCCAGGGTTGGGAACTAGTGAGCGTGTTCGACACCAACGATCGCAGCGGTCGGTCGGTAGATGTAGTTGGCATTTTCAAACGACCCGTCGACTGAAGGTTTGCTCATCAACGGGACACATCTCACCCGGGTGAGATCGGGTGACGTATGACGAGATCCGTACTGCTGCCCGTCACAATAAAACCATGTCAGAGCCAACTACTCACGAAATCGTGCTTCGGGGCCGAGCAAGCGCCAAGCTCTTGCGCCCCCTGATCGATGACTTCACTCTCACCTACGCGGCCGATGGGAATACCCATCTTGTCGGCGATATTCGCGACCCGTCGCACTTTCATGGCATCTTGGCTCACCTGACATCGGTCAACGCAGAAGTCATCTCGTTGGCCCCGCACCAGTGTGCCAGTGGGCAGCAGATAGACGGGTAACAACCTGACTCGGCTACAGCGCTTATCAAGATATCTTTACTATCTGCGTCGTAAATTGGACTTTGGCCATCCGACATATCGACATAGACCGTAAAGGTCATTGCACAACTGTTACGAAGTGGACCAACTCAGCGCCTGACCATACATGACTAGTCGGTCGACAACTAACATTGTTTCTGCTTGAACAAATCCGCCGTGCCGCCGCACAAACGAGGTTTTCCTCTTCGTCGAACCCTTTTTTGGGGGCTTATTGTCCTCTCGGTTGGTTCGTTGCTTTTTGCACCGCTTCAGCCGACGATCGATCGGGCGAAAGCCGTCGGACCCTGGGTCGGTCTTGGAATCGTGGCGTCGGAAGTGCTGTTCATCATCGGCCTGGTGGTCATGGCCGGGACCGTCGGGATTCGGCTAGGACTGAACCCACTCCGATGGCGTAGCCAGCTCGACACGATCCTCGGACACCTCGACCGAACGCCGCTGTTCTGGTTCGGGCTGGCCCTCAATACCGTCGGCGCCCTCGGCACCGGCCTGGTCATCCTGGCGGCGACACTCACCGGGCTCCCACCAACCGCCTGGGGGTTGCTAGTGATCCCGTTGGCCGACCTGTCGCTCACCGCAGCGGTCCGGGCTGCGGTGGTCGGTGGTGTTCGCGGTCGGGGATCCGAAGATCAGCCAATAGCAACATGACATGACACGGAGAAGATGTGAAGGTACGACCCGCCGCCGATCGAGACCTCGATGCGTACATCAGAATTCAAGAAGAAGAATGGGGGGAATCGATGGCTGCCAGCAGACTGCAGCTTGAGAGTCGCCTCAATGCGTTTCCCGATGGCGTTCTGGTCGCCGAGCACGACGGCGAAGTCATCGCCGGTGCCACCTTCATGAAGCTGCCAGACTATAACCTCGCCGATGCCCGCTCCTGGTCAGACCTGACCGAGGACGGCTGGTGCAACAATCATGACCCCGAGGGATCGGCGCTGTTCGGTGTTGACCTTTCGGTCAGTCGCCGGGCACCTCGATCAGCTTCGGCTCGAATCTTTGCGGCCGGCCTGGCCCTGACCGTGAGCGAGGGCACCGAAGGCGTCTATTGGGGATCGCGTCTCCCTCGGTACCACAAGTACGCCGACAAAATGACACCTGACGAATACCTCCACACCAAAAATCGGCGTGGCCGCTACCTCGACCCCGAGATCCAGCTCTACTCGCGCATTCCCGGCGTACAGGTCCTCGGCGTTGTCCCAGACTATTTTAAGGACTGGGAAAGCGAGAACTGGGGTGCCATCCTCTCATGGCCGAACCCGGTCAGACGGCTTCCCTTCCTCCGACCGTTCAGTGATCAGATCATTTCCATGGTCTACACACTGGAACGTTGGCGCAACAAGCGAACCTGAGCCGGCGGTACCGGACTTCCCCGATCGCTAAAGGCGGCTTGCTTCCCGCCGACTAGATCGGTGTGTTAGGGATCATTCGACAGAGCGCGATCTGGGTTTTGCTGGTAGCAGGGTCCCTCGTCGGATCGACAATGCAACCGCCCTGGTCGGACCTCCTCCTCGGCCTCGTCGTACTCCCGGCGCTGGGGATGCTGATAGCGAAAGCCAGAACGTTCAACGGCTCAATGGGCTGGCGGCTGCTTACCGTCGGTTCGGTGCTGATCGCCTTCGCACCGCTGTTCTCCGAGATCCACCGTTCGATCAGCCCCGGCATTGGGCCGCTGACCGCTGGTGATGCGGTATTGATGGCAGGCTATGGCTTGTTCATCGGTGGCCTGCGTGCGGTCCTTACTGCCCGAACCATGGCCCCTCAGATCCGAGTGGCACTCGACGCAATGGTTATATCCCTCTGGGTCGGTTTCTTGACCCTGGCCTGGGCCGGTCCTCAGCTGGTCGATCGGCTAGAGGGCTACCCGCTCCTCGCCTCGTTGATCTACCTCCCGTTCTCGCTGGCCATCGTCTTCTTGATCTTTCAGCTGACCCTTGGTTCGGACTCCCGGTCGGCTGCGGTTTGGCTGCTTTCGGCCGCCGCCGGTCTAACCGTCTTTTCGGAGTTGAATTTCCTGGCTGTGGCCGCGGGCGAAGATGGTGCCCGCCAGGTCGGTGTCGGCTCGGCAACCCTCGGACTCGTAGTGGTGGCCGGCGCTATCCGTCACCCCAGCGGAGCGGAACTTGAAGTCCCGGTGGCTGGTATCCAACGACCGTTGCGGTTCGCCCACAGCGTCTATCTCCTCACCTCGTTCGTCGGGATTGCAGCCGCGTTGGTCATCCTGCCGGACCGAACGCCCGCTCTGAACATCATGCTTGGTGCCCTTGGGGTCGCCACCGCAGCGAACCTAGGTTTGACGGTTCGCGAACGGGAGCGGCTGATCGCCGTCGAACAGCAGCTTCGCCACTCGGTTTCCGAAGTCATGCGAGCCGACAGTCCAGACAAGATTCTCCAACTCGGTGCGCTGGCCGTCGATCGGGTACTGGCAGACAAAAACCTGGCCGAAAGCGAGTTTTTACTTCGGGCCAAAGGTCAGTGGGAACAGGTCCCCGGGGGAGTCGCCGTTTCGCTCGACGACGAGACCCGAGCAGCGCTCGAGGTAGTACGTTCAGCGGGCACGCTTCTTCGCAGCGAACAGGCTTCGGACTATCCAGGCATCGCTCACACCACCCGCCTCGGTGTTGGTCTCGAGCTGGCAACGTCGCACACCGATTTACTGTTGGTTGAGGCTTCGCCGGTACTAACCACGACTGAGATCGAGCAGATCCAACAGATCGTGTCCACCGTCGACCGGACGCTGCTGGGTTATGAGCAGCACGAGGAGAGCCACCACCGCCGCTCCGACCAACGATTCCGGGCACTTGTCCACGATTCGGCCGATGTGATCTGCCTCATCGACCCCGAGTCCCGCCAGGTGCAGATGGTCAGCCCGTCGGTCGAACGCATTCTTGGCTACGGCGAGGATTACTTTCTCGACCTATCGGTGCTGACGTTCGTCCATCCAGACGAGACCGAAACGATTGAGCAGTTGCTCCGCAACTCGTTGACAAAGCCGCAGCAGGTCGGCACCGATATCCGCCTCCGACATATCGATGGCCACTTCCATTGGTTCTCGTTGAACGTCCGGGACCACACCGCCGATGAGGAAGTGCGCGGCCTGGTGATGAACTTCACCGACATCCAGGACCGCAAGATGGCCGAGCTCTCGCTCGGGTTCTCCGAGCACCGCTATCGCACCCTGGTCCTCAACTCAAAAGACGTCTTCGCCATCCTCGAAACCGACCTGACGATCAA
>JBOEHD010000244.1:18425-38478 GCA_050633745.1 Acidimicrobiales bacterium
TTGGTCGCCACAAAGCTGCCAGGTCTGCTGACCGAACGATCGCGTTCTGTGCTCGACCGTTTCATTCTCAACTCTCCGGATTCGCTCCAGGGCGAGGTTGTCGAACTCGAGTTCAGAACCCAAAGCCGTCAAACCAGAACGGCCGAGGTCGTGCTATCGGAGCGGGCCGACGGAATCGACGACGGGTTCACCATCACCCTCCGAGATATCACCGAGCAGCGAAGGCTCGAACGCAGCCTCCGAGACCAGGCTCTGTATGACACCCTGACCGGTCTGGCCAACCGAGAAACGCTCCACTTCGACCTCCAGCAGCGACTGCAGCAGCTAGAAATCAGTGAGGTGATCGGTGTCATCCACCTCGATATCGACGACTTCAAGGCGGTAAACGATTCGGTCGGGTTCGAGACCGGCGACGAGCTGCTGCTCCAGGTGGCAGCTCGGCTTCGAGCTCTGCTGCGATCGACCGACACGCTTGCTCGCAGCGGCGGCAACGAGTTCGCCATTATCTCCACTTCGACCCACCCCGAGGACGTGCTTCACTTCGCCGACCGGCTGCGGTCGAGTTTCGACGAGCCGTTCACGGTCAAGGACCGTCAGCATCGGCTTTCCGTTTCCATCGGCCTTGAGACCACTGACGATCGTCGATCGGTAGCCCGAGATCTGCTCGAGCATGCCTCGCTGGCCCTCGGGGAAGCCAGGAAGGGGTCGCAGAAGTCGGCAATCGAGGTCTTCGAACCGCGGATGCGAGCCTCAGCCACCGAGCGATGGGAGCTAGCCGCCGACCTCGAAGGGGCGATCGAGCGCAACGAGCTAAGCGTCGTCTATCAACCGATTCTGCAGATCGAATCCCGCAACATTCGCGGCGTCGAAGCGTTGCTGCGCTGGACCCATCCCAGCCGTGGCCCGGTCTCACCCGGTGTATTTATTCCTCTGGCTGAGAAGTCGGGACTGGTGCTCGATCTGGGACGCTGGGTTCTTGAGCAGTCTTGTGCCCAGCTGGCAGAGTGGCGCCGAACGGTCGATGGTGCCAAGGGTCTCGGGGTAAGCGTCAACGTATCGGCCCTGCAATTGGAACGGAAGGGTGAAGCGGAGCAGCTTTGCCAGATCGTGCTCGACTCCGGCGTCGATCCTGGGCGGGTCACCTTCGAGCTGACCGAATCGACCTTGATCGAGGATTCAACCTGGATTCGCAGTCAGCTTCAAGCGCTGCGGGATCTCGGCGCCCGGGTTGCGATCGATGACTTCGGAACCGGAGCGGCCGGCCTTGGCCACCTCCGAGATGTTCCGTTCAACGTCATCAAGATCGACAAGAGCTACGTCGACGTTCTCAGCCAGCAGGGAGAAGCTCTTCGCTTGATCCAGGGCGTTATCGAACTGGCCCACACCCTTGGAGCCGAGACGGTGGCCGAAGGGATCGAGGAGCCGACCGAGTTCGAACTACTGCAGTCGCTGGGATGCGACATGGGTCAGGGCTTCTACCTGGGTCGGCCGATGGACCCAGCGCAGCTCGAAGACTGGTTCGCCAAGGGCCGTACCGGCTCGGCCCCGTCGTTGATCGTCAGTCAGGACGCCAGCCACTAAGAGCTCGGCCGAGCCTGGTCGACTTTGTGAGACTGCCCTAGCCAGACTGCGCCGAGGATCAAGGCCGCTCCAGTCAGCTGCCCGATGCTGAGTGTCTGGTCGAGAACAACCCATCCGGCAAGCGAGGCGACGAGCGGGCTGAGCAATCCGAGCATGCTGACCTGGGCAACCGGCAGCAGTTGTACCCCTCGGAACCAGAGGCTGTAGGCGATTGCGGTGCCGAATGTCGCCAGCCAAACAAACCCAACGAGATTCGATGCGCTGAGGGTTGTCGGGAACCCCTCGATGCCGATCGTCAGTGGCAGCAGAACGATGCCACCGGCAATGAGTTGCCAAGACGTGAACGCCAGCAGCGGCACCGGACGACCCCATCGTTTGGTGAGTACCACGCCAATCGCCATCGAGCTCGCTCCTGCCAGCCCGGCGACAATGCCAATGGAGTCGAGTTGCGCGTCAGAGCGGAGTACGAGAAGTGCCACGCCGATGACACCGAGACCGCCCGCTACGAGGGTGGACCATCTCACTCGTTCGCTCAGCAGGACTGCCGCGAGACCGATGGCGATGAGTGGCTGCACCGAGCCCAGCGTCGCGGCCACTCCGCCGGGGAGTCGGAACGCGGCGAAGAACAGCAGTGCGAAGAATCCACCGATGTTCAATGTGCCGAGCACGGCAGCCTTCAACCACCAGCTGCCCGTTGGTCTGGTGCGGGTAATGAGGGCCAGGCCGATTCCCGCTGGCAGCGCCCGCAGTAGTCCGGCCAGAAGCGGGCGATCTGCAGGCAGCAGTTCGGTGCTGACGATGTAGGTCGTGCCCCAGGCCATTGGCGCCGACGCGGTGGCGAGTACCAATGCGAAACGTGGTCTCGAATTTCGGTTTTCCGAATTTCGGTCGGCTGAGCCTCGATTTTGAGGCGTTGCTCGTTCGGCTTGGGGTTCTGCTTCTTGCGGTGTGAGAGCGCTCCGTGCGCTGAGGGTTGTATTGGTCATGTCTCGAACACTACGGAAACGATTGGCTCGGTAGAAGGTCCAAGATCGGTATGATTTACCAGACCAAGTTCCGACCTGGAGCACTATGGATCTCTTTCTCGACCCAACCCGTACAGGCGACAAAATCAGCGAACTGTTCGAACAACTTCGCGAGGCCATCGTGTCTGGACGCCTCGCCGCCGGCGACAGGTTGCCCCCAACCCGAGAGGTTGCCAGCCAGCTTGATGTATCACGCAGCACGGTGACCACCGTGTACGGGCGCCTCGCCGCGGAGGGCTACATCGAAGGTCGGGCCGGTGCTGGAAGCTACGTCAGCCCTGGCCTCTCATCGACGAGCCGCTCGCTCCCGCAACCAGCGGCATTGAAACCCGTCTTCCGAGCACCAGCATCGGCAGCTCAATGGGCCCTTACCGGATTCGAGGAGAGCCCGCCGAAGTTCGATCTTCGAACCGGGCGACCAGACCCCGCTCTGTTTCCATTGGCCGACTGGCGCCGCTGCATGACAACGGCAATGCAAATCAGCCCGGGCGGATACGTCGACCCCGCTGGGCTGCCCGCCCTACGCCGAGCGATTGCCCAGTGGATCGGGCGATCCCGGGCCGTTGAAGCCAACCCCGACCAGCTCATCATTACGTCCGGCGCTCAACAGGGGATCGACCTGGTCACTCGACTGCTCGTCGCTCCCGGCGAGGCCGTCGCGGTTGAGGACCCGGGCTATCCGCCCGTCGCCGCGCTGCTCGCCGCATCTGGCGTCGAAGTACTGCCGGTCCCGGTGGACTCCCAAGGCATTGTCGTGGATCGGATTCCGACGAGAGCACGACTGGTCTACACGACCCCCTCCCATCAGGCGCCAACGGGTGTGACCATGAGCATGGCCCGGCGTCGCGAACTCTTGCGCTTCGCCGAAAGCCACAACGTCGGCATCATCGAAGACGACTATGACTCCGAGTACCGACACGCCGATCGTCCCCTCGAACCGCTCCATCGGCTAGACCGTCACGGCCGAGTTATCTACGTCGGCACGTTCTCAAAGACACTCTCCCCGTCGCTGCGTCTTGGGTTCATCGTGCTTCCGCACTCGCTCGCTGCACCGGCGGTTGCTCTACGATCGTTAATCGACTGGCACCCGCCGGCCACACTCCAGGCCACATTGCTGCGCTTCATCGTCGATGGTCACCTTGAGCGATACCTGCGTCGAACCAGGAAGATCTACACCGAACGCCACCGGATGGTCAGCGATTTCGTTGCCGAAGCGGTCGATGACGGGCTGCTGATCGCTCCGGAGCGAAGCTATGCCGGACTGCACATCACCACGCTCCTTCCACCAGGTCGCGACGAGGCAACCATTCGAGAAGCCGCAGGAAGCGACGGCATTGCCCTCGGTCACTTCGCGCACTGTTGGCAGCGACAAGACGCGCCAGCCGGACTGGTGATCGGCTTTGGAGCCGTCCCGACGGCCGACCTTCCAGACGCGCTTGGCGCGCTACGACACGTCCTCACGGGATGACCTGCTGAAACTCCGCCGCGATATTGTCGATGGCCCGCCGGGTGAGGATCGAGGGCTCCGGTGTGTTCGGGAACGCGAGGCTGACTCGAGACGCCGCACCCTCGGTTTCGATTCGTATGTACCGCACCGCCGGAAGCTGTAGTTGGCAAATGGGGTCAGGGACGATGCTGATGCCAATGTTGGCGGCGACAAGTCCGATCAACGTGGCGTACTGCACGGCATGTTGTACCACTTCCATCCGGAAGCCCGCTCCCCAACACAATCCGGTCAAGTGGTCGTAGAGGCGTGGCACCGCGGTTCGAGGGAACATCACGAACTCTTCGTTTGCCAGCTCGTCGATGGAAACGCTTCGGCGGTCTGCGAGACGATGGGTGTTGTGAAGGGCAAGCCACAGCGGTTCTTGAACGAGCTCTTGCACCGTTAGACCGGATGCCTCGTCTACCTCACGAACAACGCCGATGTCGAGGTCTCCGGTCCGCAGTTTTTCGAGTTGCGTGTCGGTTGTTATTTCGGTCAGCTCGACCACGATCCTCGGGCTCAACTCGACGATCGTCGCGGTTAGACGAGGGACGATCGACAGGGCAGCCGATGAGACAAAACCGATCCGTATGGTGCCGGTCTCTCCATGAATCGATTGCCGAACCGCCTGGGCTGCCCGCTCGGCGTGACTCAAGGTGAGCCTCGCTTCCGGCAGGAGCGCCTCGCCCTCTGGGGTCAACGAAACCTGTCGGGTCGTTCGCTTGATCAATGGCGCCCCGATCAATGTTTCAAACCGTTTGATCTGCTGCGACAACGCCGGCTGGGCGATGTGTAGTCGCTCGGCGGCGCGGCCGAAGTGCCTCTCTTCGGCCACGGCTATGAAGTACTGAAGATGTCTGAGTTCCATCACATATTAATAATCAATCGTTATTAGTCCATTGTCAATTGATGCTTGTTTACACTTAGCGCCGAGTTCTATCTTCGGCACTAGGGGACAGCGGGTTGGCATCGTGCCACCGCTGGCGGTCCCGGGGAGCGCACGACATGTCCGAGCAGGCAATTGAGGTCGGAGAACTTCGACATCTGATCGGTGGCGAGTGGGTGACCGGATCGGGAGCGGACGCCAGCTCTAGCAATCCGGCCCACCCGTCAACGTTGGTGGCCACCTACCGTCTTGCCGACGAAGCGATGCTCGACACTTCGATCACCTGCGCGGTCGAAGCGCAACAAGCGTGGGCCGACCTCGGTCTGATCGAGCGTGGTCGAATCCTGCGGAACGCAGCGACCCTACTCGAGGAGCGAGGCGAAGCGATCGCCGCCCTGATGACCGCCGAAGAGGGCAAGACCCTTCCCGAATCTAGTGGCGAGGTCGGGGCGTCGGTCGAGACCTTGCACTATCACGCAGCCCAAGCCCGTTCGGCAACCGGGGCCACGTTCGCGTCCTCTCACCCCGATGAATGGATCCGAACGGTTCGGGTCCCCATCGGCGTTGTCGGTGTGATTACACCCTGGAACTTTCCGGTACAGATCCCGGTCTGGAAGATCGCCCCTGCGTTGCTCTGGGGCAATGCGGTGCAGTGGAAACCGGCGAGCGAAACCCCCGCTGTCTCGGTTGCGCTTGCCGAAGTGTTCCACGATGCCGGGGTGCCACCGGGGGTTCTCAGTCTCCTTCTCACCCCGGGTTCGGTCGGGGCAAAGCTGGTCGCTGATGAGCGGGTCGGTGCCATCACCTTCACCGGTTCGGTCCCGGTTGGGCGGTCGATCGCCGCTACCGCAGTGGCTCGGGGAGCAAAGGCGCAGCTCGAACTAGGAGGCCACAATGCGGCCGTCGTCCTGCCCGACATCTGTCCCGCAACAATCGCCGAGGCGCTGACCTTTGGAGCGATGGGAAGCACCGGACAGAAGTGCACGGCGACCCGTCGAATCATCGCCGTTGGTTCGGCCTACGACGGAGTGGTCGAAGCGGTTTCGGAGTCGGTAACGCGCCTGCGGGTCGGTGACGGTGCTGAGTTGGGAGTCAGCATCGGGCCATTGGTCTCAGCGGCCGCCCGCGACGAGGTTGCGGCAGCGTTTGAACAGGCCATCGGCGAGGGGGCGACGATCGCCGCCAGCGCAGCTTCTTTCGATGGCCACGGTCACTACTTCGCCCCAACCGTGTTGACCGGCGATCCGAGCCTCTCGATCTGTCACGACGAGGTTTTTGGTCCGATCACAACGGTGCTTGCTGCCGAGGACCTCGATCACGCCATCGAATTGGCCAACAGCACCAGCTTCGGCCTTACGGCTTCGGTCTTCGGCCGAGAGGAGGCATCGATTCGTCGCTGCGTTATGGAGATCGACGCCGGGTTGGTGAAGGCAAACGGCCCAACGACCGGATCCGAGCTGCATGTGCCCTTCGGTGGACTGAAGGACTCGACGATTCCCGGCCCGAGAGAACAGAACGCTCAGTCCAGCGCCGACTTCTTCACATCGACAAAGAGCGCCTACCTCCGCACCGCCCCACCGGAGATTGCTTCATGAGTCGGCCGATCATGAACCGACCAACCAAGCGGCTCAACGACCTGCAGGCATTGGCGAGAGACCGGGCAACGGCCCTCGATCCAAACGACCTCGGAGCGGCTCGCGCCACGAGACACAGTTTTGCCCGGTCGCTGCTCCGACTGGCAGCGGGCGAACGCTGGGTTGTCACCCCGGAGCGTCTTGAGCTCGACGACGCGGGCCGAGGCACCGCTGTCTACCGGGTGGACTACGGCATGGCTGAGCCGGTCCGGCTCGTGGCGTTTCCCACCGTGGTTGATGAGGATCAGCGCACCGATCGGGTGATCGCTGAGACATGGGATCTGACCGCAGCACTCGTGCGCGGTCCGGTGGATGATGACCGCCTGACTGCGTTGGGGCTGGAGGTTCCCGCCCAGGAGGGTGGACGAGCCGATCGGGGAACGCTGGTGTGGACACGGGCCAACCGGAGTGCTCGGTTCTTCGACCATGTTGTAGAGCGCCTGGCCAACGGCCAACAACCCGACCCGGCGGTCATCGGTGATGACGCCTACCTCATGCGCAGCACCGCCTTCTACGCAAACGGCAAGTGGGGGCTCACCGACTTCGCGGGCTACGACCAAAGCGACCCTCTCTCGGTTCCATACCGATCACAAATGTTGACAGCGTGGCTGCTGCGTGAGCTCAGCCTCGACCTGGTCGCTCACTGCGCGAAACAGAAGAGCCAGACCGCCGTCGCTCTCGAGCCACGATGGCGACGCCACTTTGGGCTCGGTAACGCGACCGGTCTTGGCATGGTGCCGTACGTGATCAACCACCCGCAGGTGTTCGATGCCTGGGTGGCGACTCGCGAACTCCCGCTCGCCAACGCGCTTAACGCCACGTGGTCGCCAGGGTCTGATCAGGCGACCCGAGTTGCCTCGCTGCTTGAACGTGCGGTGCAGCACTTCGGCGAGCGACCGCTACTTTCAACCGAGCCATACCGCAGCGGACCGGACCTCGCCGACCTCCTGGCTCCTCTCGCTGCGTCTGCCAAACAGTTCACAGAGGCCGGTGACGACGCGGCTCGGCTCGCCACTCCGCTGGGCCAGACGCTCCACGATCAAGCGGGCGAGGTTGGTGTCGAGGTGCGGGCAATCGTCGACTCGATACTCGTCGAGGTCGATGAAAGCCTCGACGATGAGATCGAACTGTTGCTTCGGGTCGATGAGCGGGCCGAGGTCGACCTAACGACCCACTGCGGGAGCCTACGCACGATCATCGACGAGTTCTACCCCTGGGTCCACGACTTCAACTTCGATGACCCGGACGAATCGGCCCGTTTCTGGTTCTCCTCGGCCGACAGCCAGGAACCTCGCCGAGGTCATAGAAACATCGACAGGGGCGAGTCCGTCGAGCATGCGATCGATGTTGCCAGGCGGGTTTCCGATCTAGCCGACGCGCTCGATCAAGCGCCGAAAGATCGCCCGGCCATCGAATTCCTGTTCGACAATCCGGCGATGCGCTGGGCTGTGGAGCGAGTCCTCACCTGCAGCAATCTGCCCTACGGTGAACCGCACGTGAATCCGCTGAGCGCGCGGTTTCTCCCACTCGATCTACAACGATTTCAGCTCGCGGCATATGGCATGGAAAATTTCAGCCCTCAGTCGACCGACTGGCTCCGGGTCACCCTGTTCGCGGGAGCGCCCCGAACAGGCGATGTGGCCGCCGGAGTCGACGACGACTGGTGCTTTGCAGCAAAGCCTGAGGAGGCACTTGCATGACGAACCCTGTAGCGATCCGCATCGACGGACTGCAGATAAGTAATTGGAGCGAGGAGGTGTTGGCGGAGAACGTCCGAGGTGGGGTTCACGCCATCAACGCCACCTGCGCGGTCTGGGAAGGCCCAGCCGAGACGATGCAAAAAATCGGCGACTGGTACCAACTCCTGCGACGCCACAGCGACCTGGCCCGCCTTGCGCTTACCACCGATGACTTGCGTTCGGCAGCTGAAGACGGAGTGGTTGGCGTCTTGCTCGGCTTCCAGAACGCTTCGCCGTTCGGTGACGACGTCACCTTGGTTGAAGTGTTCCATCGTCTCGGTGTCCGCATCGCTCAACTGACCTACAACATCCAGAACCTCCTCGGCGGCTCCTGCTACGACTCGGAGGACGGTGGCCTCACCGCCTTCGGCCGAAATGTCATCGAGGAAATGAACCGGGTTGGCATGGTGGTCGATCTCTCCCACGTCGGCAACCGCACCAGTCGTGACGCGGTCGACGCATCGTCTCAGCCGGTGGCGATCACCCATGCCAACCCCCTGTGGTTTTACGACACGCCGCGGAACAAACCGAACGACGTCATCGAAGCGGTCACCAATGCCGGTGGTGTCATCGGCCTCTGCCTGTACCCGAACGTCACCGGGGGGAGCACGACCACCCAAAAAGAGTTCTGCCAGATGGCGGCCGACGTTGCCGAGCAGGTTGGTATTGAGCACCTCGCGGTCGCATCGGACAGCGTGCGGGGTTGGCCCGATTCGTTCGTCTCGTTTCTCCGGAACGGTCGTTGGCGGCTGCCCGCCGAAGGAGACCCGGCACCCGGTTGGCCAGAATGGCCTGACTGGTTCAGCGGTCCGGAGGACTTCCCCAACCTTGACGACGGCCTCACCGAGGTCGGTATGTCCCGTGCCGAGGTTGACGCTGTCCTCGGCGGCAACCTGCTCAACTATTTCGATCGGGTCTTTGACGGGACGCCGTCATGATGGCGACCGAATTTGTGTCGGCGAAACAAACGCCAACCGAAACCACCACCATTCGGGTTTCGGTTCGCGAACTGGCCGAAGTCACGAGATGGGCGTTCGTCGCGGCCGGCTGCTCAGCGGGAGAGGCGGCCGTGGCCGGCCGGATCGTCCAGCGGGCTGAAGTTCAATCCGGATGGGGTGTAGCTGCCGCGATCCGGGAACTGATGAGCCATCGTTTCTCATCAGAACCCATTCGACGGGTGCCAGGGCCGATCGAAACGATCGACGATCAGCACGGTCGGGGACTCCTCACGCTTGGCCCGCTAGCGGCAGCCCTGGCCTCTGCCCGCGGTGTGGGCGGCGGAGCCGTTGTGATACGGGATATGGCATGGCACCCGGTGGTCGGATGCATTCTGGTCGACGCACTACATTCGTCTGCCCCGAACCCCAACTCGCTTGCCGCATGGCCTTTGCCAGCCCACGGAGTTCGGTTGGCGACGGATCAAGGTGTCGTCGCCCATGCCGATTCGGTCGCGACCGCTGGCTTTGACCCGCAGTTTATGGAACCGCCGACACAACAGCGGGTAGGTTCGCTGGCCGGTACCGCTGGACCCAATGGAGGTATCGCGTTTGCCACCGTTAGCCCGGTCTTGATCTCTACATCACCGGAGTCGGAAGCCGACGCCCTGGCCAGCGGTGTCCACGTCGACCTCTCGGACTGGACGTTCCTCTACGAAGCAGCTCAACGATTCCTGGTGGACGAGTCATGAGCGACCAGCTGATTCGAATGGAACACACCGATGGCGGGCAACGCCCCTACATCGCGGCCACGATCCACAACGGCGTCGTCTACCCATGCGGTCAGGTGCCGGTCGATTCCAGCGGCATGACCCCAGACGAACTCTCTGAGCAGGTTCGGTTGTGCATCGACAACCTCGAGCGAGTCTTGGTTTCGGCCGGATCGTCGCTTGACTCACTGCTGCAACTGACGGTCTATCTGGCGGATATCGGAGACCTCGACGAATACAACCAGGCGTACCTCGGCCGGATGGCCGGCAAGACGCTGCCACCCCGCACCACGGTTCAAGCCGCGGCGTTCCGTGGGGCCAAGAGGATCGAACTCACCGCGACCGCAGCGGTTGCCGGTACCCCCAGCACAACCACCGGGGTCGATCATGCCAGCTGAGATCGGGTCAACTGAGACCGGGTCGGCTGAGACCGGAGATGCCGTTGCATTCATCGAGGCGAACAACGTTTCTAAAATCTACGGCGACGTCCACGCCGTCGATGACGTCACGCTGGCGGTCACTCGGGGCGAGGTTGTGTCGATCATCGGGCCGAGCGGTGCAGGCAAGAGCACGTTCTTGCGCTGCATCAACATGCTCGAAGTTCCGACCCGTGGCGAGGTTCGAGTCGGCGACCGGAAGATCTCGATCGCTCCCGGTGCGCCTCCTCCGAGCTCGAAGGAACTGGCATCGCTCCGCTCGAACATCGGCATGGTTTTTCAGTCGTTTAACCTCTTCCCCCACCTGACCGCCCTGCAGAACATTTCCATCGCTCAGCAGCGGGTAATGAAACGATCGAGCGAAGAGGCCGACGAACGCTCGATGCAGCTGATGAAACGGGTCGGGTTGCGGGGTAAAGAATCCTCCTACCCAGCCAAGTGTTCCGGCGGGCAGCAGCAGCGCATCGCCATCGCCCGAGCGCTAGCCCTCGACCCGGCGGTCATGCTTTTTGATGAGCCGACGTCCGCGCTGGACCCCGAAGTTGGCGCTGAGGTTCTCGGTGTTATGCGGGAACTGGCAGACGACGGCATGACCATGATCATCGTCACCCATGAGATGGCGTTCGCTAAGGACGTCTCGGACCGAGTGGTGATCATGGTCGACGGTGCAGTTCATGAGCAGGGTCTGCCCCAGGACGTCATGGAGAACCCGTCCGAACCCCGAACCCAGCAGTTCCTAAGCGCGGTACTCGGCCGATGAGCTGGCAATCTCTGCGGTTCATCGCCACCGGCATTGGAGCGACGCTGCTGATAACGGCAGCGGCGTTCCTCATCGGGTCGATTCTTGGCGTTGTCATCACGATCGCCCGACGCTCCTCCAACCGTTTGATCTCTGCCCTTGGTCGAGTTTGGGTAGAGATCATCCGATCGGCGCCCCCGGTGGTCTGGTTGTTCCTGGTCTTCTTCGGATTGCCTCAGGCCGGAGTGAAGTTCAGCCCACTGGTAGCGGCGATCTTCACCTTCGGACTCGTGGCGTCGACCTACATCTCGGAGATCTATCGAAGCGGGCTCTCTTCGATCGGTGTTGGCCAGTTCGAAGCGAGCGCCGCGGTTGGTCTCAGCTCGTTCGACAGCGCACGGTTCATCATCGTGCCGCAGGTGTTTCGGGTCATCGGTCCGACGATGGCCACCTATGCCATCGGGCTACTAAAAGACTCTGCGCTGGCCTCAACCATCGGGGTGGTTGACCTCGCCTTTCGAGCCAGCCTCGAATATCAGAGGACTGGGCAGGGCCTAACGATTTTCGGAATCGTCGGCCTTATATATCTGCTGCTCAGTCTGCCGTTGGCGGTTGTGTCACGCCGAGTCGATAGCCGCCTGCGGGCGCGCTTCTCAGTCGCATGAGCAGCCTGTTCACCTGGGCCGGGTATCTCCCGGATCTTGTTGATGGCCTCTGGGTCGCCCTTCGGTTGACCGGCTTTTCCTTGCTCTTTGGCTACCCGTTGGGTCTTCTCTTCGCCCTCGGTATCGGCTCACGCCTCGCGGTGATTCGCTGGGTGACCCTCGTGCTGGTCGAGCTCGGTCGTGGCATGCCGCTACTTGTGCTGCTCTTTATCGTGTACCAGGGACTGCCGCAGGCTGGCCTCGTATTCGGGCCGATGGTTTCTGCGGTTCTGGCCTTTACCTTTTCTGCCGCTGCGTACTCCACCGAGATTCTGCGATCCTCGCTCGGCGCGGTGTCGCCTGGCCAGGCCGAAGCGGCGGCGGCGGCCGGGATGTCGAACACCGACTCGTTTCGGTTCATCATTCTTCCTCAAGCGATCAGGGTTGCCCTTCCTCCGCTGCTGAGCCTGGCCATCCAGATGTTTCAGCTTTCCTCGTTGGCTTACCTGGTAACCGTCCCCGAGGTGATGCAAGCCGCCAGGTTCCGGAGCGCGGTCACCTTCGATGCGCTCTCGGTCTTTGTTGCTGCCGCCGTGCTCTACGCCTCGATAACGATTCCTGCGTCGTTCCTCGTTGACCGCCTCGAAGCCCGTCTCTCACGGCATCTCTAAGTCGCCACCGCCGAAGTAACCGTCTCTGAAATCCTCATCTCCGAATCTCTGCCCGGCTCGGGCAGGCAATTTGTGCCCGGCTCGGGCAAGGGCTGAAAACAACATTCACGCCATGTATGGGAACCAATAGCAAAGGACAAACCAATGAAACTAGGAATCCGGAAGACCGTGCTCGTCACGGCCACAGCGCTCTGCCTCGCATTGGCAGCGTGCGGTAGCGACGACGCAGAAGCCACCGATGCCGCTGCCGATGGTGCGACCACCGAAGAGAGCGCCGATACCGGCGGGAGCGAAAGTGGAGACGCCGCCGATGGGTCGGATTGCACACCGGCTCACGATGTTTCTACCGTCGAAGACGGTTTCCTAACCGTCGCGGCATACGCCTACCCACCGTTCTCAGACTTCGACGGCGAAGACCTGGCTGGCGCCGAGGGAGAAATCATTACCCGCATCGCAGAGTTGGAGTGCCTGGAGATCAAGGTAGTGAAGGGCGACGCATCAGCGATGATCGCCTCGATCACTTCCGGAAGGGCTGATACAACGATCGGTAGCTGGTACCGGACCGAAGAGCGTGAGGAAGTAGTAAACCTCAGCGCTCCCGTTATCGCCGACCGCCTAACCCTCATCTCGGTCGAAGGTGTCGGTACGGTGGCCGATCTGAAGGGCCGCAAGGTCGGATCGATTCTTGGGTTCCTTTGGAACGAAGACCTCTCAGGCGTGGTCGGCGACGACCTCAACCTCTACGAGACCGGTCAAGCGATGTACGCCGATCTGAAGGCAGGCCGCATCGATGTAATTGTCGACACGTTCCCCTCAGCTCAGGCCGTATTGGAGACCACCCCAATCGACGGCATCCAGTTTGTTGTCCCCCCGGCCGATGACGCCGTCGTCTCGACGCAGAAGCCTGGTCAGAGCAATTTCCCGACCAACAAGGACAATGCCGGCCTACAGGCAGCGATCGATGACAACATCGCCAGCCTCCGCTCAAGCGGAGAACTGGAACAGATCGTTGTGGCAAACGGCTTCCAGGCCGAGGCCGCCGATCCGGGTGAGCCGAACAAACTCTAGACATCAGCTGCGGGCAGCTGCTGTAGATAGATAGGGCATCGATCTGGCCGGGGTGGTGTGACCTCGGCCAGGTCGCGCCCATCGGCGGCATCGTTATTGGCCGGTGTTTGTCTCGGCGTCCTATGGTTTCGGTCATGTCTGAACCGATCCACACCCACAGTGACAGCATCGATATCGCGGCCCCACCGGAGAAGGTGTGGGACATGGTCACGGCCATGGATCGCTATGGCGAGTGGAGCTCGGAGAACACCGGCGGGTACTGGCGGAAGAACGAAGATGGCGTGCCTGGCACCGGGCAGGTCGGCGAGATGTTCGTCGGTGTCAACAAGCTCGGTGAGGATGAGTGGAAGGCTCCGGTTGAGATCGTCGAGCGGAACGAGGGGCGTTCGTTCGGATTCGTCACCGGAGGCATGGAGTACAACATCGCACTGTGGCAGTACGAGCTGGAACCTATTGATGGCGGCACCCGCTTGACCGAACGGTATGAACTCCGCACGCTCTCACCGCTGATGAAAGAGAACGGTCAGAGCGAGGTCGACTACCGGCGCCAAAACATGATCACCAGCATCCGTGCCACCCTTGAAGGCATGAAGGCCGCCGCAGAATCCTGAGCCAGTTGGGATCCATCATTTCACTCCCTCAGGTTGGGTTGGAAGTCACCTGTCGTGGCGGGGTGAGCGCAAGCAAGGTGACCCAAACCGCCATCTCGTTTCGTGTCGAGCGGTAGGTTTCGCACCAGATGTTGGTTAGGTGGCGGGTCCTTGGTGAACTCGGCGTTTCAGTCGATGGCTCAGCGGCAGACCTTGGGGATGGACGGCCCCTCGATCTCTTGGCGATGCTGCTCTGTCGGCCGAACCAGTCGCTGCCTATCGACAGGATCGGTGATTTTGTATGGGCTCGGAACGTAGGTGGATCGAGTCCTGACTTCGCTTCTGCGGTTGCGGTTGATGCTGGAGGGAATACCTACACCACCGGCTATCTGCAGGGGACCGCGGACTTTGATCCTGGTCCCGGTGTATCGAACCTGACCAGTAGCGGCTCAGGTGATGTGTTTGTGGTGAAGCTTGATCCGGCCGGTGACTATTCGTGGGCTAGGCGCATGGGCGGAACCGGCTTCGACATCGCCTATGGGGTCGCGGCTGATGCTGCGGGGAACTCCTATACCACTGGCTACTTCCTTGGGACTGCGGATTTCGATTCTGGTCCCGGTGTTTCGAACCTGACGAGCAACGGTTCGAATGATGTGTTTGTGGTGAAGCTTGATCCGGCCGGTAATTTGCTGTGGGCTCGCAATATGGGCGGCTCCGGCGCCGAAGATGGTTTTGGGGTTGGGGTTGATGCCGCGGGGAACTCCTACACCACCGGTCGATTCTCCGGGACTGCCGACTTTGACCCTGGTCCCGGTGTATCGAACCTGACCAGTAGCGGCTCAGGTGATGTGTTTGTGGTCAAGCTTGATTCGTCCGGCAATTTGGCGTGGGCACGGAACGTGGGCGGCTCCACCGACGAAGCGGGCAACGCGGTTGGGGTTGATGCCGCGGGGAATTCCTATACCACCGGCTCCTTTGCTGGGACTGCTGATTTTGATCCTGGTGCCGGCGTGTTGAACCTGGTCAGTAGCGGCAGCGGTGACGTGTTTGTGGTGAAGCTCGATCCCTCCGGTGACTTAGTGTGGGCCCGGAGCATGGGCGGTATCAGCAACGATCGGGGCCGCGGGGTCGGGTCTGATGGTGCGGGGAATGTCTATACCACCGGCTCCTTTGCTGGGACGGCCGATTTTGATCCCGGTGTCGGTGTGTCGAACCTGACAAGTCTTGGCGAGACCGAGGTGTTCGTGGTGAAACTCGACCCAAGCGGCGATCTGTCGTAGGGGCTGTGTCGAGACCTGCGGTGTTGACTCCTGCAGTGTTGAACCCGGTATTGACTCCTGCGGTGTTGAGCCCTGTCCTGCGCTGGTTACTAGGCTCTACCGATGACCAAGTCTCCTCCAACCGGTCCGTCGCTTCCGTTCCCGGCGGTGGCGTCGGCAAGCCGGGCTGGCCGTAGCCTCCTCGATTCGGACCACGCCTGGCGCCAAGCCGCCTCGCCGTTGGGCGACGATGCCCCCAACATCGTGATCTTCATGACCGACGATGCCGGTTGCGCCAACGGTTCGCCGTTTGGTGGGCCCATTCAGCTGCCGACCATGGAACGGGTGTTGAACATGGGGGTCGGCTACAACCGGTTCCACACCACTGCCATGTGTTCGCCGACGCGAGCCTGCGTGTTGACCGGGCGCAATCACCACGCGGTCGGCTTTGGTCAGATCCCGGAGTACGCCACCGACTTCGACGGCTACGTTGGCGCCATCCCTTCTTCGGCGGCCACGATCGCCGACGTGCTCGGCGGCTACGGTTATGGCACCGCGGCGTTCGGGAAATGGCACAACACGCCGATCGATCATGTCAATCGGAACGGCCCATTCGACCGGTGGCCGACCGGACACGGCTTCGACTACTTCTACGGTTTTGTGGCCGCTGAGACCTCACAATACGAACCCCGCCTATTCGAGAACACAACGCCGATCGAACCGCCTGACACCCCCGGCTACCACCTGACCGAGGACCTCGCAGACAAGGCGGTCTCCTACCTTCGCCGTCGGCGTAACACCGCCCCCGATCAACCGGTGCTGCTCTACTTCACCCCCGGCGCCGTTCATGGTCCCCACCACATCCCGAACGGTTGGGCCGACCGCTACGCCGGCGTGTTCGACGACGGTTGGGAAGCACTGCGGGAACGAACCTATGCCGCCCAACGCGAGCTTGGTTGGATCCCCGACAACGCCGAGCTGACCCCGATGGACCCCACCATGCAACGGTGGGATGACGTGCCAGAAGAACACCGGCGTTTCCAGTCGAGGTTGATGGAGGTCTACGCCGGTTTCGCCGAACACACCGACCATCAATACGGCAAGGTGCTCGACGAGCTCGAACGACTGGGTCAGCTCGACAACACCCTGATCTTCTACGTGAACTCCGACAACGGAGCGTCGGCCGAAGGTCTGTTTGGCACGATCTCTGAGATCCTGTGCCACAACGGGCTTCGAATACCGGTCGATGAGCAGATCGAAGTGCTCGAGCGTGACTACGGCGGGATCGACAACCTCGGCACCGAGCTGGTCGACAACCACTATCACGCGGCCTGGGCCTGGGCCACCGACACGCCGTTCAAATCGACCAAGCTGGTGGCCGCCCACTTCGGAGGCACCCGCACCCCGCTGGCGGTGGCCTGGCCAAAACGGTTCGGCCATGACCCGATCCCGCGAGACCAGTTCCATCACGTCATCGACCTGGCGGCCACGATCTACGACGTTCTCGGCATCGACCCGCCGACCCATGTTGGCGGCGTCGAACAGAAACCGATCGACGGGGTATCTCTGGCCCCGTCCTTCACCGATACCGGAGCAGAATCGGGTCACACCACCCAGTACTTCGAGATCATGGGCAGCCGAGGTATCTATCACGACGGCTGGTTCGCCGGAGCATTTGGGCCCCGCAACCCCTGGGATCCGTCGCACAACCGATTCCGAGGCTGGGATCCCGAAGAGGACCAGTGGGAGCTCTACGATCTGCGGGTCGACTACAGCCAAGCCAACGACCTGGCCGAAGTGCACCCAGAGAAACTGGTTGAGCTACGCCAACAGTTCGACGAACACGCCGAAGCAAACCAGGCGTTCCCCATCGGAGGGGGCCTGCTCACCTCGGTCTTCCGACCCGACCTGATGAAGTCGACCACCCTCGACGAGTGGGTCTTCGACGCCGACGACGATCGCATCGCCGAGGCCATGGCCCCCAAGTTCCTCAGCGGCTATTCAAGCCGGTCGACGGTTCGCTTCGCCGGCGGGCCTAACGATTCCGGCGTGTTGTTCTGCGTCGGCGGCATCACCGGCGGGTTCACGGTGTACGTCGACGGCGGGTTCGTTACAGCCGAGTACAACACCTCAGGCCTTGAACGAACCACAGCAAAAGCCGAGACCAGGCTTGAGCAGGGCGACCACGAAGTGATCGTCGAGTTGGCCATGGAAAGCGATCGTTTCCGTTGCCCAGCGCTGTTGACCATCGAAGTCGACGGCGTAGCGGTGGCCTCGGCCCGAGTGGAACGCACCGTGCCAGCCATGTTCAGTTTCTCCGAAACCTTCGACGTCGGAAAGGACCTCGGATCACCGGTCTCATTGGCCTACGCCGAGCGGAAACCGTTCGCTTTTACCGGCGCCATCGACTCGGTGCGATGTGGTTACCTCCCGGTCAAGTGACTCGGATACGCAGCATCCTGCGAGGACCAGCCTGGGAACAGCGCAAAAGTCGAGACCCCTGGGAGCGGGTCCGTATCGGTGTGTTGGTGGTTCTCGCCGTGGTGGCCTTTGGTACCGGCGGCTACGTGTTGTTGGGGCTGTCGACCTTCGACGCGCTGTACCAAACGGTCATCACCATCACCACCGTTGGATTCGAAGAGGTCGGTACCGGGATCGAAATCACCAGCGGATACCGGGCCTTCACACTGGTTTTGGTCGTGTTGGGAACCGGGGCCGTGCTGTGCACGCTCGGGCTGCTGGTAGACACCCTGATAGAGGGCAACCTTAACAATGAACTACGGAGGCGCCGGATGATGCGCGATATCGAGCGGCTTGAGGGTCACGTGATCATTGCCGGATGGGGTCGGATGGGTCACGCCATCGCCCATTCGGTCGGGCGTTCGGGTCTCGACATCGTGATCATCGACCGCGAGCCGGCCGATGACCTGTCAGAACATGCGGTCGTTATCGGTGAGGCGACCGACGACCTAATACTGCGTCAAGCTGGCATTGAACGGGCCAACACCTTGATCGCCGCTCTCAGCAGCGATGCCGACAATCTTTTCGTCACCCTTAGTGCCAGGAGTATTCGCCCCGACCTGTTTATTGTGGCTCGCACCGGCGATCAGAAGAACGAGCCAAAGTTCTACCAAGCCGGAGCCGACCGGGTGGTCAATCCCCACGAGATCGGCGGCTCCCGAATGGCCGCACTGGCACTGCAACCCCATGCTGCTGAGTTCCTCGATGAGGTCTTACACGACGACAGCCATGATGTGGCCGTTCACGAGGTGCGGGTGGCTAGCAGTAGTTCGATGATCGACCGCTCCCTGGTCGACCTGGTGTACGAGTCGGGGCAGCGGCCTCTGGTCATCGCCATCCGAGGAAACGATGGCCGGTACCACACCAACCCTGCGCCAACGACCCGGCTTGGGGGCGATGAGGTCATCATCGCTCTCGGGTCGGCCGAAGAGCTCCGATCACTGCGAGCCCAGTTGAGCTGATGAGCTTGGCCGCTGGTTCAGGGCCTAGTTCGAAGGCGGTACGCCGACCGCGTTGCCCTGGTGCTGTTCGTTTGAGGCGTGGGTATCGAGCAGTTCGACCACCTCGTAGATCAGACCATCACGGGTCTTGGCGAACAGCACGTACTCCACGTCGTAGGAGTGACCACGGCTGCTGACGGCGTGCATGTCGAACCGCACAACCGACGAAGCTTCATCACCGATCTCGTCGTGAATGTCGACGTTGACCGAGGCGGCGTCGTAGAACTTGCCGAATACCGCCTGGTTGAACCCGGTCACCCCATCCTTGCCCTGATGAGGGCCGGCAACGTTGGGAGCCAGCGAGTGGTTGAGGCGCCAGGTGACGTCGTCGGTGTACATGGCGGCCATCGTGTCGCAGTCGCCGAAGGCTTCGACCAGTCGTCTAGCCGGGGTGGGTGAAGTAGTTGGTGAAGTCATGTGAGTTGATCCTTAGGACTTCGTTTTCGGTAGCCAACCGGCGATGGCCTGGCCGATTTCGTCTGCGCTGTCTTCCTGAATGAAGTGGATACCGGCGACGGTGGTCTCGGTTTGGTTTGGCCAGGTCCTGGCGAACTCGCGCTGGGCGCCGGTGAGGATCGTGCCCGGTTCTGCGTTGATGAACAGTTTCGGAACCTCAGAGGTCGAGAGCCAATCGCCGTACGACTTCACGATCTCGACAACGTCGGCAGGCTCACCCTCGATGGGGATCTGCCGGGGCCAGGTCAGGGTTGGTCGGCGATCTTCGCCAGCTTCGGCGAACGGACGACGGTACTCGTTCATCTCTTCGTCGCTGAGCTTGCGCATGATCGATGCCGGGAGAATCGCTTCGACGAACAGGTTCTTGGTCAGCACCATTTCCTCACCACCGGGCGAGCGCATGGCTTGGAAGATGTCCCTGGCGCCCTCGGGCCACTCTTCCCAAGTCACCGGCCGAACGATGGCCTCCATATAGACAATGCCTGCGACGCGGTCGCGGTGACGGTTGGCCCAATCAAACCCCAACGCCGAGCCCCAGTCGTGGATGACGAAGGTGATGTTGTCGCCAAGATCGAGCTGGTCGAGCAGATCATCGAGATACTCCCGATGTTC
>JBOEHD010000245.1:0-10979 GCA_050633745.1 Acidimicrobiales bacterium
CCTCGAAGCCGCCTCCGTAGGCCACGCCTTCGACTGCTGCGATCAGCGGCTTGACCCTGGTCCGACCGACGACTCCGTAGACGCCGCCCCGTTCGGTTGGGGGGCCGGACGTCGCCGCCATGTCGGTGCCAGCACAGAACATGTCTTGGCCACCGGTGATAACTCCGACCCAGAGGTCTGGGTCGTCGTCGAGTTGGTTGAGGGCCGCGTCGAGGGCCAGAGTCATCTCGCCATCGATGGCGTTTCGTTTCTCGTGACGGACCATCGTGATGATCATCACGTGATCTTCGATCTCTATATCGACTCGACGCTCACCGGTTGAAGATTCCACTGACCCAGTATCCCTACAGTCAGCGTCCGACGGCGAATTACGGGCGGCGGGGCGGCTCGAACGGCGTCGGATCGGCGAATCGATGCAGCACGTTTGCGGTCATCTTGGCCACGTCGTTGTCGTAGCCGTTTCGGGCTAGAGCGCCGAACCAGGAGATCGAACCGACGGAGAACACCGCCCCACCGTTTGGTGTTTCGTAGAACACGATGTCTGCCCGCACGTAGGGGTCCGGTGTCGGGTAGGAGACCGAGCCTTCGAACTCCTCTTTTGTCCTGACCATGTCCGGTCCGAATTCGGTGGCCGAGGCCAGCACAACCGCATGTCCTGGCGAACCCAGCCTGGTGTCGTAGCGGTCGAGTTCCTGGCCTGCCGCACCGCCGCCGAGACCGGAGGTTCCGATACGACCATCCTCGATTTCTACACCGTCCCAGACCCAGGCGGCGCGGCTGGAATCGGGGCCGCCCGTGTCGCCGGATGAGCCTTCGAGGCTGTCGGGGTTGACGTCGTAGTGCGATGCCCTAGCGAAACCCTGGGCCGCAAAGCCGACGCCGACCAGCTCGTTCGGCGGTCGGCCGTTTCGGCGCCACATGCCCCCGTATTCGCCACCCCAGGCGTGGTAGTTCTCGCCGTTGCCGGTCTGCCAGTTTCGAACGCCGTCCTCGGCTCGCCGCAGCTCCATGGCCCCCGGCCACTTTTCGCTGAACGACACCCGCCAGTAGAAACCGTTTCCGCCTAGATACATCAGGCGTCCGCCGCCCCGCTGCCACTGTTCAAGCGCATCGAGCATCGCCGTCGACCAATATTCGGGGTGGGAGCAGGTGACGATGACCCGGTAGGGCTCAAGGGCCGCCAGACCATCCCAGTGCACGTCCTCGTCGGCGATCACGTCGTGGGTCTTGCCCATCCGACCGAGTTCGTGTTCCATGAAGGCGTTGATATCGGTGTCTGGCGTGAAGTTCCAGCCGTCGGCGCCGGGGCGCAGGTTAAGTACCGGGCGACGTCGTGAGCTGAACATCACGCCGCTGTGGTCGGGGTGCTTTTCGTACATCGAGCGTCCAAGCTCGGGGTGCTGGCGGATGTACTCATGCTCGGGGCGCAGGCGGTTTCGGCCGACGATGAAGTCGGCGCCTTCAAACAGCATGCGATGGTTGGCGTAGGCCAGATAGGTCGCCGATGACATCAGCAGCGCGACGTCGGCGGTGGCCGCTCCTACCGCAGGACGGACGAAGAACGGGATGCGATCCTCGTACAGACCGGCGTTCCGCTCCGCCTCGTCAGCCGATTGGACCTCGGTGGAATCGGGGTCGGCCCGTAGCTTGAAGGCGTAAATGCCGCTGGGAAGATTGTTGGGCAGGGTGATCTGGGTGGTTTCGGCCCAGCCTGCGTCGTACATGTCGTCTTTGTGGAAGTGCACCGCATCCCAGTGTCGGGGCTCATCGGTCCAACGCTGATGGCTGCCGTCCCAGTCGGGCCCGGTTACCGCCCTGGTCGGCAGCTGACGCAGTTCGCCGTGGCGATGGTTGCCGCTGGTTTCGACCATGGTCGGCCCATCGATTTCCTGGGCCAGGTCCCACTCAAGCTCGGTGCTGTCGATCGTCAGCTGGGGTTTTGCGATGCGCCCATCGAAGCCGCCGCCGGCATCGTCGCCGCCCAGGATCAACCTGCCGAGCTTTGACGGGCCGATGCTAAGCGGTTGCCGTATCTGGTCGCCGTTTGGCTGAACCAGATCTCGACCGGGGGAGGCGGAAGGGCGTGTTGTGGCGTTGGCCACGATCGTGCCTGCCGCCAGGTCGCAGGTCAGCTCGACCTCGTACCAGCGGTTGGCTTCGAGGGCACTGGGCCGCAACGCCAGGTCGGTCGCACCAGCCTTGGCTCGCAGCAGACCGTTCTCAAGGTTGACCTGGAGAATCAACGAGTCGCCGATGAGGGTGGCGATGGTTTGAGGCTCGGCCGGGCGTGTCACCATCAGGCTGAATCGCAGGCCGATTGCTTCGGTAACGCTCAGGCCGTCGAGGTCGACGTTTCCATACGATCCCGGTCGCAGCGGCTGCTCGTGTAGGGCGACCGTGGTCGGCTGGCCACCACCGGCCAGATCGGGATGGAGAACCGCTTCCTCATTGAAACCGGGGCCAGACCGGGTCGGGTCGCCGCAGTGCAGGCGAACCAGCGACAGCTCGGCGTCGCATGGCAGGTGGCTGGAGGCCATCAGGCTGATCGATTCGCCCGCCCGCAGCGACCACGGTTCGCAGTAGCCGGTGATGATCTTTCCCGGTTGGGAATCAGCTGCCCCAGAGGGGTCTGCAGTTTGGCTAATCGTGGGGTTCTCAGTTGGGTTTGCGCTCGACATCGCCACCAGTGTGACGCATGGTCGGTCAGCCGACTAACTTGACCGCAATGCTAGACGGCCTCCCGGTACTCGACCTGACCGACCATCGCGGCGAGATCGGGCCGTGGATGTTGGCTGAGCTCGGCGCAGACGTGATCAAAGTCGAGCCTCCTGGTGGCACCTCGGCCAAGAGAGCCCACCCGATGTATCAGGGTGAGAGCCTGCAGTACGCCGTCTACAACACCGGGAAACGGGTCGTGGTCCTCGACCCGAACGTGCCAGCCGACCGGTCGAGCTTCCGGGATTTACTTGCCGCGGCAGAGATCGTGATCGACTCGGGCCCGCCTGGCATGATGGCCGCCTTCGGAGTGGATCGCACGAAGTTACTGGAGATCAACCCGACGGTGGCCTCGGTTCTGGTCACCGCGGTAGGCGCCGACGGCCCCCGAGCCGATGAACCACAGAGCGAACTGACTATCGCGGCCCTCGGCGGTCCGGTGCGGATTCAGGGCACGCCCGATCGGGCACCGGTCAAGGCTTCGGTGCCCCAGGTTTGGCGTCACGCAGGGGCTGAGGCGGCCATGGTTTCCCTGCTGGCCAACGCTCGCAGCGAGCAGCTGGGTGAACCGCAGTTTGTTGACCTGTCGGCTCAATCGGCGATGACCTGGACCATGCTCAACGCCATGGAAGCCCACGCGGTGCAGGGCTTCGATTTTGAGCGAACCGGGGCCACGCTGGAGTTGTCGATGACGATCCCGCTCCGTCACGAGTGCGCAGACGGACACGTGATCCTGGTGCCGCGAGGTCCAAACGGCGGCCACCTTGTGCCGTGGATGATCGAAGACGGCATCGTCGATGCCTCGTGGGCCGATGAAGACTGGGCCACGTTCGATGGCCGGGTAATCGATGGTGAAACGACAGCGATCTCCCATGAACAGCTGATCGACGCGATGGACCGCCTGTGCCTGCGCTACACCAAACGGGAGCTGCTCGAGCGGGGACTTGAACTCGGAGTGACCATTGCCCCGGTCAACGATGTAGCCGACCTGTTGGCCTTTGAGCATCTCGATGCTCGCTCCTTCTGGCAACATCTGCACACCGGTGCTGATCCGGACTCCGGACTGGCCAAGTTCCTCGACGCCGATGACGAGATTCGTGTGCCCGGCTCGTTTGTCACCATCGATGGCCAGCGGCTCACCTCTGGGGCCCGTACCGCTCCCGGCCCATCGACCGGGCCGGTCTCGTTCGACCGCTCGACACGAACTACGCCTTCGGCCGACGGTCCCGAAGTCAGCTCTGATTCGGCAACGAAAGGCCTGCCGTTCGCCGGGCTGCGAGTCGCTGACTTCTCATGGATCGGGGTCGGTCCGATCACGGCTAAGAACTTGGCCGATCACGGAGCGACCGTGGTCAGGGTCGAGTCGGCGAACCGCATCGACGGTCTTCGGGTGCAGCCGCCGTTCAAAGACGGCGAGTCCGGCATCAACCGCTCTCACTTCTTCGGCACCTTTAATACCTCAAAGCAGAGCCTGTCGATCGACCTCAAAAACGAAGGTGGGCTCCGGGTCGCCAAGCGGTTGGTCGAGTGGGCCGACGTCGTAATCGACAGCTGGACACCGGGGGCCATGGCAAGGCTTGGGCTGGGGCCAGAAGACATACGTAAGGTCAATCCGAATGTCATTACGGTCACCACCTCGCTGCTCGGCGGCGGCGGCAAATTCTCCTCCATGGCCGGATATGGCTACCACGCCGCAGGCATCGCCGGATTCTTCGACCTGGTCGGCTGGGCCGATCAACCACCAGATGGGCCATGGCTGGCCTATACCGACACGATCGGGCCACGGTTCATCGGCACGTCGCTCCTAGCGGCGCTCGATCGTCGTCGGCGAACAGGGGAGGGCTGCCACATCGAGGCCGCCCAGCTGGAGATCGCGCTGCAACTGCTGGCCCCGGAGCTTCTGCACTACGAACTCGACGGAGCGGTGGCCGGACGCAACGGCAACCGTGAGCCAGGCATGGCCCCGCAGGGCATCTACCCCTGCAAGGGCGTTGACTGCTGGGTCGCAATTTCGATTGTCGACGATGCAGCCTGGACCCGGTTCCGTACCGCCCTCGGCGACCCGGGGTGGGCAAAGGGCGCGGTGCTTTCATCGCTCGATGGCCGGCTCACCAACCACGATGCCATCGACACCGCCATCTCCGCCTGGACCGCCGACCGCACCGAGCAGGAAGTCGAAGACCAACTCCGGGCAGCGGATATCGCAGTGACCCGCGTGCAGCGAAGCAGCGACCTGCTGGCCGACCCGCAGTACGATCACCGCTCGTTCTTTCGCTGGCTGGAGCACGCCGAGGTCGGCTCGGTGCCATACGCCGGCCACGCCTATCGCATCGAGGGATACGACAATGGTCCTCGCACCGCGGCCCCGCTACTCGGGGAACACACCTTCGAAGTCCTGACTGACCTTCTAGGATTCGACGTTGACGAGGTAGGTGAGATCGCCGCCACCGGCTGCCTCGAATAGCGACTCGAACAGCCGCTAACGCTGTTAGCTAGTAATGCCGCGCTGGCGTAGATCCTCCAGGTCCGAATCGGTCAGGTCTAGCAACCGGCCCAGCACCTCGGCGGTGTGCTGACCCAACAGTGGTGCGGCTCTGGTCACTCGGTTGTCACTACTTGCCGAGCGCCACGGCAATCCGGTGTGGGTCTGTTTGCCAACCTCGTGGTGATGCAGCCGCTCGAAGAAGTTACGCGATTCGAGGTGCTCGTTTGCCAGAAGATCTTGCGGACTCATCGATGGGAAGGCGGCGATGCCCGCGGACTGGAGGCGTTCGGTCAACTTCCAGCGATCCTGTCGTGCGGCCCATTTAGAGACGATGGCATCGAGTGCATCTTCGTTCTCCTTCCGGTCCTGAATCGTGAGGAATCGCTTGTCGTCGACCAGCGATGATCTGATCAGCCGGGCCAGTTTGAACCACTCGGTATCGCCGCTACAGGCGATGGAAATCCACTGACCGGGATCTACCGCATCATCGGAGTCAGCATGGTCGCTTGGCTCCGAATCGAGTGTGCGGTAACAGCCGTGAGGAGCCATCATCGGATCTCGGTTGCCCGAGCGCGACGGTTGGCGGCCGGTCATGACCTGCGACATCCAACCTTCGATTGCGTTTGAGGCAGTACTTTCCCAAAGCGAGGTGTCGATATAGCACCCCTGTCCTGTCACCCTGCGCGATACCAGCGCGGCGCTGATGGCGAACGCGGTGGTGATGCCAGCCGCCGGGTCACCGACCGCGATGCCGAGCTCGGTCGGAGGACCGTCTTCGAATCCGGTAAGTGAACTGAGGCCGGACAGCGGGCCCGTCGTCGGGCCGTAGCCCATGTAGCTGCTCAGGGGGCCGGTGCTGCCGTACCCGGAGATCGAAGCGGCGATGATGTTCGGATTGATGGCCGAGAGCTGTTTGTAACCGAGCCCGAGCTTGTCCATCACGCCGGTGGCAAAGTTGTCTACCACCACGTCGGACTGACGAACCAGTTGCTTGACCATGTCGATGCCCTCTGCTGTCGAGAGGTTGAGCTGGCAGCTCAGCTTGCCCTGATCCCACTGGTTGAAATAGGCCGAGGTGTTCAGCGTCGCCGCCACATCCGGTGGATGCAGCGGCAATCGCCGGCCGAGCCCTGGCCTTAGCGCCGACTCGATCTTGATTACCTCTGCCCCGAGAAAAGCTAGGTGCATGGTGCAGTACGGGCCGGCCCAAACCCACGAGAAGTCCAGCACCCGGACGCCTTCAAGCGGCCGTCGGGGTTCGGTCTCGGGTCGCCTGGCGGCCTTTGGCCTACCGGGCCCGAACGTAGGGTTCGCCGCGGTGTCGAGCTGGGGAGCCGGGAGTAGCGGCCCCCAGAGGTCAGGCGTTGAGCGGAACGGTGCGCCAAGATGTTTGATCGGCCCGGCCACCGGGTGGTCGACCTCTACAAAGAAGCCACGCTCCTCAAGGTGCGACTGCTGCTCCATCTGAGCCATGGTGAATACCGGGGCGAAACAGATTCGTTTCGACTGTCCCTCGTGCCACAAATTGGTGGCCGAGTTTTCCCGAGTCCATTCCTGAATGTAATGGATGAGCAGGTCTTCGTTTTCTAAACGCAGATCCAAGGTGTCGAACAGCCCGGTGTCGACCCACTCGGGGTTGCCCATGAACTCGACAAGCCGCTCCCACTGGTCCTGCTCAACCGTCACCAGGAAGATCAGGTCTTCAAACCTGTTCGGCCCGTGTTGTTTGAATAGCCTCGAATCCGAGTCGCACTCGAATATGCCCCAAGGGTTCAATAGACGGGAACCGATGCGGCTCGGGTTCACACCCATGTAGCTGGCGGCGATCACTCCGGCCTCGAGCATGCCGGCGATGTGAGACATCGCGGAGAAGTCGATGTGGTCACCGACGCCGGTACGTTCTGCCCGGTCGTAGGCCGCCAGGGTCACCATGGCGGCGGCCATCCCGGAGTGGAAGCCGGTTTGGTGGCCGAACACCTTCAGCGGTGGCTGGTCGCTGTCGCCCGCGCCGCCGGGACACTGATAAGCCCAGCCTCCGGCATTGGCCACGGTCAATTCCTCAGCCCGATACTCGGCGTATGGGCCGGTCAATCCGAACGGGGTGATCGAGCAGATGACCAGCTCGGGCCGTTTGGCTCTGGCCTCCTCGGGGTCGAAACCCATCTCTCGTAGACGTTCGCTCGAATAGTTGGTGATGACGATGTCGGCGCCGGCCACCAGCGAAGCCAACGTGGCACGCTCGTATTCGCTGTTGTCGATGACCACGCTGCGTTTGTTGGTGTTCAACGCCAGGTAGAGACCGCTGGCCTCCGGGTCGCCGGTGGGCACCACAGGCTGTGGCGTCTCGGTCTCTGCGGGCTCTTCATCGGGGACACCAAACAGATTGGTAGTCGCAGGCGTCGGAGTTGTATAGCGGAAAGGGCCTCGTTTACGGGCTGGGTCGCCGACCGACGGCTCGGCCTTGATGACGTCGGCTCCGAGATCGGCCAGCAGTTTTGTGGCATAGGGAGCGCTGACCATTTCCCCAATTTCCAACACTCTGATACCGGTGAGACCGGTGGTTACCCTGACGGATTGGCCCTGACTATCGGCGGTGGACTCATTCATCGTTGGGCCATTGTTGCCGGTTGTTGGCTGAATCGCTACTCGACCGCGTAGTGGGGCCGGCGCTCAGAGTTCTATGTCCTGATCCGGCCCAATAGGTCAACGCCGAACTGGTCGAACAGATGGATCATGTCGACGAATACCCAGTTCTCGATGTACTGCTCACCGTCGCGCTTCCACCAGTCGAGCCCGTTGAACTCGATGGGGTTACCGGTGGCTGCAACGCCGAGATATGGCCCCGTGTGGGTCGCTTTCACGCCTGACCACCCCGGAGCACCGCTGTATGGCCCCTCGGCGAACAGGGCGTCGAGATTCTGTACCTGGCGGTCTGGGTAGGCCACCAGCCATGGCTGCTGGTGAAGGTCTTCGAACTCTTTCAAACCAAGGCAGGCGCCGATACCACCAGGCCCGTACCAGGAGACCTCGGGATGGAAGAAGTCGGCCATACCCATGCTGGAAAGGTCGGACTCATCGAAGGCGTTTAGTCCGTCGAAGATGAAGCGGCGGATGTGATCGAGGCTGTACGCCGTGGTGGTGGAATCTTGCTGCTCGGCCAGCAACCCGTCGGCCGCCGCTGGTGGCGGGTAGAGGCCGTCTTGACCGCGGCTTGGGGGAAGCACCTCGAACCCGGCTTGGCGAATCAGGTCGATCATGTCGATCAGGAAATAGACTTCGACCACTTTGCCGTCGACCATGCGGCAGAACTCACCCCACCGTAGGTTTACCTGTTTGCCGTTTGCTGGCACGCCGAGATAGTCGGCGGTGAACGTCGCATTGAAGTAGCCGGTACCGGTTACCCACATGCGACCATCGAGTGCTTCATCGCCGTCGACTCGACCGTTCGACCGCCCACCGAAGAACAAATGGGTCTGCCGAGTGAGGTCGGGAAACGAGGCAAGCAGCGGCCCCCAGAACTTCTCGATAAATGGCCCAATTCCGGTAAGCGAACCGAGTGGCGCGTGGCCATGCCACGCCAGGTCGGGGCTGCAAAACCGTTCTGCAGCAGCCGTGGCTTGACCGGCATCATCGCCGGCACTGTGCAAGCTCAACCAGAACTCCTGGATGGCCTGCTTGTTTGCCTGATTCTCGACTTCGGCCAATGCAGCCTCGCTTGATTGAGACTGAGACTCAGCCATTCGCTCGGTTCCGCTCCTCGATCTGATCGCGCAGCCGGGACATAAGGTCGACGTCCATCTGGCGACACAGGTCGATCATGTCGATCGGCACCCAGTTCTCGATCAGTAGATCGTTGGCTCCCCGCTTCCACCAGTCGAAGTCACGGATAGTCATCAGTTTGCCGGTGGCCGGGATGCCGGCGTACTCGCCGTGGTGCTTTGAGAACACGGTGTCCCAGATGCCGCCGCAGGAGTAGTTGCCTTCGCCGACGAAGCCCATGATCCGGCCGCCACCATCGTGGCTGAGATTGCGGTCGCCGAACCCGTGCAACCAGTTGCGCTGGTGGAAGTCGGCGAACTCCTCGATGTTGAAGCAGGCCCCAATGCCGGACGGCCCGTACCACTTCATGTCCTGGTCCCAGTAGAGCCACTGTTCCATCTTCGACATATCGCCGCCGTCGCGGTCACGGCGGTAGCGCTCGAGGCCACGACCCATGGCCTCAACGAGCTGCACCGTCTTGCGGCCCTCAAGCGGATCCTGCTCGGTGAGCATGATGCCGTCACCGGCGACCGGGGCTGGCACCTTGCCACCTTCGGCGCCCGGTGCCGGGGGCAAGACCTGGAATCCGGCTTGGCGCATCACGGCCAGGATGTCGAACATCACGTAGCTCTCCGCGATCTTCCCGTCCCGCATCACGTAGAACTGACCGAAGTGGATGTTGGTCTTGCGGCCGGTTGCTGGGATTCCGAGCCAGTCTTCAACAAAGGTTCCGGTCAGGTAGCCGCAGCCGGAGACCCACTCTTCGCCGTGGTCGGAACCGTAGACCGACTCGCCGTCGTCGATGCCGCCCATAAAGATGTACGGCGTCCTGGTTAAGTCGGGGAACGAGCGAAGTAGCGGTTCCCAGAAGCCGGTGATCAACGCGTCGACGCCGACCAACTGATCGATCGGGGCTGAGCCGTTCCAGTTAACGTCCTCATGGAACACATCTCGGATCACCTCGGCGGCGTTCTCTGGACCGACGATGTTGAGCTGCGACCAGAAGTTCCAGACCGTGGCCTTGTTGTTCTGATTTAGTGAAGTCGACATTAACTACGACCCTCTCTACAGGCGGGATACTGCACGGGCTACCACAGTCTTTCCGAGGCGATGGCTGCCCCTTCGGCCATCGCGCCGAGCTTGGCATACGCGATCTCCGGGTCGATGCCGGCGTAACCGGCGAAGGTTGAGAATCCGCAGTCCGTACCGGCCATGACTCGCTCACGGCCGACGATGGCGGCGAACTGTTCGATGCGCTGGGCGATGAGCTCCGGGTGCTCGACGAAGTGGGTCGTCGTATCGATTACACCGGGGATCAGCACCTTGTCGTCCGGGATGTCGGCCTCGGCGAAAGTGGCCCACTCGTGAGCGTGGCGGGGGTTTGCCGCCTCGAAGAGCAGCGCCTGCGGTTTCGCCTTAAGGGCGATCGGTAGGACCTGCGACATCGGAGCATCGTGAGTGTGGGGCCCTTCGTAGTTGCCCCAGCAGATGTGCAGTCGCATCCTGTCGGCGTCGATGTTCCGCACCGCGTTGTTCAGCGCCTCGACGTGGAGGTTGGCCAGCCGCTCGTACTCGGCGTCTGGTTGCCCCTTGAACATCATGTGCCGACCGAGCCCGAGATCGGGGGAGTCGAGCTGCAACACAAACCCGGCCTCGACGATGGCCTCGTACTCAACCCGCATGGCCTCAGCCAGGGCGTTCAGGTAGGCCTCGTGGTCGCCATAGTGAGCATCCGGTTGGAACAGGGCGATCACGCCGGGCGACGCGGCATTCATAAACCCCTCGGTCGGGCTCGCTCCATCGATGGCGGCCTGGAAGTTGTTGATGTCTTCCTGGCACGGGCCGGTGTCTTTGACCTCGATAGGGCCGACGCACTGCGGACGACGATAGGTCGGGGTGCCGCCAAGTTTGGCCTGACGTTCTAGGAACGAGGGGTACTGCTCAAGGTCGGCCGGGGCCTTGCGAGGGCTGTCACCTTCAAAGCCGGTGATGCGATCTTTGATGTAGGTGGCGTAGCTGA
>JBOEHD010000246.1:0-6066 GCA_050633745.1 Acidimicrobiales bacterium
CCAGGCCACCGAGTTGATCGGGTTGCCCATCACCGCGGCCGCGGTCCCCGATTCTTCGATTTCGCCGTTCTTGTACAGCGCTCCGGCGACGTGGCGGGGGTCGATCTCAGTCAGTTTTCGGGGCGAGCCGCCGACCATGATGAAACCGCATGATGCCGCATCGGAGATGCTGTCGACCACGCCGGGCAGCCCTCGCTTGGAGAATCGGGAGTCGACCACTTCGAGCGCTGGCAGTACGTAGTCGGTGGCGTTGAGCACATCGACGGCGTTGACGTCCGGGCCACCCAGATTGCTGCCGAGTACAAAGACCAGCTCGATCTCGACCATCGGTCGATTTAGGGTGCTCATCGACACCTTGGTTCCCTCATCGAGGAACCAGTTGTCGAACAGGGTGCCGTAATCCGGCTCGGTTGCGCCGGTGGTGGAGCGCATGGCTTTGGAGGTCAGCCCGACCTTGTGGCCCTTGACCACTCGCCCGGCGGCCACCTTGGCTTCGGTGACGTACTGGCCGATGGCGTAGGCATCGGCGATATCGGCTCCCTCGTATGTCAGGGTGATCGGCTCGATCCACTCTCGAGTGAGTTCTGCCTGGACGAGCGCCGCCGCCGCTTCCCGTCGTTGTTCTTCAGTCATAGCCACGAGTTATTCGTCCCTCTGCATGTCGGGTTCAAAGTCGAGTTCTAACAGTTGACGAGCATGTCATACTTTCGTGCCGTTTTCCCAAAGGCTCGTGGCTTCTGCTGTCGACCCAGAGCAGAGCTAGAGTCGAGACGTGAAATTCTCCATGTGGATTCCGAACGAGTACGAGTGGGACGAAGTCGCGGCGCTGGCCCGCCAGGCCGACGAAGGCATCTGGGACACGATCTGGTTCGCCGACCACTACATGCCAAACACCGGAACAACCGAGATCATCGACGGCGACACCTACGAGGCCTGGTCGATCCTTCCCGCCATCGCCGCGATTACCGCACGGGCCAGGCTGGGGCCGCTGGTGTCTCCAACCTCGATCCATCACCCGTCATTGCTGGCCAACCGCGCCGCCACGATCGACCGCATCTCAAACGGTCGGTTTGTGCTCGGCATGGGGGCTGGTTGGCAGATCAACGAGCACGGCGCCTACGGCATCGAGCTCGAACCCCCCGGTGCTCGTGTCAGCCGTTTCGAGGAGTCGATCGAGATCGTACGTTCACTGCTGGATAACGAGCGCACAACCTTCGAAGGCACCTACTACCAGTTCGCCGATGCCCCCTGTCAGCCTCGCCCGGTTCAAGAGCAGCTTCCGATTGTTGTCGGCACCAGTTCCCCTCGGATGCTTCGAGCCACAGCTCGCTTCGCTCAGGAATGGAACACCTGGGGTTCGCCAGACCTGGCCAAGGAAAACCTGGCCCGATTCGAGGCCGCTTGCGCCTCGGTCGATACCGACCCGGCATCGCTCCGTAAGTCGGTGCAGGCGCTGGTCTTCATGTCCGACAACCAAGAGACGCTGGCCCAACGACGCGAAGCGGCCGACATGTCGCGGACCATCGTCGGCACCCCGGCGGAACTGGTCGACACCATCGGCCAGTACCGCGACGCCGGGTTCGACGAGTTCATTCTCCTAGGTATGACCCTGGGCAAGGATGCCGAGCGCCGAAGCGAGCAGTACGACCGCTTTGCCGCCGAGGTCGCAGCCCACCTCTAGTTAGCGGTCGATATAGGCGGTAAAGACGCAAGAGATCTTGACTTTGCCGCTGCTCGGGACCTGCATGGTGTGCCGGGAGGGCCGTGATGCTGGATCGGGGAACCTTTCGAGCCACGGACCGTTCAGCGCGGTTCTGGCCTCAGCGGGGTCGCCGACGAAGAAGGTGACCTTGGCCAAGTCGTCCCAGGTGGCGCCCGCTTCGGTGAGCATGTTGCCCATGTGGAGGAACAGATTATCGATCTGTTCTTCCACGGTGTCCGGCAGTTCACGTACGCCAGCGTTATACGGCGGGATGATGCTCGATTCGATCAGCGGCCCGATCTTGGTGGCGCAGGGGATGGGGTTTTGATGAGCGAAGCTATCGCAGTCGATCGACGTTCGGGTCACAGTTTTCTCCGGTCACGGTTGGGTTGCTGGCCAATTTAGTCCTACTGTGATCCGCTGATGCACATCGATCGCTCTGTAAATGACTACGTCGCAGCGGTTGGCGATGACGGCCAGCTAATCGACGTCCGCGAACCGCACGAGGTCGCAGGCGGAACTCTCCCCGGTGCGGTCAACATACCGCTGGGTGAACTTCCGACTCGGGTCGATGAACTCGACCGCAACCGCCGGGTGGTGCTGCTGTGCAAGGTCGGCGGCCGCAGCGCCCACGCCGCTGAGTATCTCACCAGCCTCGGATTCGATGACGTCGTTAACCTCGCCGGTGGCATCCTCGACTTCGACGGTTAGTTGCTAGTTGCCTCGCTACTTACTGCCTAGCTACTAACTGCCTAGCTACTAACTGCCTAGCTACTAACTGACGGCCTGTAGCCGGCAAACCGGCGAAGACGAAGGCTGTTGGAAGCCACGAACAACGAAGAGATGCCCATCGCCCCGGCGGCGATCATCGGGTTGAGTACCCCGAAGGCGGCCAGCGGAATCGCTGCCGCGTTGTAGGCGAAAGCCCAGAACAGGTTGCCCCGTATCACCGCCAGGGTGCGTCGGGCCAGGGCGATGGCGTCGGCCACCGCCCGAAGATCGCCGCTCACCACGGTGAGGTCGGAAGCCTCGATGGCCACATCGGTGCCGGTACCAACGGCGATGCCGAGATCGGCCTGGGCCAGCGCAGGCGCATCGTTGATGCCATCGCCGACCATGGCCACCCGGTGACCCGCTGCCTGCAGGCGCTCGATCTCCGCCGCTTTGCCCTCGGGAAGCACCTCGGCGATGACGGTGTCGACACCGATCGCCGCCCCGACCGATTCGGCGGTTTGCCGGTTGTCGCCAGTCAGCAGCGTCACCGATAATCCGAGGTCGTGGAACGCCGTAACCGCGGCGGCCGACGTTGGCTTGATGCGGTCGGTGACGACCAGCACCATCTCGGCTCGACGATCTCGCCCGGCCAATACCGCGGTGGCGCCCTGTTGCTCGGCCTCAGCCGCCCGTTGCTCTATCTCTGGTGGGACATCATCGAAGAGGGTTCGCCGCCCAACGGCGACGCTGACACCATCGACCGTGCCGCTGACCCCGAAGCCAGGATGATTGGCGAAGTCTTCGACTCGGCCGTGACCCGATGATGCCTCAATTGCAGATGAGCTATTTGCAGATGAATCGTCCGGTGATGCGCTACTGATGGCTTGAGCGATGGGGTGCTCTGAGCGAGCCTCAAGCGATGCCGCGAGACGAAGCAGTTCCTGCTGATCGGCGCCGCCGCTGCTTCCGGCGAACTGCGGGGTGATGACCTCTGATAGCGCCATGCGGCCTTCGGTGGCCGTTCCGGTCTTGTCGAGCACGATCACTTCGATCGCTCTGGTGTCTTCCAGAACTTCGCCACCCTTGATGATCACCCCGAGCTGGGCTCCTCGCCCGGTGCCGACCATGATGCCAAGCGGGGTGGCCAAGCCAAGGGCGCAGGGGCAGGCGATGATCAATACCGCAACCGCGGCGGTGAAGGCTTCGTTGGCCGCGTGGCCGGTGAGGAACCAGCCGATCAGCGTGAGCAGAGCAATGGCCATCGCAGCAGGCACAAAGATTGCCGACACTCGATCGGCCAGCCGCTGGACCGCAGCTCGGCTGCCCTGGGCCTGTTCCACCAGCTTGATGATCTGAGCCAGCGCGGTATCGGCGCCGACTTTTTTCGCCTCGACGATCAGTGATCCGCCGACATTTATCGTGGCCCCGATCACCTCATCGCCGATGCCGACTTCTACGGGGACCGATTCGCCGGTGATCATGGCGGTATCGACCGCGCTTGAACCGTCGACCACCACTCCGTCGGTAGCGATACGTTCCCCGGGTCGAACCATGAACCGAGCACCGACGGCCAGCGAATCGACAGATACGTCACTACCGTCTTCAAGTCGAACGGTTGAGACCCCGAGCCCGGCCAGGGCCCGTATGGCGTTGCCGGACCGGCGGGTAGCCCGATGCTCCAACCACTTTCCAGCCAGAATTAGGGTGACGATCATCGCCCCGGTTTCAAAGTAAATGTGGCCCCCAGACACACCGACGACCAGCACCACTGCCGACCAAAGCCACGACGCCAGCGAACCGAGCGACACCAACGTGTCCATCGTCGACGCCCGGTGTTTTAGGTTCACCACTGCGTTGCGGTGGAACGACCAGCCAGACCAGAAGACCACCGGCGTCGCCAGTGCTCCGACGACCCACTCATAGCCAGAAAACTGCAGCGCCGAGATCATCGACAGCGCCATTGTCGGAACCGACAGAACCACCGCGACGACTAACCGGCGCCGAAGGTCGGCCTCTCGTTTGACGGCCGAGGCCTCGATCGCGTCGACGGTCGAATCCGGATTGGTGGTGTTATCGGAGCCTCTGATGACGCCGTATCCCAAACCCTCGATGGTTTCTTCGAGGTCGCTGTCTGTCACCGATGGACCGTGTTGGACGGTGGCCCGCCCGGTCGCGAAGTTGACGCGGGCATCGGATACGTCGCTGAGACCGGCCAGCTCGGTTTCGATCCTGCTGGCGCAGGCACCGCAACTCATGCCTTCGATGGGGATCTCAACGACCGCGGATCTAGTGGACTCACTCACGACTACAAGTCTAGAGCTTCCACCCGACTGTAAGGTCAAGCGAAGTTGTGTAGTCTCAGGTCGTGGGTCGAGCGAGCGTTACCCCGCGGCGCTGATCACCTGGCAGCGATTGGGGTCGGTGCAGTTTGTGGGATCGAGGGCTTTGGCTCTGTCTGCCAGTTCGGCCAGCGAAATACGCGCCGCCTGAAGGCGCTCGATCTGCTCGTCCAGCTGTTCGAGGTGGCGTTCCAGTAGGGAGGTGGTGTGGCCGCATGATCGTTGGCCGCTGCTCTTCAATTCCAGCACCGAAGCGATCTCGGCCAGGGCCAACCCGGTGGCCTGGGCGTCGCGAATGAAGTGCAGCCTCTCAACTGCGGTCGGGCCATAGTCTCGATATCCCGACTCGGTGCGATCCGGTTCTTCCAGTAAACCGATCGACTCGTAGTAGCGAATGGTCTTGGTCGACACGCCGCCGCCTTCGGCCAGTTCCCCGATTCTCATGCTGACAAACCTACACAGATAACTCTGACTAGGTCTGGCCGGTTTGTCGGTTGGGTCGTACGTCTGACGTCGCAGTGAAATGTGCCCAGGCGAATCGCCGGATGTTGAGGTCGGAGTCTGGCTGACCGCTGTGATTGAGACCTCAAAACGCGAAGAAGGGCAATATTTCAGCCTTTCGCGAAAGCCTGTGTCCATTTTCACCAGAACTGTCTATCTTCTTTCCCTTTCAGAAGGCATTCTCTAAACAGGCAGGAAGAGCGGTTCACGCCGCCAAACCCGGGATCCGGGTCGACCAGAGGTATTTCTCATGACCAGTTACATGTCCGATATTGAGTCCATCGCTTCTCTGCGGGAACAAAACGGTGAGGCGTGGAGGGCCATCAGCCCCGAGTACGCCGCCAGGATGAAGCTTCAGAACCGGTTCAAGACCGGTCTGGACATCGCCAAGTACACCGCAGGCATCATGCGTCGGGACATGGCGGAGTACGACGCCGACAGCGCCAGCTACACCCAGAGCCTCGGTTGCTGGCACGGCTTTATCGGCCAGCAAAAGATGATTGCGGTTAAGAAGCACCACGGCACCACCGCCAAGCGTTACCTCTACCTCTCGGGCTGGATGGTTGCTGCTCTGCGCTCAGAACTCGGTCCGCTTCCGGACCAGTCGATGCACGAAAAGACCACCGTTCCAGAGTTGGTCGACGAGCTCTACACCTTCCTCAAGCAGGCCGATGCCCGCGAGCTCAATCACATCTTCCGCGATCTCGACGCCGCCCGCGAGGCAGGCGATACCGCCGCCGAGCAGGCAGCCATCGACGCCATCGATAACTTCGAGACCCACGTCGTGCCGATCATCGCCGACATCGACGC
>JBOEHD010000246.1:6089-9216 GCA_050633745.1 Acidimicrobiales bacterium
CACCGTTCCCCACGAGGACTTCGTGGCAAAGATCAACGCCGTTCGCTATGCCTTCCTCGAGATGGGCGTCGACGACGGGGTCATCGTGGCTAGGACCGATTCACTCGGTGCCGGCCTCACTCAGAAGATCCCGGTTTCTTCGAAGCCCGGCGATCTCGCCAGCCAGTACCTCGCCTTTCTCGACACCGAGCCTGTCACCATCGACGACGTCAACGAGGGGGAAGTTGTCCTCAAGCAAGACGGCGAGCTGGTGCGCCCGGTTCGCATGCCGAACGGCCTCTACAAGTTCAAGGACGGCAGCGGATTCGACCGGGTTGTGCTCGACTGCGTGACCAGCCTCGAAAACGGTGCCGATCTGCTGTGGATCGAGACCGAGAAGCCTCACGTCGGCCAGATCAAAGAGATGGTTGACGCAGTTCGGGCCAGCGTGCCGAACGCCAAGCTGGTCTACAACAACTCGCCGTCGTTCAACTGGACGCTCAACTTCCGCCAGCAGGTGTACGACGCATGGGCCGAAGAGGGCAAGGACGTTGCGGCCTATGATCGTGACGGTCTCATGAGCGCCGATTACGACGACACTCCGCTGGCCACCGAGGCCGACGTTCGTATCCAGTCGTTCCAGGCCGACGGTGCCCGCGACGCTGGTATCTTCCATCACCTGATCACNNGCGCTGTCGACCGACAACCTGGCCCGTGGCTACTTCGGCAAAGAGGGAATGCTGGCCTACGTCGCCGGTGTGCAGCGTCAAGAGATCCGTCTCGGTGTCGACTGCGTCAAGCATCAGGACATGGCAGGCTCCAACATCGGTGACGATCACAAGGAGTACTTCTCCGGTGAACAAGCCCTCCTCGCCGGTGGCAAAGACAACACCATGAATCAATTCTGAGGAATCAATTCTGAGGAATCAGTTCTGATGAATCAGTTCTAGGAACTGGATTAGGGAATCAGTCCTAGAGCACTAATTCTGGTAGATAAATTCTGAAAGCAGGAGAGCCGGTGGCTTTGGTCACCGGCTCTTCTGCTGTTTTGGGATATCGCGTATCAACGTCGAGTTCGGCCCGTCTTCAGTATGCGGGGGCAGCTACGGAGGGAAGATGTTGGACTCGATCATGGACCAAGAATCTCGATCTGCTGAGGGCATAGCGCTCTCGCTGCTCGGCGGGTTTAGCGTCGATCAATCCGACGCCCCGGTTGGGCTACCAGCACCGGCCGAACGGCTAGTCGCCTCGTTGGCGGTGAACCGATGTGCACGGCTGCGAAGCCAGCTTGCAGGGACGCTGTGGCCGGACAAACCCGAGGCTCGCGCCCTGGCCAACGTCAGGGCGGCCCTGTGGCAGGTCAATAAGCGATGCGAGGGCCTTGTGGTCGCCGTCGGTGGTGGTTTGGCTATCGGTCCAGACGTCGACGTTGACCTTTGGCGCAGCCTCGACTGGTGCGACTCGGTCTTGGCTGACGGCCAGCTAACCCAGAGGCCGCCATCGGGGCCACTAGCTCAACTCGACCTGCTGCCCGCATGGTCCGACGAATGGTTGGTATTCGCCCGCCAGTATCACCGACTGCAGTGGCTGCAAGCGATCGACGAGTTGGCCTCGCGTATGTTGGGGGCCGGTGATTATGCCGGTGCCCTCCAGTGCGGCCTGAACGCCATCGGCGCCGACTACTTCCACGAACGAGGCCACGAGGTGGTAATCGCTTCGCTGATCGGTTGTGGCAATCGGGTGGAAGCCATCCGGCACTACGAGATCTTTAAGCAGTTCATGGCCACCGAGATGTCGATGCCGCCGTCGGAGCGGGTCGAGCGGCTGGTCGCGGCCATTTCCCCCGCTGCCTTCGCCGCCTCGAACTGATCGCAGCCGTCAGCGGGCTGGCGTGAAGCAAAGAGGAGCGACCGTACGGCGCAGATCGCCGACGATCGGCGTTACCTCATGAGGTACCAGACCGCCGAGGATCAGTGCCCCCTGACCGGGCTGCAAGGAGATAACTCGGCCGAGGTCGGTACTGGCTCGAACCTGATCGAGCGGTGTTCGCACCCCAGACCGGTAGGCGATCAACTCGGACCCCGAACCGTCGCCTTCGAGCCCGCAACAGATGATGCATGTCAGGTCGCAGCGTTCGATGTCGCGATGCACACCGAGGTGATGGCCTGGTCGGTCGTAGTACGAGAAGGTTCCCTGGGGGCTCAGCGGAGACCACAAAATGCCCGTGTAGTCATCGAGCAGTTCCGCCAGCCTCTGCGAGCCAAGGATCGATGCCAGCACCGGGCCGCCGGCTGCGCTGCGGAGCCAGCGGTTGGGATTGCCACGATCCCAGGGGTCGGCAGGTGGGGTCTCCTGGTGGTGTTCGACGTGATGGGGGTAGGCCTTATTGGCCTCTATCTGGAGAGCTTGCAACATCGGGCCCTGTAGCAGGTCGACCACCGCCACCCCTCCGGCCGCGGCCAGCTTCGAGTGACGCAGCCTGATTGCTGGATCTACCTCCGGCGCTAGAACGGTCATGGTTGCGCTCCAAGATCGGTTTCGCCGTCGCTGGCGTCGATAGCAGGGACAGCATCTGTGCCCGGAGCCTGGTCTAACTCGACGGGGCCGCCGGGGGTCACGGCGTGTAGTAAGCCTGCTGCCGGTGCGAGCCAGCCGTCGCACTGCGACGTTGGCAGAGGCGGGAGAGCCTCGGCGAACAGTTCGCTGGTGGCGGTGATTGCGAAGGACCCAGCGAACGCCTGCGAAACCTCGAAGCCAGCGTCGACGAAGAGCCGTTGTACCAGCACCACCTGCTGGTCGGTTGGCAGCGCTGCGCTCAGATTCTCGGAGGTGATGGGATGGTGATCCTCGTAGCCCGGAGGCCGGACGATCACCACCGCAGTTTGAATGTCGCTCATGACGACACCAGCGGTTCACTGGGCACCAGCGATTCACTGGGTACCAGCGATTCACTGGGTACCAGCGATTCACTGGGTACCAGGGGTTCACTGCGGACTGTTAGCGGCAGTCGTCGGATCGACTTTGGTCGTTCGGTGCGTCTGGCCGGTTTGGCCACCGCCAGTGCGAGGTAACGTTCGCCGTCGGTCATCATTGCTCCTGTCTTCAGGCAGCGGTCGAGGAAGGTGTCGACCTCGTCGTCGGTCACGCC
>JBOEHD010000247.1:0-24695 GCA_050633745.1 Acidimicrobiales bacterium
GGTTCCAGGTCTACACCTGGCGCGACCGTGGGCTGGTCAAAGACCTGCTGGAGCGGGCCGCGGCAGCCAACTTCGAAGCCATCGAATTGACCATCGATACAGCGGTACTTGGCCGCAGAGAACGCGATGTTCGACGGGGCTACACCCTGCCGCCAAAGATCGGACTGGGCACGATCGTCGATGGCATGCGCCACCCGTCGTGGACGCTCGATTTTCTCCGCAACGACCCGATCACCTTCGCCAGCGTGGCCGATAACAACTCGGCGGGCGACGGCTCATCGGCCGTGACTCTCAGCGAGTTCATCAACTCCCAGTTCGACCCGGCGCTGTCTTGGGGCGAAATCGAATGGCTGCGATCCAACTGGGACGGCCCCATCGTGCTCAAAGGCGTGCAGACCGTGGCCGACGCCGAGTTGGCGGTTCAGCACGGAGTCGACGGCATCGCCCTTTCCAATCACGGTGGCCGCCAGCTCGACGGCGCCCCTTCGATTATTGAACTGGTCGGACCGGTGGCTCAGGCCGTCGGCGGACAGACCGACATCATCGCCGACGGTGGTGTCCGGCGGGGGAGCGACATCTTCAAGGCTGTGGCCCTGGGAGCTAACGCCGTTATGGTCGGCCGCCCCTATCTCTATGCGTTGGGTGCAGCGGGCGAGCCCGGCGTCGACCATGTGATCGACTTCTTCACCGAGGGACTGGAACGAACCATGGCCCTCACCGGCTGCCAGACCATTGCCGACGTCACCAGGGAGATGGTGGCGTGGCGTTCCGAGCCGGGCCACCACGGCGTATGAGCGAGCGCCGCCGAGTCGGCGTCTTCATCGACGGACAGAACATCACCATCGGGGCCCGCTACGCCTTCGGCGGCACCGGGAACCTTCATCCGCTGCTGCTCGGTAGGGCCCTGGCTGGCGACGACGAGTTGGTCGAGATTCGCTATGCCACCGGCATCCCCGATCACGGCATCGACCCGGGCCGGGCCGAGGCAGCGATGCGTCGACACGATCTGATCCGACGAACCGACGTGGTTCTGCTCGAACGTACGCTGCGTTACCGCTGGGAATGGCAGGTGCAAGACCGCGACCTTCCCGACCCTCGGGATCACCCCGGCGAGGTTCGCCAAGCCAGGGTTAAATCGAAGAACCGCGGCCAGGAGAAGGGCATCGACGTCTGGTTGGCCCTCGATGCGCTGGCCATGTGCGCCAGAAGCGACATCGATCGGGTGGTTCTGGCTAGCGCCGACAGCGACATGGATACCGTCCCGGAGTACGTGAGGACGATCCCCGGCCAGGAGTCGACAACGGTCGTCGCAGCCAAGGTGCTGCCAGACGGGAAAACGTTACGGCCTAACGAAGCGTACGATGACACCGTGGCAATCGATCGGACGATCTACGAACTGGCGAAGGATGACTTCGACTACACCGAGCCCCTCAACGGCGCCGAGACCGATCGTTTCATCGAGCGCATCGGGTCTCGAAGCGACGGAATCCGGGACCGGCAATCCAATGATTGATCGGCTGGTTTGGCGTGATGATCGAATGGTTGATCGGCTGGTGTTTGAATAATGGCCGGCCCCCCACCGATTCAGCTTGAGTTTGTGCTGTCGGGAGACCATGTCGACCGCCTGCCGCCATCGGCGGCTGAGGTGGCCATCGTCGGTCGATCCAATGTCGGAAAATCGTCGTTGGTCAACGCTCTCAGTAACCGTAAGCGACTGGCCCATGTCAGCAACACGCCAGGCCGCACCCGCCTGCTGAACCTGTTTTCCGTGGTCGATCCCCGAGCCGCCGCCCATAGCCAGACCGGCAAGAACGATGGAGCCATCGGCCCAGACGGGCGGCTCCAGGCCACGGTCATGGACCTTCCCGGCTACGGCTACGCCCAGGCGTCAAAGGAGCTTCGGGCTGGCTGGCAGGCGATGATCGAGACCTACCTGCTCGAGCGCGAGGGCCTCGAAATGATCGTGGTACTGGTCGACGGCGCGATCGGCCCGACCAAGCTCGACGTGCAAATGCTCGAATGGCTGCGAGGGTTCGATCTTCCTCACACGGTTATCGCCACCAAGCACGACAAGGTCAAGTCATCGAAGCGAGATCGCCGCAAGAAGGATCTGGCCGAAGGCTGCATGCTCGAGGTGGGTGATGTGATCTGGGTCAGCGCGGTGAAGGGCACCGGAATCGATCGGCTTCGAACCCTAATTCGAGCCTGGCTGGACTGAGCCAGCGGCATTAGCGGCCGGTAGAAAGTCGAAGCTTGTTTGTCCGGCCAAAAGATCGCAGCTGATTCGCGCCTCGTGGTTTGGGTTTTTTGAGTCCCTCCACCATCATGAAGACATGTCCGATCTCAAAACTTCGCAAGACGCAGAGACTGAACTGGTCGAAAACGCGCTAAATGCGCTGCTGAGCGCCCAATCGCCTGCCGATTGTTCCCGAATCGAATTCCGGGGCTATCAGTACGACCACGGTTTGGCCTGGGTGGAGTTTCCGAAAGGCTTCGGCGGTTTGGGGGTCCGTCCCCAGCTGCAGCGGCTCGTCGAGGATCGGTTGCGCGACGCTGGCGCCAAGCCGCAGGACCCGTCGACGTTCTTTATGCATCTGGCAGGCCCGACGATCCTCACCCACGGCAACGATGAGCAGCGCGAACGGTTCCTCCGCCCGATGTTCAGCGGCGAGGAGAAGTGGTGTCAGCTGTTTAGCGAGCCGGGCGCCGGTAGCGACTTCGCCGGTCTCGGATCACGAGCGGTAAAGGACGGTGAAGAGTGGGTGGTGAACGGCCAGAAGGTTTGGAACACCATGGCTCACATCGCCGATTGGGGCATGTTGGTCACCCGGTCCAACCCTGATCTCCCGAAGCATAAGGGCATGACCTACTTCGCTCTCGACATGAAAAGCGAAGGGGTTGAGGTTCGCCCCCTCCGCCAAATCACCGGCGAGGCCGAGTTCAACGAGGTCTACCTCACCGACACCCGCGTTCCAGACGAGAACCGGATCGGTGACATTGGCGAAGGTTGGCGGGTTTCGCTGACCACGCTGATGAACGAACGTGCCGCCATCGGTGGCGGTGGTGCTCCGAAACGAGGGTCCGGGGCGATCGCCGCGCTGACCGCGGTGTGGGAAGACATGCCCGAGGGTCAGAAGTCGGGCGCCAAACTCGACGAGGTCATGCAGCTCTGGGTGCGGGCCGAAACGCTCCGGTTGACCAACATGCGAGCCTCCCAAAATCGCCGGGCAGGAAACCCCGGCCCCGAGGGTTCGGTGGCCAAGCTTGCCTATGCGGAGCTGAATCAGGACATTTTCAGCACCGCAGTGACCTTGAAAGGTCTGGCCGGTCTTGTCGACTACGATTACACCTTCCGTCGTCCGGAGGATCTGTCTGTAACAGGGGCCGAAAACGGTCTCGGACACGCATTTCTTCGGGTCAGGGCTAACTCCATCGAAGGTGGAACCAGTGAGATCATGCGCAACATCTTGGGCGAACAGGTTCTGGGTCTGCCCGGTGAGCCCCGGGTCGACAAAGAGGTGGCCTGGATCGACGTGCCCCGAAGCTGACCTCAGCGCTATATCGGCTGCTGGGCGTCACCTCACCGGGAGGTCGATTCGATGAGCTACGAAGTGGCGGTCTGGGAAGGCCCACCACCGCTTTCCGACGCCCATGCCGCCTCGGAGTGCGAGCGTCTTGTCGGCGTTCGTAATCACGTGGAACCGTCGCCGAGTATCGCTTCGTTTGTCGATGTGCTGTTGGCGGTGCATCCTGATCTCGACCGGCCGGGTGGTAAAGAGAGCCCGTGGAGTGACGGGCCGCTTTTGGCTCATGCCGACGGTTCGCTAATCTACTTCGGTATCAAGCCAGAGCAGGTCGATGGAGCACTGTCACTTATCGAGGCGGCGGCAAAAGATCTGAGCCTTGTCGCTTTCGATCCACAAATGTCGCAGCTGCTTCCGTCTGCCACTTCGGTACCCCGATCGGCGGACTTCGAACTTCCTTCGGCCGACGATCTACCGCTGCACCTGGCAGCGGTGATGGGTGAGGCATTGAAATCCGGGCGGACCATGGCCGGTATCCTGGAACAGCTTGGTACTGGCTTCTACGTGCAATGGATGACCGCAAAGGGCGGCTTGGTAGTAGAGGTCCAGGGCGACGGCGGTTTGCCGCCTGAACAGCGTTTCGGCAACGAGGGCCGTGATCAGATGTTGAGCCTCGGTTTCGCCGCGGCGGAACCAAACTGGCGGCTGGAGTGGGCTGACGGCCACGCCAATCTCGATCAGGGAAGCCAGATCCTAAGCCACGTGCTCACCGCCATACGTCGGCTGCCCATTGGCACACCGATGGCACTGCAAACATTCCCCGTTTAGCAGTAGCTGTCGAGAGTAACCTTTCTAGGCTTCGCTGCGTCGGGAGTACATGTGCCAGTTCCACTCCCACGTTTGCCCTTGATCGACTGAGAATGCCTGACTCCAGACCGGGTTCGTCGGGTCGCTCTTGTTCCACTCGAACTTGACGAGGATTTCCCGTCCCTCGAAGGTGTCGAGGTCATAGAACCGGCCGATGTCTCCGTCGAACGATCCGACGGTTGGCGATTGCAGTACCGCTGAGTTGCTGTCGACCCAGTACATGCTCCAAAGCCGGGTCGCGGGATTGAAGAGACGGAGTGTGCGTCCCTCAAAGGGCTCGCCGTCGAACGAGGTAACGAAGTTGTCGGTATTCCCGAGGCCGTTGAGGATTAGCTCCATCTCTTGGTCGGCTTCGAATTCGCTCCACTCGTCCGAATTCGTCAGACGGCTGTTGAGCTTACGATTGTGGATTTTCCACTTCCCGACATAGAAGTCGAAGTCGTGCTGGGAGGAGGCGGCGGAAGGGGTCACTTCTAACTCTCCGGCGGCGTTGAACGTGAATTCTGGCAATCGAGACTTCTCCCTGGGTAAGCGAGTGATGCGAGGACTCGCAACCTAGCACCCCTGGCTGGTCGGACTTTCGCCGCGTGATTCAGTCGGTGAAGATTCGTGTGGGGTAGCCGTCGATGCTCGTGACGTTCTTGCGGGCCCAGTAGTCGTGAAGCTCTTCCGCTGACATCGCGGCATAGAACGGCTCGAGAGCCTCATCACCTCGGATCGCGTCGACCGTCATCATCGGAACCCCGGAGCCACACGACGAGAGCGTTGACTCGATGCTGAGGTCAAAGATCTGACGTGAGCCTCCCATCGTCGCAAACGGGGCAATGAGCTCATCCCATTCAGCATCCCTCGGGTGGACCAGGCGGGCGGTGCCGTAGATGCGCAGGATGAGCGGGTCTTCGGTGATGGACATGAACATCAGCGTCATGCGGCCATTTGCGGTGACGTGCGCCGCTGTCTCGTTGCCGCTGCCAGAAAGGTTCAGCCACACAACGCGACGTTCGTCGACCACGCGTAACGTGTCCATTCCCTTCGGCGAAACGTTGACTCGACCTTCCGGCGCTGCGGTGGCGACGAAGAACATCGGTTGGGCGTTGATGAAGTCGATTTGTTTCGGCGTAAGTCGGTTCATGGTTGATCCTCTGCGGTCGGGGGTTCGAACAATAGGGCCCACTGGTCGAGTTCCTGGGGTGAGATGCTGAAAGCCCCCGGTGGGAGATCGAGATTTCGTCGGGCTATGCGCTCATGGAGTGTCTCGATGGGCGCATCGAGGAAGATTGTCTGCGCCGATGCCCCCAGGTCGTGAGCCCGTTGGCGGTAGTGGTCTCGTTCGACTCGCGTCCATAGGCCCCAGTCCAGAATGACGTTGACTCCCTCTGCGAGTAGTCGTTCGGCGAGTTCCCACTGGAGCCGTTCCACGAGGGTCTTCCGTTCGTCCCTGGCCGCGGCTTCAGCGTCGTCGGAGTACAGCTGGCAGACCCAGGAGTCGGCGTTTAGCAGGATGCCCTGGCCGGATGCTTCCAGTTCCTTGGCTCGCGTCGTCTTGCCCGATCCGGGAAACCCGCACAGCATGTAGAGAGTTGGTCTCATGGCTTATAGCTTCGGGAGTCTTAATCCCGGGACGCCCGGTTTTGATCTTGTCGTTTGCTGAATGCGTCGCTGCTATTCAGGTGTGGGAAGGGTAGATCGGGAACCGGCATGCCGAGGGCACTGCACAGCGGACCCCAGTCGTCTCCTGGCTGATATTCGAACAGGCGCTCCGGTGGGATCGTGGCTCGAACGTCGGCGATATGGGCACGATAAGAGGCCTTTGCGGAGCCTTCTTCATCCCAGTGCGCTCCGAATCGTTTCTGAAGGCGCTCGGTCATGAGCCACCAGTCTTCCGACGCAACATTGCGCGGCCCTCGCATCACGGCCCAGACGGTCTTGTCGGCGCTTTGCCACCATTCATCGGCATCGCCGCGAAGCGACAGGAGAACCGATGCATTGGGGTAGCGGTCGGCGGCTTCTCGCCAGACTGCAGCCATCGGCCAATCGAACACACAGTCGAAGCCCTCGAGAATCTGGTCGAGTAGCTGAACCTCGCCGTCCAGGACACGACTCCAGAGCGGTGGGTGCTCAGGCCGGGAGAAGACTTCGTGCATGTGATAGCAGGTCTTGCCGGTCAACTGTTCGGCGGCGGCCTTCAGCGACATGGTGCCGGTCCGTGGCAGACCAGCACCTATCAACCGAACGGACATTCTCCAAGTTTACTGCCTGGCCTGAGCGGGAACCGGCCCGTCACCCGATGCGGGCTTGATCGGCGATCTTGGCGATCCGCTGTTGTCCGGATCGGAGGGCCTCGGCGTTGGTATGCATCGAGCCACGGCTGGCGACGATGGGTTGATGGTTGGCCGGTGCGGTGCCAACGATAAACGACGCCCCGTCGTTGGCCGCGGTGATGGTGATCGGTTCGCTGCTGGACTCGAACACGGCGATGGTCCGGGGAGCGACCGTCGTCCCTGCGGTCTCGACGGTTCCGTTTTGAGTATAGAGCCAGGCGATGTCGTGGTCTTCGGGCGGGGTGAATTCCCAGGTTGCAGGCTCCCCGGCACTAGCAGCGTTCAGCGTGACGTCGAAGACGTTGAAGTCGACCGGGGTCGTGACGGGGCTCGCTGCCGACATGTAGCTGCCGGCAAGGACCCGAGTGTTGCCGACCACTGGCAGGTCCTCGGCCTGGACGTCTTGGTAGTGGTTTGGCCCGTTCTCCAGCTCGGGCGGAAGGGCGATCCACAGCTGCAGGCCATTGACCGAACCTTCGGAGCGAGGGTGATAGTACTCCTGGTGCCAGATCCCGTTTCCGGATGCCATCCACTGCACGCCGCCCTGGTGGAGGCGTCCGCTTGCGCCGCTTGTGTCGGCGTGGTCGAGGTCTGCGGCCTGAACGTAGGTAAATGTGGCAACGCCGCTGTGCGGGTGCCAGTCGAACCCCCACTTGCTGTCGGTGGCGACGTCGAAGTGGTCGAGGAACACGAATGGGTTCAGTCGTTTGCGGAGCTCGTTGCTACCGATGACGCCGTGAATTGGGCCGCCGGTGTAGGCGGAGTGGGTGAACTCGACGGGACGAGAGGTGTTTGAGGTCATGGGGCTTCCCTTTCAAAGTAGTTATGTTAGATAACCATATCCCTTCGATAGTATTCCCGCATAACTACTTTCCTGTAGTGTGGGTTCATGGCCCTCCTCAACGACGACCCCCGCTGGGACACCTTTGGTCTGCTGCTAGAGGCCTATCGAGCGGTCGACGCCGCTATCGAGTGCGATACCTACGACACGGCGGCCTACGACCGCCAAGTCGTCGATCTACTCATCCGCTTAGCCAGGACACCGGGCGGCGAGCTACGGCCAGCGGCGATCGCTACCGCTCTGGCTACGACACGCCCTCACACCAGCACGCTTCTCGACAGGGCGGAAGAGGCTGGCCTTATTCAGCGCCGACCCGACCCAACCGACGGTCGGGCAACCGCGATTTCGCTCACCGCGAAAGGGCAGCGCCAAGCGACGAAGATGGCCGGTGGGCTGCTTGGGTCAGTCCAGGCCCATATCCACGACCACCTCAGCCCACACGACGTCGGTCAACTCGAAAACATGTTGCGCACGCTTCGAGATGCCTCCCAGGAGTATCTGCGAAGCTGACTGGTAGCGGCGCTGGTCTACTAGACGATGCGTCGGTTGGCGGCCCACATCGCCAGCTCGTTTCGGCTGGAGAGCTGCAGCTTGCGCAGCACCGCCGATGCGTGGGTCTCGACCGTCTTGATCGAGATCGTGAGCCTGCGGGCGATCTCTTTGTATGCGTAGCCACGAGCCAGCAAGCGCATCACTTCTTGTTCCCGGGCGGTGAGCTGGTCGAGTTCGGGGTCGGCCGGCGATGACAGGTCGGCCGAGAACGCGTCGAGCACAAAGCCGGCCAGGCGAGGGGAGAAGACCGCATCGCCATCGTTTACCCGCTTCACCGCATCGATAAGGTCGTCGCCCTCGATGGCCTTGGTCACATAACCCCGGGCTCCACTGCGGATCACCTGGATAACATCCTCGGCGGCATCGGAGACCGACAGCGCCAAGAACTTCGACGTGACCCCACGCTCGACCGTTCCGGAAATCACATCGGCTGCGGTGCCGTCCGGCAGATGCACATCGCAGACGACCACATCGGGTTTGGCCCGCACGATCGCGTCGATGGCCTCGCCGACGTCGCCTGCCTCGGCCACCACTTCAACCGCCCGCTCCAATTCGGCCTTGACCCCGGATCGCACGAGTGCATGATCGTCGACCAGTACGACACGAATCATTTGGTTTCTCCTGTTGCGGAATCGGCCGCCGGGCGGTCCGAGGGTGGTTGCTCGAAGGACTCATTGAACATTTGGGAGTTCGGTGCCGACTTGCCGAGCGGTTGTATCAGCTCAACCTCGGTCCCGGCCCCCACCTCGGACCATATCGAAGCCGAGCCACCGTGGCGTTCCATCCTGTCGATGATCGACCGGCGGATGCCCTGCCTGTCGTCTTTGATGTTGTCGGCATCGAAACCGATTCCGGCATCTCGTACGAACACTTCGATGCTTTCCGGCCGTCGCTCGGCATAGACATCGATCTTGGCCACCTGGGCGTGCTTGGCGGCGTTGGTCGCCGCCTCCTGGGTCGCCGCAACCAGACCCTGAATCGACCCGGGGTCGATGTCGTGGGTGTCGCCAACGGTCACAACTTCAACCTTGACGCCGTGGTCCTGTTCGACCCTGGCCGCCACCTGCTGCAGCGCAGGCTCCAGCCTGGTGGTGCCGGGCTGGCTCGGTTCGTTGCCGTAGAGCCAGCTGCGAAGCTCCCGTTCCTGCTGTCTGGCGATCTGGGCCGTGCGCTGGGGGTCGTGAGCATTGCGCTGTATCAGCGTGAGGGTTTGTAACACCGAATCGTGGAGGTGGGCGGCGACCCTGGCCCGTTCATCTGCTCGAACCCGTTCCTGGCGTTCGAGGTCGAAGTCCTGCCCGATTCGCACCACCGATGGCGCAACCACAAGGGCGATGCCGCCAACGACGGCAACAGCCACGACCAGTAGCCGTACCGCATCGACAAACTGCAACGACGACAGCACAACGCTGAACAATCCGGCAGCGGCGACAACGACGCCGATGACGATCCGGATCACCGCCGAGACTCCGCCTTCCTCCTGCTGTCGCGACCAGGCGATGAGGAATCCGGTCAGCACAAAACCGGCGGGAAATACGATCTCGTCGACAAAGCCGAACCCCAGAGAGCGGAGTCCGAGCACCACGCCCAACACCACCATGGCGATAGCGATGTGGCGGTGGAACGAGCTGGCGGCTTTCGGCACCGGTATGTAGGCCCCGAATCGGGGAGGGCTCAAGAAGTTGAGGGCGCCCCAGCAGATGGCGTAGAACACCAGGCCCCAGCCGCCAGCCAGAGCCAAAATGGCGAACGAAATGCGGATAATTAGGGGCTGTACGCCCAATTCGACGGCGATCGCCGCCGCTACGCCGCCGATCCAACGGTCATCGAGACTGAGCGAAGGCGTCTGCCATCGTCTGGTCTGCGATGAGAGGTTGGTATTCACGGTCCCCATGATCGCAGGCTTAGCGGCGTTCTGCATCAAGGGATACCCCTGAGCTGACCCTGATGAATCGTTGAGAGGGTAGGGTCAGCTCCGGGGAACGCCTGATTCCCGGTAAACAGTAAGTAGTGGATCATGGAGACATGAGCAATCGACCCACCGATGAGCAACCAGACGATCTCGGGCCCTCGGCTGGCTCCGTTCCGCCGTCGTTTGCTCCATCAACCGGGCCGACTCCGCCCGGATCAGGTTCGACAGCGACGAGCCCGCCGCCGCCAGATCTGCCGCCGCCGAACCCCCCGCCGCCAAACCCGCCTCCAGCCCCTCCCGCTCAGGCCCCCTTCCCTGCCTCGGCGCCACCGCCCCCGGTTGCCAGGCAACTGGTGCGAGATCCGTACACCAGGCTGGGTGGCGTTGCGTCGGGCATCAGCCATCACTACGGCATCGATGTTTCCCTAGTCCGGATCGCCTTTGTGGTGTTCACCTTGGCCAGCGGGTTTGGCTTAGTCACCTACCTGCTGGCATGGCTCATCATCCCCCGGGCCAAATTCTGGCCGCCGGTTGCAATGGCCAAGCCGATCCGAGCCCTCTCGGGGCGAGAGATCGGGGTTGGGCTCTTACTTCTCGGAGCCTTGGTCGCAGTGTGGTTCAACGGCGGCGCTGTCTCCCAGGTACTGGTCCCGCTGATCCTGATCGGTGGCGGCGTGTGGCTGCTCACCCAACCAGACACCGAAAAAGCCCTACAAAACAGCGGTCACCAACCTGGTCACAACCCTGCGTACCGCGCCGCGCCCGCTAGCGGTCACGGGGCCGCCGGGCAGCAATTCAACACCCAGGCTCAACCGGTCGACACGATTCTGGCCGGCCCGGGGACCATGCCACGAGGAACTCCGGTGGCACCTGCCAGCCGCAGGCGGCGCCGAGTGCTGTTTGGTGGATTGGCGTTTCTCGTAGCGCTCCCAGTGTTGGGGATCATCGCCGGCATCATCGCCTTGGCATCGGCCGACTTCGATTTCGACGTGACCGAGGTCAATTTGCAACCCCAATCGGTTGAAGCGGTTCCCCAGTCGGTTTCACAGGAGCGGGGCGACATCCTCATCGATCTGACCGATCTCGAACCGAGCATGTTCAGCGACGCTTCGGTTCCGATCGACGTCGATGTCGACGTTGGCAAGATTGAAGTGATCGTGCCCGATGACCTGACGGTCGATGTTGAAGCCGACGTTGGCGTTGGCGACCTCACGGTCTTTGACTCAAACGAGAATGGCCTCGGTTCGGAGATCAATGTCGACCAGGAAGACCCAAACATCGAGCTCGATGTCAGCCTCGGTGTCGGTGAGGTCATCGTCAGGCGAGGCTGATCGTTACGGCAGGGCGGGCTCGATCGGTGGGTAGGCAACGTCGGTCGGCGACACGAGGGTGTTGGCTGCACGTTTGAGAAGATCGGTTATGCCTTGCGCAGTCGTCGACAACTGCTCGGTCATCATCACGTCTGACTGGGCCACGATCGACTTCACCCGATCGGGGTCCATCGGATTCAACCCCATCGCCTTTGCCACAAGTGCATCTGGCTGAATAATCAGCACATCGGTTCCTGCGGCCTTGATCGCTCGGCACTCGGCCAGGAGGCGGCGCCGGGGCAGCGAACGAGCAACCGAAGCAAACGGGTTCTTCTTTCGGAGCTCATCTACCGACAGGGGCGCCAGCACGATGACAAGATCCAACGGTTCGCCATCGGATGGTGTTCCGGTCCGGTAGTCAACCAGTAGGTCGGCGTTGAATGGCGAGCCGATGCCGCCGTCGACGTAACTGCGTTTACCGATCTTGACCGGCGCAAAATACACCGGAAGAGCGGCGCTGGCTTCGACCGCCTTGGCCACCGGGGCCTCCCGATCGCGGCCAAACACCGCGAGCCGCCCACTCTGTTGGTTGGTGGCAGGGATCCACAGCGGCCTTTCTGGCCACTCGGAGGAATGTAGCTTCTCGATGCGTTCGGTAACCGGCGAAAGTGGCGAACGACCCTGGGGGAGCATGGCGGCCAGCACCTTGCTCAGCTGCATCTTGCGTCCCCGGCGTAGCTCTCGCACCGCCATTGTCGGAGCGCCAGGGCCACCCCAGATTCGGGGCACCGTCTTTGGGGTGCCGCCAGCCAGTAGCCGCAGTTCTGGCATCTGATCGGGATCGTCGATAGCGGCAAGCAAACGATCACGGATTTCGGCCACCGGCACGTCGCCCCGGAGAATGGCTGCAGCGATAGCTCCGGCCGACGTGCCGACCATGATTTCGGCCGTCCGAGGGTCGAAACCGGTCTCTTGTTCGAGGGTCGCCAGTATCGAGCAGTGGAACGCATAACCGGCCATTCCGCCGCCGCCGAGCACCAAACCGACCTTCGGCTGCCGCTCGCTCACTGAGATCTCACACTGACCACCAGATTCTTGACCACCAGAATTTTGACTACCAGAGTCCTGCTCACCAATATCTTGACCACCGCGGCAAATGGTATGCGAGCTGCGGCTAAACGATCCACCGACCCGACCGATAGGCACACGGTGGTAACGGGAACTTCCAGTCTTTTTCGCCGCGCTGGCACTACATCGGGTGTTGTTACCCACGTGGTCATCGCTCTGGCGTTCATGCTTTTAGCGGCCAGTTGTACGTCTGACCCGGTGGCCGAGACGGTCGTCGACACGGTCGTCGACCCAGCGGTCGAGACGGCGGAACCGAGCGTCTACTTCGAGACGCTGCCGCCCGGGAGCACGCTGCCAGACGGCGAAAGCTGCGCTGAGATGGTCTTGGCCGACCCCTCGACAGAGATCCGCCCCGGCAATGCAGACCAGAACAGTTCGATTGTTCCCGCTGCGGAATTTGGGGAGATCGAGATCGACGGGGCCGACGAATTTTGGAACGCCGAACTCGCCCCCCGCATCGACGGCAACTTCGCTGGGACCACAGAACAGGTCCTGCGCTGGGGTGCCTGCAAATGGGGGTTCGACGAAAACGTGACCAGAGCCCGGGCGGTTACCGAAAGCTCCTGGCACGTAGGGACCGAAGGCGACAGCACCGATGACGCCGTGGCATGCGACCTGCTCGGTCTTGAAGCCCCGTGCGCCCAGAGCTACGGGCTGCTGCAGGTCAAAGGCAGCATTCATCTCGGCACCTACCCGTTCTCCACCCAGTCATCGGCCTTCGGGGTCGACTATGCGATGGCCTGGTTGCGGGCATGCTACGAAGGCTCTTTCACCTGGCTGGTGGAAACAGAGTTCGAGCGCGAAGACGGTTACAAGGCAGGCGAGGAATACGGCTGCGTCGGCACCTGGTTCTCAGGCGAATGGTGGGACCAACCGGCAAACGATTACGTCGGCGAGGTTCGCTACCACGTCGAGAATCAGAGCTGGCTCGAATACTCGACGTCCGACCAGTCGCCTGCGTCCCGCTAACTGAGAACTCCGCTAGCCGAGAATACCGCTAGCCAAAGTACCGGTAGAGCAGCTCGCCGCCCTTTACCGCCAGCTCGTTTGGTGCCGCAGGATCGGTAAGCAGTTCGGTGACCGCACCCAACGTCTTGCCGACCTCGGTCGCCGTTGGATTGTTGCAGTCTTCGGGCTGCCAATGCAGCGTTGTCAGCTCGAGCTCTTCGCTAGCGAACTGTCGCTTGAAGTCGATCAGGCCCGGTTGGTCCATATCACTGCGACCCATGTCGAGTAGCTGCAGGCCGCGGTCGATGCCCTGTTGGCAGGCAGCCATAATCATGGCCGAATTTGGCCGATACGAACGGGGGTAGGAGGCGCCGAACTTGTAGTACCAAACACCCTGGTGTTCGAAGTAGATCATTCCGGCAACCGGCAGACCATCGCCGTCTTCGGCCAACAGGACCACCATGTTCTCGCCGAAGCGATCATGCAGGGCTTCGAAGAAGCTGAGCGGCTGGGCCAGCATCTTGAACTTGGATTTGCGCAGATCGACGTGCATGGCGTGGAAGGTGGCGATGTCTTCCATCGAAGAGGAGAACCGGAAAGAGATTCCCTGCTTTTCGGCCCGCCGGATCTTGGTCCGATGCTTGCTCTTCAGGCTGTCCCAGATGTGGTCGATCCCCTGGCTGAGATCGATGCCGTGCCAGAACAGTTCTCGGCGCTGCTCGAACGAATCGTCTTCGATCGCCAGCTGGTTGTGGAACGGTCGAATGGTTACCGGCATATTGTATGAACGCAGATGGTCGGCGAACTCCATCCAACCGGCCTTCGTATTCAGCTGTGGATCACAGAAGTCGCTGAACGGAGTGCTCACCACCCGGTCACCGCGAATGTCGGAGATGACCGAATAATAGCCTCGACCTCCCGGCTCGCTGAACGGCTCGTAGTCGTTGATCTTGAGCTCGAAGGTTTGCTCGACCGCTTGGCGCCATGGCTCGCTGTCAAACAGCGTTTCGCAGAAGGTCTGTTCGTACGCAGGGATTTGTATTGCGGTCATATCAGTATCAACTCTCCGACTGGATTGGTAGTGACCTCGAGCCCAGCGGCTGCCTCAAGATCGGCGATCGTTACTTGGTGGGCCTCGGCCATGACAGCCAGGCCCTTTCTGTTGGCCCACTGGGCCAGTTCGACTTGGTGGTCATCGATCTGCTCATCGAATTCGGCCCGTCGTGGCACGAAGACCGGGACCTTGCCCGCCTGGAGGACCAGCGAAAGCGATCCTGCTCCGGCGTGACTGATGACCACGTCGGCGTCGGCTATGGCCTTCACGAGGCGGTCTTCTGGGACTAGTTGATGGGCGTCGATTCCCAATCCGGCCACATCGGAGTGTCCGGTTTGCCAAAGCACCTCTGCGGTTTCGGGAATGATCGAAACCAACTGGGCGATCAGCCTGCGGAAGTCCCGATCGGTTGTGCCGACCGTTACCACTACCTTTTCAAGCGTTGGCCTTACGGCCCGGGGCCGGGCCTCAAACTGGTTGTAGACACCTTCGATGGCCGCGAAGCCCGCTGGGGCCTGTTCGAACTGCCACCAGCAGTGCACGCCGGGCGTCTTCGATAACAGCTTGCCGGTCATCGAGCAGGACTCGACTCTGGTCGAGCTTTCGATGTAGTGGCTTTCGATGCCCATGGCCGCTGCGGTTGGCAGGTAAGCCAGGGCGATGGCCGAGCCGGTGCTAACGACCCGGTCGATGCCATAGTGCCGGTACAGCTGACGAGCGGTCGGCACCGAGCGCAGCACGCCGAGCAGGTCTCGCTCGGCGATGAACGGCACCATCTCGACCCGTCGCCCCGCTAGTAGATCGCGGGTCTGGGGGCTGTCGTTTGTGATCCATAGCTGGTCTTCACCGGCTGGACCTGCGACCTTCATCCGGCTGGCCAGCTCCACCAGTTCGGAGATGTGACCCCCGATTGTCGCCACGAACGCTGTGGTCATCGGGCACCATCTCCTGTAACTACTGAGGTTGCTGTCTTGGCGATGCATTGCACGTCGAGCAGAGGGCTCATGCGATCGACGTAGTCGAGGTCGAGGTCGAGCATTTCGGCCATCGATACGTCGGCTCGCCCGTTTGTCTGCCACAGACCGGTGAGACCCGGTCGTGCTGCCAGGCGCCGTCTTGCGGCGGGCGGAAACAATTCGCTTTCCCACAGCAGCGAAGGTCGGGGACCGACGAGCGACATCTCGGAGCGCAAGATGTTGATCAGCTGCGGCAGTTCGTCGAGCGAGGTACGTCGCAGTCGACGGCCGACCGGGGTGATCCGAGGATCTGCTTCGTCCTTGGCCGCTCCGGCTTCGCCCCGTAGCTCAAGCCGATTCTGAAGACGGTGAGCGGTGTCATCGTTATCGACGTACATCGTGCGGAACTTGTAAATCTGGAATGGCAACCCGCCGGTGCCGATACGGACCTGCTTGTAAAGGATCGGACCGTCGCCGGATCGTTTCACCAGCAGCCCTGAGATCAGCCACAGCGGTGCGGTTGCCACCAGAGCCACCGAGCCGACGGCCAGGTCGATCGCCCGCTTCCACTTCGGAATTGGGCCGGCGTTGGTGAATCGCAATGCTGGCAGCGGTTGCTCGGTGCCCGGGTCGAGGTTCCTGGTTGGCCGGAACACCGCAGGCTGGTTACGTTCCCGTTCGGCCTCAAGGTGTTTCGCTAGCTGAGCGGCAGCTCGAAGCTCGGCCCTAGTAAAGGTCGCCGGTGAGCCATCTCTCGGCGCTGTGTTCTCATGCTCCGCATCGGTGAGGCTTGCCAGGCGGAGCGACTTGGCGCTGAGTACGATGGCTCGCCACGCAAGCCCTCTTGCCAGTTCGTCGACACCTTCGACGGGCCGAAGGAGCGTGGCCTGGAGCCCCGCGTTGGTCCGTACCAGCGCCAGCGATGCCGAGGCGATGGTGTCGGCATCGTGACGAACGGTCAGGTCGAGCACAGCTTCTGGCTCGATTCCCAGCATGGCGAGCGACCGGGTTGGGCGCAGGCTCTCCGGTGTCTCGGCCAGCTGCATCCTGGCGGTCGCATAGCTTGGCTGCTCTGCGTCGGTTTGGCGTTCTTTGCCTTGGTAACCGTCGTCTGCCAGGAGTAGACGCCAGTGGGTCGGCAGGTGCCGTAGCGGCTGAACCAGCGGCTGTGATGCCATGCCCAGTGCCAACAGGATGAAGAATAGATCGGCGCCGGCTCGAAGCGTGAGGTGGGGATCGATGATGCTGACCAGAGCGATCATGATCACCGCGGCCCGAGCGGCGATCGCCACTGCGGTAAAGACGTTTGACGATTGAGGAACGCTCGATTCGCCGGTGTTCGATTTACTGTCCGAGTGGGAGGCAGCCGGATTCAGGCTGCGCCACGCCACGATGAGAAAGCCAGTAACCGCACAGAACAGCGGCAGTCCGCCGACCCACAGCAGCCACAGGTAACCGCTCTCCAGGTAGATGGCGTCGCGCCAGACATCGGGTGGAGCCAGGATGGCGTCGGGGCTTACCCCTAGCAGCCAACCGCGGCCGGAAAGCGACGGCAGGTAGAGCTCGGAGATGTTGTTCCAGCGGATCACCCAGCTACCGGGCAGACCGCGGTTTGGGTCGAAGTCAGCCAGCCGAGCTGACACGATCGGCCACAGCCCGATCGTGCCAAGCGCGGCGGCTGGGGTCCCCCACGAAATCAAAAGCAGCGTCTTGCGGTGCATGTAGGCCACGGCCAGAACCACGACCCCGAGGGCCAGCACGGTGCCTGCCTGCCCGCTGGCCAGCGCTCCAATGCCCAGGAATCCGGCGAGGACCAACCACAGTCGCGCACCGGTCGACAGGCCGTATGAGAGGGCCAGGCCGCAGCTCATGGCCAGGTAGGCGCCGGTGGCGATGGATGAGCCGATGGTGGTCGTTCCTCGGCCCTCGTCCACGAGGTCCTCAGCGCCGCTGACGAAGAAGCGACCAAGGAATTCGACGACTGGGCCGACACCAAGCGCCTGGGTTACAGCGATGACGGCGATCGCCGACGCTGCGGCCAGCGTGGCCCGGATCACGGTCAATACCGCTTGTTCGGAGGTGACGCAGCACCGCACCAGGAAGTAGAGCGCGGTGTACTTCACGAAGGGGAAGGTGGCCAGGACTTCGTCGGCGCCGATGGGCTGGGAACGAGCAGCTAGCCACAGCAACGGCATCACCGATGCTGAGAAAGCGACGGCTAGCAGCCACCACTCGATGGATCGTATGTTGAGTTCCCAACGTCGGCCGTCGATTAGTGCGGCGATGGCTACGGCGGCCGCAACCGCGGTCACCGCTAGCTGCAGAAATTCGCTTGGTCGGATCAGCGGCACGATGCCGTCGCGGGGTAGGCCAGCCAGCAGCGGCATGGCGGTCACGTAGACGACGAGCGAGAGGAGTGCTGCGCCGATGGCAGGCTTTGGCACGGTTGTGTTAATCATGGTCGGCTCTCAGAGAGGGAGGTGGTGCTTGAGTTCGGAGCTGCGTCTGAATCACCGTCGTTTGAGACACCGTTGTTCGACACACCGTTGAGGTCGGCGGTGAGGGCTTTGAGTAGCCGTCCCCGGTCGGTCAGTAGCCAGCAGCTGGCGCCGAACAGTGCGCCAACGGCAGCCAACAGCAGGGGAGCGGTGAACGGCGACCAGGTGAGTCCGAGAACCGGACCGGCGATGGCTGCAGGAGTGATCGCTAGGGCCGAAGCGACGACGATTCGAGGCCAGTGATTCGACCGGTTGACCCGGTTGGAGTCTGACGATGAGCGATCGGCTCGCAGCGAACGATGAGCGACCGCCAGGGCGGTCAGGTCGCCGATGGTCACGACGACGCCGAGGCCCAGCAACACGGCGGGCCCGTGCAATAGCAGCACGACGGCGGGAATCCCGACGAGCGCGGCACCGGCTCGTATCCAGGTCGAGCGAACAAGACCCCGATGGTCGCCCTGGGCCATCGTGGTTTGCCTGGTGATCTCGAACAACGCTTCGCTCATAGCTCCGAGACCCAGCCCGGCTAGGCCGTAACGCAACATAGTTATGGCGTTCGAATCGCTGAACCGGCCCTGGCCGATGATTTCGGCGAACGGTTGGCTGAGCACGACCATCGCCAGGCCGGCCGGGACGGCGATCCATGCCGCCAAGCGCAAAGTCGAGCGGTAGCCCTGGAGCAAGGTGCCGACGTCGGCGGTTGATTTCGCCAGTCGGGGGAGTGCGGCCGAGGCGATCGGCCGTCCGATGAGAGCGACCGGAATGAAGTAGGCCAGCATGGCGATCTCGAATGCCTGCACACCGCCGGCTCCGGCGAATCCGGCTGCGACGACAAGGGCGAACTGGCGAACGGCGATGGTGCTCGACCAACCGAACGATGACTTGGCCGGCCCGGCCAGGGCCAGCATTTCCGGGTTGCGCCAGTCGATGGCCATGCCGAGGGGCCCGAGGGCTCGTCTGGCGCCAATGAACTGCACGATGGCATGGGCCGAGACCGACAGGCCCGAGCCGATGGCCAAGGTCAACACAAGACCGGTTGGGGCGTCGCCGACTTCGATGCCGCTGCCGTAGCTAAACCAGGCAACGGCGATCGTGAGCAGAAGGCCCAGATTCTCGATGATTGGAGCTGCCGAGGGCAGAAGGAAACGCTGGTGGGCGTGCTGTACCGAAACGAAGACCCCGATGGCCGCATAGAGCACCAACTGAGGAATGATCAGCAGTAGCAGCAGCCCGGCCACCCGCCCGGCCTCGGGGCGCAGAGCCTCTTCGACGCCTGCGGTTAGGGCGGCGGCGATAAACCCTCGCCCAAGCACGGCGCCGATGGCCAGTGCGGTCATGGTCAGGCAGATGATGCCGAGGGCGTTTGCCACAAACCGCTTGGCCTGTTCGTCGCCTCGCTGCAGCAACCTGACCAGCGGTGGCACCAGCACCGAGGAGATGGCCGAGCCGGCAAAGACGTCATAGAGCGTCAGCGGAAGCACGTTGATGGCGACGAACAGGTCGCCAAGAACCGTGGCCCCCAGAATCGAAGCGGCCACCACGATCCGCAGCAGGCCGGTGATCCGGCTCAGCGCTGCGGCGACCGCGATCTTGCCGGAATCGCCGACAAGACTGCCTGCTGATTCGGCCCGATCGCCGATATCGGTCGGCGATGCGGTCGTGGAGGTGGTGGCTTCGGTTGACAACGGCTTAGTCGAACCAGAGCTGTTGTCGACGGGCTCGATAGGCAACGAATGCGGCGACCGGAATGGCGGTCATGAGACCGAGCGCCATGCCTTGAAGGCCGAACAGATGGAGTGAGCGGAACAGCACGATCGGTTGGCTGAGCTCTCGGATAGGAGAGGCAACCAGCGGTGCCAGTTCACGGTCGGCTAGTTCGTCGTCGATTGTGGTCAGCTTGGCTTCGAGCCGCTCGACCTCTCGGAGCAGCGCAGGTTCAGCGGTGGTCTCGGTGACCAGCGCGGCCCGCTGCGAACCAACCGCCGCAAGGTCGGCTTCGAGGTTGGCCAACGTGGCCTGCGCTTCGGCAAACTGCTCGTTCAGGCTTGTCAGACGGCTGGCCGACACCTGTTGGACCAGCGCATCATCAAGCGATCCTTGGATGCGGTTGATCTGCTGGTCCTTCAGGTTGATCTGCCGTTGAATGCTGTTCTGCTGAACTTCGAGCACCGCGTCGTTTTGCAGCGCTTCCAGCAGGCCTCGTCGTGAGGCGTCGGCGGCCGCTAGTTGCTCGGTCACTTCGGCTCGGCTCTGGGCTAGCTCTTCGTTGTCGCCAGCCGGGGCGGCATCGGTGATGACCTGGAGATACCGATCGAGAACCGCTCTACTCATGGCGATGGCTCGTTCCGAATCGCTGTCGGAAACGTCGAGGCGCAGTACTTCCGAAAGCTCGAGCGTCTCAACGTCGATCTTGCCTCGGAGCTCATCCACGGTCAGGTCGAACTCTTCTGCAACCGGTGTCAACACCGCGTCGCTCTTGAAGGTGACGACCTGGGTCAGCAGCCTGCGATCTTCCCGGAGGAAGCTGTCGGGAACCGACTCATCGAGCGTGTAGACGAACTCGGTACGAGCGACGTAGCTGCTGCCCCGTACGGCTCCAAGGCCGTAACCGATCATGCCCATCACCGCGAAGACCAGAAGTGCCCGCTGGGCAACCGACATCAGCTGCCGGGTGCTCCAGGGTTGCCCTAGCTGCGCTGAGGCGACCTGAGGTACACGATTGCCGCCGGCGCCGTTGCTGTGAGGTGCATCGGCAATCGTCGCCCCAGCACCCGTTTCGGTCCCGGCCACAACGAACGGTGGCGTATTGTCCGCCGGCTTCTCGTCGTCTGCCGGAACGTTCCCGTTCTTCGCGCCGTTCGAGCCGTTCGACTTGTTGGCGTTGCCGCTTGAGTTGCCGTTTGATTTGTTGTTTGAGTTGCCGTTCGAGTTGTTGTTGACCCGCTTGGACTTGCGGTTCTTCTTCGACTGATGATCGACGACCTTGGTCGGGTCTTCGTCCGGGCCATCTACCTCGAAGTTGGGATCGGAAACGATGGTCACAGCAGCTCCAGAACAGTGTTGGCAACCCGGTGCGCTTCATCGCTGGTCAAGGTTGGATGCATCGGAATGGACAGCTGCCTAACGGCTGCGGCCTCGGCCACGGGGAGAGGCTTGAGATCGAACTCGGCGAAGGCCGGATGCTTGTGGCATGGCATGGCGTAGTGAATGCCGGTGTTGATTCCGGCGTCGCCGAGCGCCTCACGCATACGATCTCGGTCGTTGACCCTGATGACCTCAAGGTGATGTACCGGCGAACCGCCGGGCAGGGTGGCCAGCATGTCGAGCGAGCCCCGAAGCTCGGGTCGGTCGAACCGCTCCACGTAGATGGCATGCATCTCTTGACGCCGTTTGTTCCAGCCATCGAGGTGCGCCAGCTTGATGCTCAAAGCGGAAGCCTGGAGCCCGTCGAGGCGACTGTTGCGGCCACGGTGGGTGTGCAGCAGGTGGCTGCCTCGACCATGGTTGGACAGCGTTCGAATCTCACCCGCAAGCGCCTCGTCGTTTGTGACGATGGCACCGCCGTCGCCAAGTGCGCCGAGGTTCTTGCCGGGATAGAAGCTGAAGCTTGCGGCCACACCGAAGCTGCCAGCCCTTCGACCATTGAACGTCGCCCCGTGGGCCTGAGCGGCGTCTTCGATGACGTGCAGGTCGGCGGCGTTTGCCACCGCCATGATTCCGTCCATATCGGGAATCTGGCCGTAGAGATGGACAACCATGACCGCCTTGGTCTTGGGGGTGATGTTCGCTGCCATCCCCTGAGGGGTGATCAGCAGGGTGTCGGGGTCGACGTCGATAAACACCGGAGTGGCGCCAACGCTCACTACCGCCTCGGCAGTCGCCACGAAGGTGTTCGCCGGAACCAGTACCTCATCGCCGGGTCCGACCTGCAGAGCGGCGAGAGTCAGTTCGAGCGAATCGGTGCCGTTGCCGAGGCCGACGCAGAAGTCGGTTCCGCAGTAGGCGGCCCACTCCCGTTCGAAGCGAGCAATCGCTGGGCCTCCGATGAAGGCCGAGTCCTGAAGGGTGCTGTGCCAGACGGCATCGAGCTCTGAGCGGATCGGCGCATGCAGTGCCGCCAGGTCGAGGAAGGCGACCGGCCCAGTCGATGCTGCTGTCTGTGCGGACGATGTGGCTGGCTGGTTATTGATCAAGGTCATTTACTGTCTCCGGTGTGTTCTTGCTGTGCTGCTAGCGGCATTCAGTGGCTGGGTTAGGCGATGGCATCTAGGCGGTGGACCAGTTTTGGCTTCGGTTGAATACCCGCCAGGTCGACGGTGATCGGCATGCCGTTCTCCTGCAGGGAACGGTCGGATGCCTCGAGGATGGCCACCACGGCTAGGCCGTCTCGTCCGTCGGCGACGGGGCTCCGGCCGGTCTCGCAGCTCTCCAGGAAGTCGCTGGCCTGGGTGTGCAGCGGCTCTTGGAAGTCGATGGTCGGAATGAGGCAGCCATCGTTGCGATAGGTGACGTTGTATTGGCTGTCGGCGTCTGGTCGCCGGTGTAGCTCGCGGCCCATTTCGTAGACCCGGACTCTGGCGTCGACGTCGATGTCGTCGTAGACCGCCATCTTTTCGGAACCGACGATTGTCGTCTTTCGCACCTTGAGCGGGTCGAGCCAGCTGGCTCGCACGGTCGCTTCGATGCCCTGGTTGGCGAACGACATCCGCAGCGTTGCTGCGTCTTCTGAATAGCCGGTGGTGTGGCGCGTGCCCCAGGCAGCGACGGTGTCAGGCACGTCGCCGATGATCATCTTGGCGATCGAAATATCGTGAGCGGCCAGGTCCCAAAGTACGTTGACGTCTTGGCGGTACAGGCCCAGGTTTAACCGTGCGGCGTCGATGAAGTGGAGCTTTCCGAAGTCGCCTGCGTTGGCCAGTTCGGCCAGCTTCAGCACCGCGGCATTGTGGGCGAAGGTGTGTCCGGCGGCCAGAGTGACCCCGGCCGCGTCGGCCATGCGTACAAGCTCAGCGGCGTCGGCGGTGGTGGTGGCCATCGGCTTTTCGACCAGGGCGTGTTTGCCTGCGGCGATAGCTGCGGCGGTGATGTCGAAGTGGGTTTCCGGCGGCGTGGCCACTACGACGGCATCGATGTCATCGAGCGCTTCTCTGAGCGTGGCCCGTTGAAGGGCGTCGGGGAAGTTAGCGCCGACCGCTTCTCGAATCTCCGGGCGATCATCGATGATCACCACCTGAGAGACCGCTGGATGGTTCGAGAAAACCCGAACGTGATTTGAACCCCAATATCCACAACCGACTACGCCTACTCGCATGTCCCGTCTTTCATCTCGCTGGCCTGGTTCCTGCAATTCCAAGTGTGGAGATGAGCGCAGAGATGCTCCATGAGCGGTTCTCGGGTCGCCCCTGTGCCGAAGTGTTCAGCAGGTTTGCCCGTCCGGATCAGCGGGTCTGCCCGTTTGGATCACCGGCAGTGCCCGTTTGGATCACAACGTCCGCCCATCTGGACCAGACGGTCTGCCCGTCTGGATCACTGCGGGCAGGTAGTTTCACCAGGGCGCGCTGAATGAGGGGCTAAAAAGCAGAAATCGGAGCGGCGAACCGCTCCGATTTCTCCAATTCTGTTGCCGCCGACCGAGCCGGTGGCGGCTATGGCTTACTCGGGCGGGGCAGGTCTATCGACCTACAACCGGACCCTAGCTACCGCTATCAAGAGGCCGACTGAATGGCATTCCATACGGTCTGGCTGCTGAGCGGCATGTCGATGTGACGGATCCCGAGGTGGGAGACCGCATCGACGACCGCGTTGTGAATGGCCGGGGTTGAGCCGATCGTTCCCGATTCGCCGATGCCCTTGGCCCCGAGGGGGTTGCGGGGGCTGGGGGTCTCGGTGTTCGAGGTTTCGAACGATGGCAGCTCGGCGGCTGAAGGGATGGCGTAGTCCATCAGGTTGCTGGTGATGGGGTTGCCGTCCTCGTCGTACTGCACGATCTCGTACAGCGCCTGGGCTGCGCCCTGAGCGATACCACCGTGCTGCTGGCCGGTGACCAGCATCGGGTTGAGGATCTTGCCGCAGTCATCGACCGCTACGTGGCGAAGCATCTCAACCTCGCCGGTTTCGGTGTCAACCTCGACTAGCGAGACGTGCGCCCCGAATGGGAAGGTGGCATCGGTTCCGTCAAAGTCGAGCTCGTGGCTCAGTCCGGGCTCCATGTCGGCCGGACGCTTTGAGTCATCGTTTGATGCCTTGGCCAGATCGGCCCAGCTGACACTCGACGCTGGAACACCGGCTACCTGCAGGCCACCGTCGCCGGTGACGATGTCGGATTCGCTCGCTTCGAGCATGTGAGCCGCCAACTGCTTGGCCTTGCCCAGGACTGTCTCGGAGGCCACGTGGACCGCTGAGCCAGCGGTCTGCAGCGACCGTGAGCCCATGGTGCCTGCGCCGCGAGGGATCTCGTCGGTGTCGGACTGGACCAGGATGACGTCTTCCATGGCCACGCCCATCATGTCGGACACGATCATCGAGAACGCCGTCTCGTGGCCCTGTCCATGGGAGCTGGTACCGACCTTGGCGGTTACGGTGCCGTCTTCGTTGACCTCGACTGCGCCGTACTCGACGTGCAGACCAGCGGGGGCGGTCACCTCGACGTATGCCGAGACACCGATACCGAGCTGCTTGGGATCGCCGGAAGCCCGACGCTCGGCCTGCTGGGCGAGCAAACCCTGGTAGTCGGAGGCTTCTAGCGCTGCGTCAAGTGCCTTTTCGTACTCGCCGCAGTCGTAGT
>JBOEHD010000248.1:0-154 GCA_050633745.1 Acidimicrobiales bacterium
GCCCCGCTCAACAGCTGGCCAGACAACGGCAACCTCGACAAGGCCCGTGCCCTGCTCGAGCCGGTCAAGAAGAAGTACGGCCGCAAGCTTTCCTGGGCCGACCTCATGCTCCTCGCAGGCAACGTCGCTCTTGAGTCGATGGGCTTCAAGACCT
>JBOEHD010000248.1:261-6190 GCA_050633745.1 Acidimicrobiales bacterium
TCGGCAAGATGCACGGCGCCGGCCCCGAAGACATGATGGGCCCAGAGCCTGAGGGTGCACCGATGGAGCAGCAGCTCCTTGGTTGGAAGAATGGCTTCGAGTCCGGTGTTGGCCTCCACGCCACCACCAGTGGTTTCGAAGGTGCCTGGAACTCCACGCCGACCGTGTGGGACAACAACTACCTCGAGACCCTCATGGACAACGAGTGGGAGCTTACCGAGAGCCCCGCCGGTCACAAGCAGTGGACCGCTCCGGCCCTGGCCGGCACCGTGCCAGATGCCCATGATCCCAACATCACCCATGCGCCGATGATGACCACCGCTGACATGGCGATGAAGATGGATCCGATCTACAACGAGATCTCGCAGCGTTTCCGCGACAATCCAGAGCAGCTCGACGACGCCTTCGCTCGTGCCTGGTACAAGCTGATCCACCGGGACATGGGCCCCAAGGTCCGGCTTCTCGGCCCAGAGGTTCCCGAAGAGGAACTGGTCTGGCAGGATCCGATCCCCGCAGGCACTGCTCTCAGCGACGCCGACGTGGCTGCGGTCAAGGCCGCGATCATGGCCTCGGGCCTCAGCATCACCGACCTGGTGAGCACCGCCTGGGCCTCGGCTTCGACCTTCCGTAGCAGCGACAAGCGGGGCGGCGCCAACGGTGGCCGCATCCGTCTCGCCCCACAGAACGAGTGGGAAGCCAACAACCCGGCCGAACTTCGCCGAGTGCTCACCGCACTCGAAGGTGTGCAGTCGAGTGTCGGCGTAGCCGTTTCCATGGCCGACCTCATCGTGCTCGGTGGCGCAGCAGCGGTTGAGGCCGCAGCCGCAGCAGCGGGCGTGACCGTCAACGTCGGTGTCAGCACCGGCCGCGGCGACGCCACCCAGGAACAGACCGACGTCGAGTCGTTCAACTGGCTAGAGCCTCGCTGGGACGGGTTCCGCAACCACCTTGGCAAGGGATCGAGCCAGGTCGCCGAGCATCTGCTGGTCGACAAGGCACAGCTCCTCGATCTTGGTGCGCCGGAAATGGCCGTGCTCGTCGGCGGGCTCCGTGTACTCGGTGTATCCACCGACAATCACGGCGTGTTCACCGACCGGGTCGGCACTCTCAGCACCGACTTCTTCGTCAACCTGATGGACCTCAACACCGAGTGGGTTCCGGCATCAGGCGCCGAAGACGTCTTCGAGGGTAAGGATCGCTCAAGCGGCCAGACCCGCTGGACCGGTACCCGCAACGACCTAGCGTTCGGTTCGAACTCGATCCTGCGTGCGATCTCCGATGTGTACGCAGCGGACGACGCAGGCGAGAAGTTCGCTAACGACTTTGCTGCCGCCTGGACAAAGGTGATGGAGCTCGATCGTTTCGATCTCGCCTAACAGCAAGCAGCGATACTAAAGCTTGTCGAACTCAGCGGCCTCGTCGACTCCACCCAGGTGGGATCGATGGGGCCGCCGACGCGTCTGCTGCTACTCAGCTGTGCGGGTGAGCCACAGCGCATGCGGTTCGTGGTCGGAAGCGGCGACCGGCACTTCGAGTCGACCGATGTGGTCGATCTCGACTGCGATTGTGTCGCCTGTGCTGACCGGCCCAACCCCGGCCGGGGTGCCCGAGGCGATGATGTCACCCGGTTCCAGGGTCACCACCGAAGACATGAACTCGATCAACTGGGCCACCCCGTAGACCATCTGAGCGGTCGATTCGTCTTGGCGCAGCTCGTCGTTTACCCAGCCCCGGATGCGAAGGTCGGTTGGGTCGGGGATCTCATCGGCGGTCGTGATCCACGGCCCGATCGGGGTAAACCCGCTGAACGACTTGCGGGTCGACCGTTCCTCGGCACCACGAACCGTCACGTCGACCAAGCAGGTGTAGCCGAAGACATGGTGAAGCGCTTCGCTGAGCGAGACGTTCTTGGCGGTCGAGCCGATGACCACACCGAGTTCGGCTTCCTGATCGGTTCTCCGGCCGGGGAAGGGCAGCACAACCTGGCCGTCGCCACCGGTGACCGAGCTCGGCGACTTCAAGAAGAACCCCAGCCCGGAGATGGTGTGCTCGACGTTCATCTCTTTCTTGTGGTCGAGGTAATTCACCGGAGCGCCGAGAATCTTGCCCGGCCGTGGAACTGGCGGCCCGAACCGGACCTGGTCGACAGGAATCGGGGTCGACCGGTCGATGGTGGTGCTGACATGCTCCCAGTTACTTATGGCATCGATGAACGGGTCGGCGCCCGGTACCACCGGCTGGCCGATGGGGTATGCAGCCTCCTGGTCCAGCAGCACCGGTTGTCCGCCGAGGTTGGCCAATTTCATGTAGTTAGTTCTTCCCGATAGAGGCCCAAGGACCGTAGCGCCGGTGTCGTGTCGATCACCATCACGATCCCGCCCGTCGATCGACCGCCCGGCTCAATATCGACCTTGTCGGTTGCTCGCAGCGTTAGAGGTGTCCAGCTTCGCAGGGCGATCACGTCGAACTCATCAACGGCCCTGGTCTGCTCGGCTGCCTGACCGGATGCCTCGAAGCGACCTTTGGCCGCCAGCACGATCGCTCCGCCAGTACGAGCCGGCAGCCGAAGTTCAGCGTCAGGCTCTAGCGCGTAGGCGGTGACGGCCAATGTTGGCAGGACCGATCCGCCGCCGTAGCTGTGACTGCGAACGCCAGCGACAGCCTCGGCGTCGAACAGAGCTCTTTCGGCATCGAACCATCGGAAAGCCGACACCGGCGGTATCGACGCCGGGTCGAGCAGGTCGCCGGTTTGATGGGCTCGGCTCGGTTCAAAAAGCACCCCGCCGAGAGCGTTGACCAGGGGTAGGTCGACCACATCGAGCCACACCGCTCCTGTCCCGCCTCGCTCGGTGTGACCGTGCCAGGTGCCCGATGGATTCAGAACAACGTCGAGCGGACCGAGCGGCACCTCCTGATCGTTGACAAAGGTGATCGTGTCTGTCGCCTCGAGCCCGACCCGCAGCGCTGCCGGCGAGTGGCGGTGGGCCGCAGCAGACTCGCCGGCCAGCAGCATTTGAATGCCAGCGTGAAGCCCGTCTGTCGCCGAAGTCTGAGTCAGCCCGGGGAACGTGAGCAGCGCCACCCGTCGTTCGCTCGAAGCCTTGTCGAGCTCGCTCGATACGCGACTCAGCTCAGAGCGGACCGTCGCGTAGCGCCAGCGGTGCATCCCGGCCGGTGGACGCAAAGGGAGAAAGCTCGGTGGTCGATCCCATAGGGGAGTGAGGTCCTCGGAGTTGAAGATGTCTTAGCTTCTTCGCTCGGCGCCGATCATGTCAAACGGCACGGGCTGTGGGTACAACGCCTCGCTCAGGTTTCCGGCTCGGATTGCCGATCAAACCATGATGAGGGACTCTCCTCCAGCTAGCGGCCGATTCGTGCTGCCATGGCTCATGACCTGGATGTTGCCCGCGGTAGGGCAAGTCGCTCTAGCGGTGTGGCTGAGCCGCCTCGGCATCGTTGGGTCGCCGGAGCTCCTCTTCTGGCTGGTGCTGGTGGCTGCGTCGTTGTGTGTACTGACCTCAGTCGCGGTGCTAGTTCGGGCGTTTCGCCGGAGCGAAGCCGAGCTTGGCTATCTAGGAATCTTCTTTCTCGCTGTGTCCCTCCTGCCGCTGGTGCACGGGATCACAACCCCCGGCGTAATTTACGGGGCGAACGATGCCACGATGTCGGCAGCGCAGTGGTCGGTGCCGGTGGCGTTGCTTGTTGCGTCGCCGTTGCTTTTTCCTGCTGGCTATCAAACCGATCTGGGTCATCGAATCTGGAAACAGTGGATCGTTGCCGCAATATTCGGCCTGGTGATCCTGTTTGGATCGTTGTTGATCTGGACTGAGCTATTGCCGGTTGCCGAGCCGGGATCGTTTGCCGCTATGTTCCTAGGTCTGGTTTGTATGACCGGCTGTGTCGTCCTCAGCCGTCGCCATCTCTATCTGGCGCAGGTGGCCAATTCTCCTGCTCCGCTGGTGATGGCCGCAGGCTTCGGGTTTGTTGGAGCGTCGGTGCTGATGTGGTTCGGCGCTGCGGCCTTCTCGATCGGGTTCTGGGTTGCTCACGCCCTCGATATCGTCGGCGTATTCGGCGGGACCATCGGCGCGCTCGTGGTTCTACGCTCCTCGGCTAAGGTCCGAGCCTCGATCGAACCCATTCTGACCACCGAGCCGCTAGCGGCCCTGGAGTTGGGCCTCGACCCGATTGTTCATCGCTTTGTCGCCGACCTGGAAGCATACGATCAGGTCACTAGGGACCATGTTGTTCGAACCGCCGAACTGGCGGTTGAGGTCGGTCGGGAGCTGAGCCTTTCCGGTCGTGAGCTGCGTCAGCTGGGATTGGCGGCGCTGCTGCACGATGTTGGCAAGCTGGAGCTACCGCCAGAGATCATCAAAAAACCAGGGCGGCTCACCGATGCCGAGTTCGACCTCATCAAGACCCATCCGCTGGCCGGGCAGACCCTGGTCAGAACCTCGCCTGCACTCAGCGACATCGGGCCGTTTATTCGCGGACACCACGAACGTATCGACGGGCAGGGCTATCCCGATGGTCTTTCGGGGCCGTACATCCCGCTACTCTCTCGGATTGTCGCCGTTTGCGACGCGTTCGATGCGATGTCGAACAGTCGCCAATACCGCGACGGCATGGGCACCGACAAGGCCCTAGCCATTCTCCACGAACACGCCGGAACCCAGTGGGATGCGATGGTGGTGGCCGCTGCGGAGCGAGTGATCGCCCGAGGCGACGGCGGTGCCGCAAGCACGCTCGATGCAGTCGGTCGTGGCATCGACGCCCCGGAGCTGCTTGGCTGCGATTGCCTACCGACCGCCGCATTAGCCAGCTCATCATCAGCCGACTGATCGCCTCGTCGGAGCCTCCAGCGGCTTAGGCACCCTGAGGCGTACCCTGGCCAGCCCCGGCTAGATATCAGGGGTCTCTCAGGGGGCGTCCCGGGTTGTGCCCGATATGCCTGGGGCTGCGGGTCATCGATGATGGATACATGAGCAACGAACCAACCAACCCCGAATTCCCCAACCCAAACGCTGGTCACGACAGTGGCAGCAACACCGGCTTTGGCGCCACTGCCACTCTGCCCCCTCCGGCCCCGGCGGCACCGGTCTACCAACGACGGAGCCGCCTAGCGATCTTCTTCGGCATCGTCGCTGCCGGACTGTTTGCGCTGCTGATCGCCCTGGTCGGTCTCGTAATGGTCGGGATCGCAGCTGTTGCAGCTGTCGCCTCAGGAGACTGGGATTTCGATACCGACACGACCAAGGTCGATATCACTCCAACGGTCCTCAGCGACCTGCCTTCGAACATCGTTGAAGACAAGGGCGAGATCAAGATCGACCTCACCGAGATGGACTTCTCACGGTCGGCTGCAGCTGATGGCCCCGTCGAACTCGACGTACGGGTCGACTACGGCTCGATCAAAGTCATTGTCCCCGAGGATCTTGTGGTCTCGGTCGATGCCTCGGTCGACCTTGGCGAGGTCACCGTATTCGATGACTCAAGTGATGGGTTCAGCAACAGCGTCGTCAATCAGAGCAGCGGCGCTGACACCGACCTCGAGCTCGAACTGGATCTGAACGTCGGCAAGATCGAGGTGGTCAGAGGCTGACGATCACCGTGATCGCTACCAGTACTCTCCAACCCCGACCTCTAGCCCAACTGCAGATTCAATCCCAACCCGAAACCCGGCCTCGCCGACCCTAACCAGGGCCACCGGCGAGGCCGGTTCGCGTTTACCAACAGGTCATCTGGCCACCGTGTTGGAACTGGATCGACCGACCCCGATAGTTTGATCCGGATGGAAAGCGATGTGGATGTTGTGGTCGTTGGTGCTGGCTTTGCCGGGCTCTACATGCTGCATTCGCTCCGCCAGGCCGGTCTGACGGCTCGAGTGTTCGACACCGCCCCGGATGTCGGCGGCACCTGGTACTGG
>JBOEHD010000249.1:0-4453 GCA_050633745.1 Acidimicrobiales bacterium
CTCCTACACCGATACAACCGGCATCGTGCTCGGCAACGTGGCCCGCAACGCCAACGAAAAAGTCACAAACGTCGATGTCTATCGCAACGAGATGTTCCAGAACTCGCTCGATCGCAGCGGCGAATTCACCGGGCAGGATCACCCCACGTTCAGCCTCTGGAACACCACAGACTCCTGCATGGTGAACAACTACATTCATCACAACACGGCTTCGAACGGGTTCTGGGTTTACGACGGGACCAACCCGGCGTGGCCTGCCTCGGTGTGGGATGTCTACATCGCCGACAACTCGTTCAACAACAACAAGCGCGACTTCATTGCGGCCCGAAACCACTTCCCACCGTTCACCGATGCATCTCCCTACGGGGGAGAGAAGTGGACAACGACGTTCGCCCGGGCCGTCGACAATGATGGTGACGGTCTGCCGAGCCTCTGCGGAACCGAGCGCGACGACAACGATCCCTGCTCGCCCGATAGATACGCCGAAGCCTGCCGGCCGTAAAGCTGGGCCTGCGACGGTAACGTCGGGGCTTCGCCGATAGCGCGGCGACTGCAGTTTCTGAACCAGTCGACCATCAGACCCAGTGGCGCCGATTTCGTCCGGCCCGAGCCGGTCATTATGCTCGGCCCATGGCAGCTGATGGACCTGTAATCGTCACCGGTGCTTCCACTGGTATTGGAAACGCAACGACCAAGCGGCTGATCGCCGCTGGACGCGAGGTGATCAGCCTCGATGTCAAAGAACCGCCGCCAGGAGCCGCTGCCCACTACCACTGCGACCTGTCGAACCCCGCCTCCATCGATGAGGTGGCGGCCAAGCTCGACGGCAGCTACGGCTCGTTGCTGAACATCGCCGGCGTTCCCGGCACGGTGCCGTCGGAGATGGTGTTGGCGGTCAACACCCTCGGGCTGCGCCATCTTACCGAAAGCCTTTGGGACAAGATCGCCGACCGCGGAACGGTTGTGAACGTGGCCTCGATCGCCGGAAACCAATGGAAGAAGCGCTACGACAAGCACACCGCCCTGTTGGACACCCCGGACTTCGAATCGGGCGCTGCCTGGTGGGCAGCCAACGGTGAGAGCTGCGGAACCGACCCCTACACGTTCTCCAAGGAAGCGGTCGTCGTCTATACGATGCGCATGGCCGGTCGAGGGCTTGACCGAGGCATCCAAGTCAACGACGTTGGACCGGGGCCGGTAGAAACCCCGATTTACCCTGACTTCACCGAACAGGTCGGCGAAGCCCAGATGGCATGGACCAACCAGCAGGTCGGTCGCCCCGCACAGCCCGATGACATCGCGCAGGTGCTGACCTGGCTAGCCATCGGCGAGCACGACTGGATGAACGGCCAACACATCGTGGTCGACGGTGGTTTCACCGCCGGAATCAGCTCGCACTGGATCGACCGGGCCAGCAGCCCCCGCTAGCTTGTCCCGCTCGGCGCTCAACGAGTGATAGGACATCAGTCGCCACGGCCAGATTGTGCAGCATAAAGCTGTAGATGTCGGCAGCTTCCTCGATGACTTTGGCCATCGGCTTGCCAAGACCGTGCCCGGCTCTTGTCTCCACCCGAAGTAGGAGCGGCCGCTCCGAAGTGAGGTCGGCGGCATGCTGGACCGCGGCGGCAAACTTGTAGGAGTGCATGGGCACAACCCGATCATCGGACTCTGCGGTGGTGATTAGCAGCGCCGGGTAGGACGCTGCATCGCCGACGTTATGAAGTGGTGAGTACTCGAGCAGATACCGAAACGCTTCAGGGTCGGCCGAGTCGCCGTACTCGACGGTCCAGAACCGGCCGGCGGTGAAGTGCTGGTAGCGCAGCATGTCGGTCACCGGAACCTGGGAGACGACGGCTCCAAATAGGTCCGGCCGTTGCACCATCGATGCCGCGGTCAGCAGGCCACCGTTCGAACCGCCCCGAATGCCCAGTTGACCGGCGGTGGTGATGCCATCGGCGATCAGCTTTTCGCCGCAGGCGATGAAGTCATCGAAGACCTGCTGTTTATTGGCCAACATGCCCTGGCTGTGCCACGACTCGCCAAGCTCGGTTCCGCCTCGCAGGTTGGCCACCACTACGATGCCACCGGCCTCCATGAAGGCCAGCCGCGACGGGCTATAGACCGGCGTCATATTGATCGAGAAGCCCCCATACCCATACAGCTCGACCGGCCCCGGCAGCGCAGCGTCGGAGCGTCGGATCACGAACATCCCGACCTCAGCCCCGTCGCTGGAAACGGCGTAGCGCCGCTCCACGATCATCGTTGCAGGGTCAACCGCCGGTTCGGAGCCAGCAAATACCGTTAGCTCGTCGGCCTCCCATTTGAGCGCCACCGGCGGTTCTACGAACGACTCGTAGCCGATGTAGACCGCAGCGTCGGCGAACGTGCCTGATAGGGCCGACACCGATCCAAGCCCCGGCATCTCGATACTGCCGAGCCGTTCGCCGCTGGGGGAGTAGCGCTCGATCACATGGGATGCATCGATCAGGCGCAGCACCAGTAGCTCACCGGCCACCGCGGCGACTCCCACGATGGCCGACTCGGTTTCGGCGATGACCGTGGTCGCTGCTGTCGAGGGACCGAGCGGCATGTGTACCACCGAGCCGTTCGCTGCATCACGGTCGGTGTGGACCACGAAGCCATCGTCGAGATGTAGCAGCATCGAGTGCAGGGCCTGGCCCTGGTCGACGAGGCGAACCCAGCCGGTCGGCTGGACCTGAGGCTGCCCGCTGCCGGTCTCGGAACTGGTGTCGAGGGTCGGGTCGAAATCGGTGAGGTCGAGATACAGCAAGCCGGTCTGTCGAGAAGTGCCGACATATTCGGTCAGGACCAGGTACCGATCGTCCTGCGTCACCTCTGGGTCATAGCCGGGCTCGGGGTCCTCGGCGTTGCGGAATACCAGCGCGTCGGCCGACTGGGGATCGCCGACCCGGTGGTAGTGCACCGAGGGGTCACGCACCGGTTCGGTCGAGGCCGGATCGGTTTCTGGCCAACGGGTATAGAAGAACCCTTCGCCGTACCAGGCAATGCTGGTGAACCGCAGATGCTGGAGATCATCGCCGAGGTCTTCGCCGGTTTCGGTTGAACGGATCGACAGCCGCTGGCGATCACTTCCGGCCTCAGACACGGTGTACGCCAGGTAGCGACCGTCCGGGGAGAGGGCCGACAGTACAACGGCAACCGCACCGTCATCGGCCAGGGTGTTGGGGTCGAGAAACAGTTCAGGCTCGGCATCGTCCCGCTTGAGGTAGTACACCGGCTGGTCTTGAAGACCGTCATTGTGGGTCCATACCGCAACCCCGGAACGCACGGTCGGTGGGCTGGTGCGGGCCACATCCCACAGCTCGGTCATTCGGGCCTGTAACTCGGACCGGCCTGGTAGGTCCCGCAGGTAGGGGGCGGTGATGGCGTTTTGGGCCGCTACGAACGCGGCGGTCTCTTCACTATCGGGGTCTTCGAGCCAGCGGTAAGGGTCGGCGACGGCGGTTCCGTGATAGTCGTCGGACTGGGCGTCCCGTCGGGCCTGAGGGTAAGTGAATGCCATGCCGCCAGTCTCGCATACTGAGCTCGCGCGCCGAGCGAGGATCTAGTCCGACAGGGCCATGTAGATCGCTGAGGAGGGACTCCTCAGTGAGGTTTGCTGAGGAGGGACTCCTCAGTGAGGTTTGCTGAGCAGAACTCCGTCTGCCTCGAGGGCGGCGATCTGTTCGGGGGTGAATCCGAGGAGCTCGCCGAGTACGTCGGCGTTGTCTTCGCCCAGGGCGTGCGCCGGAAGATCGGGCTCGGGCGGGGCGTCGGAGAACTTGATCGGGAAGCCGGGGATGTCGATGGTGCCGACAAACGGGTCGGTGACCTGCCTCACCGCGCCTCGCTCGATGAAGAACGGGTGGTTGACCGCGTCCGTCGGGTCGAGCACCGGAGCACAGGGAACCCGGGCGGCTTCGAGACGGTCGATGACTTCTTGGTCGGTGTTGAAGGTGGCCATCCACTGTTCGATCTCGGCGGTGAGGGCGGCTCGGTTCTCTAAACGAGGGGTCGGTTTGGCGAACCGCTCGTCTGTGGCGAATTCGGGACGGCCCATGGCCTCCCACAGTCCGCCGACCTGGATCTGAGTGCAGAGGATGACGATCCAACTCTCGGGTCCCTTGAACACTCCCGCCGGTGAAAGCGGTCCGTAGTGCGGGCCCTCCCTGGTGGCCTGAAAGTCCGGATCCATCGATGCTGCATGCACGGTGTGTTCCTGCATGTGGAACAGCGCTTCAACCATCGAGATATCGATGTGGCAGCCAACGCCGGTTTGAGTTCGACGGTAGAGGGCGTAGCCGAGCCCGGCGAAAGCGTGAAACCCAGCGTTGTTGTCTGCCAGGGCGATGCCGGTTGGCATCGGCGGGCCGTCGCTGTCACCGGTGATGTGCATCAACCCGGAGTAGGCCTGGGCGATGTAGTCGAAGGC
>JBOEHD010000250.1:0-19543 GCA_050633745.1 Acidimicrobiales bacterium
GACGAGATCGTCTGGCGTCAGCCGTTCCCCGGCCCCGGGCTCGGCGTGCGGATTATCGGCGAGGTTACCCCCGAGCGGGTGGCTATCTTGCAGCAGGCCGACGCAGTGGTCCGATCTGAAATCGCCGCCGCCGGCCTTGAGCGTGAAATATGGCAGGCCTTTGCCGTGCTGCCAGACATTAAGAGCGTCGGGGTTATGGGTGACGAACGAACCTACGCCTACCCCATCATCATTCGCGCCGTCACCAGCGACGATGCGATGACCGCCGACTGGGCCCGGTTGCCATACGAACTGCTTGAATCGATGTCGAACCGCATCATCAACGAGGTCGACGGGGTTAACCGAGTGGCATACGACATCACGTCGAAGCCACCGGGCACTATCGAGTGGGAATAGCCCGAATGGGAATAGCAATAGCTCGATCGAGCTAGTGCTTATTCGGCGCTGGTCTTGATGACCACGTCGATCGACTGTTTCAGTACGTCATCTGAGCCTGGCAGGGCCAGTTCTTGCAGCGCGGAGCTGATCGCCGTCGACGTCGGGACCATGGACGACAGATCGACCTGCATGTTGCCTTCGCCGGTGCTGAGCCAGCTCACGACCTCGATCTCCATGCCGCCCTGTTCGAACGTCGACCCTTCCTCAACGGTCTGGGAGATGACCGCTTCGAGCGTCAGCACCGGGCCATCAATCGCGGTCAGAGTGTAGACGGTGGTCTGGGTGGTGTTGATGCCAAGCAGGTCGAGCGGCTGGGTCAACTCCCAGCGGGCTCCGACGCCCACCGGATCGGTCGGCAAGGGGGCGCTGAGCTGGGATGTCGACTGCACAACCTCGTTGCTCGTCGTATCGAGGCCTTCGGTCCCGCCGATTTCGTTGCTCAGTAGGTTTCCCCAGTAGTCGACTTGGACTTGAGATGTGATCCCGACCGAGGCCTGAAGCGCCGCGGTCATCTGTGCTGCGATTGCCGGATCGGAATCGGGAGCAGCTTCGGCCTCGACGATCGTGCTGGTGATGAGATAACCACCTTCGACGGTTGCGGTTACCAGCTCCGCCTTTGTGATGGTCGAAGTCTCGATTTCCTGCAGTACCTGTCCACCGACTTCCTGAACGATGGTCTGCTGCTGTTCCATCACCATGGTTTGGGTCGTGCCGTCCGGAATGTCCATACGGAGTTCGGTCCGTGGCTCGGCGCCGGCATCGAGCAGTACGAGTTCCACCTCACCGATCGGAGCCGAAGTGAGTGTCCCGTCGGAATCGACGTCTGTTTCGCTGTCTTCGGCTTGTGTTTCGCTGTCTTCAATAGGAGGAGCGGTAGTTGTCTCGGCCACGGTGCTGCTGGTCGAGGTAGGCGTGGCGGCCTCGCTCGGTTGCTCGTCGGCCTCAGATGAAATTTCGTCGGTCGGGCTGGCGTCGCCGCAGGCAGCCGCAACCATGGCCAGCGCAAAAAGCAGCGCCGGGATTTTGCCGCGTAGTGTCATGTGTTGTTATCCCTCCAGGGGTAAAAAGTTGTCGCCCTCGTACACTTCGAGCGGATTCAGACCCGCTAGTTGCCGAGCTGTTCCGGTCTGGCCGTATGAGCAGTTTCGTGATGCTTTCATGCACCCGTCGATCCATAGATCCATGGCCTCATCGTTCCAGCCGCCCCACCAATCGGCGTGGAGGGTGCCGCCGGGAGGACCGTTGAACCCACCCAAGTCATCGGAAGACAGCTTCCAGCCGTTAACCGAATCGACTCCGGGGTAGTAAAGCAGGATGGAGATCTGTGGTAGCCGCTTCGGATGGCTGCCGGGGCAGCTCTGCTGATCGTTGGCGTATGTGAGATGCGAAGTGAAGTCGGCTGCGCCGAGGTTCACACCATCCCAGCAATTCGGGAACTGAATCGAGGCGTTGATCACATCGCCCTTGCAGTCGGGGATGCGATTGGTGTGGCCGTAGGCGAACCCGTTGGCTCCGCACGACCAGAACAGATAGAGATCGTTCTGGAACGACTCGGCCTGGGTGTTGCCCGCCAACATCTTCAAACCCTGGGGCATGGCGGTCACCGCATTGGGGAACTTGGTCTTGTAGTAGATGATGATGGCGTCGGGCACAACCGCGTTGCCCTTGCCGTCGAGTAGTGCCGGTGTCCAATAGCCCGAGCGGTTCAGTTCAAAGCCGCTGCATGTCCCGCCGCCGCTGTTGACCAGTTGGTCCTGGGTGGTGAAGGCATTGGTTTCGGTATTGCCGAAGAACATGTGCAGATGCGAGCGGCCAGGTTCGCCGGGAAAGATGATTGGATCGTCGTAGCCGAAATGGGAGTATTCGCAGGCCACTCGAAATTGCCCGGCTGTCGAGCCGCCGTTGTCATAGACCGGCGCGGCTTCGGTGAGTTGTGAAAGGTCGAGTTGCGCCGAGTTGGTTGAGGCGAAGCGGCTGAACTTCGACTGTACGTTTCTGATCGACTCGAACTGCTCAATCGAGCCCCGGTTCAGATCTGGTTGAGGATCGGAGACGGCTTCGTCGCCCGTGGTCTCGACAGCCGCCGGACTCGTGTCTTGGGCCAGGGTTTCCAGAGTCGTTCCTGTTGCTTGCAGGCGGCCCCGCTCGGCGTCGGTTATCTCATCCCGGGAGGTCTCGGTAGCCGGCGCGGATTCAACGAAGGTCCCGCCGTCGGAGACCGTGTCGATGATTGCGGTAATGGCGAAGACCACTAGCAGAGCCGCACCGGCGGCAATAGCTCGCGTCTTCCAGGTCCCAGCCATTGAGCACAGCGTAACAACCGCCCGCTGGTGAGGGGCCGCATAGCCACCCTGTAGGCACCGGAAGCGGCCGAACGAGTGGCGCCAGGGGGAGTGGTGTCATGCGGCACACCCAGCTATTCGGCAACAATCGCCACTTCCGTTTTCATGAATCGTCCTGGCTTTTTACGGTGGCCTCTGCGGCTGCTTTGAAGCCGAGGTTCTCGGCGGCGATCGCCTTGGCTATCGGACGGCGGAGTATGGCGCCAACCAGTCGACTGAGTTTGCCTTCGATATCGACGCTGAGAGTCTGCGTGGTTCCCGAGGGAGTGGCGGTAAGCGTATGAGCGCCGGTCATAGCCGTGCCCATGGTTTGCGTGGACCACGCGAATCGGCGACCGGGTTCGAGCGCACTTACGGTCCACACTCGCTCACGTTGGCCCGGTTGTTTGATACGAACCGCTGATCCGACCGCGAGCGGGAGTTGATCGACCCGCTTCACCGAAGTCATCGTCGGCGTGTGGGTCGGCCAGGCCTCAACATCGAGAGTGAGCTCCCAGATGCGTTCAACCGCGGCGTCGATGTGGAGAGTGTTCTCGATTCTCATAGCACCGACTGTACCAAATGGTTCAGTATGTACCAAATGGTTCACATGTACCAAATGGTTCACATGTACCAAATGGTTCACATGTACCAAATGGTTCACATGTACCAAGTGGTTCAGTTTGCTGCAGCGCGCCGCTACGTTGGTTTGATGGCTGACGCTCGCTCAAAGCTGTTGCAACGGGTTATGGACGAGGTCGGGATGAACGGGCTCGCCGACCGCAGCCTGCGAGAGTTAGCAACTGCGATCGACTCCAGCCACCGCATGTTGATCTTCCACTTCGGTTCGCGAGCTGGCCTGCTGTCGGCGGTGGTCGAAGCGGTCGAGTCAGCCCAGCGAGACCTGCTTGAGGAGTTGGCGGATGAAGTCTCAGACCCGGGCGAACTGGTGCTGCTGCTTTGGGAGCGGGTGTCATCTCCCGAGCTGTTGCCGTTTGTGCGCCTCTTCTTCGAATGTGTGGCGATGGCCGATGGCCAAGATCTGTCCGGCTCGTGGATCGCCACGGCCGAGACCGTGGCTGACAAGCTTCAAATCGAGTTCGACGAGACCGAGCTGAGGATGGGCATGGCGGTAACCCGCGGCCTACTGATCGACGTTCTGGCCACCGGCGATGTGGCTCCGGCTACGAGGTCGATCGAGCGCTTTGTCGAGATCTGGGATCCTGCCAACCGAGGATCCTCAGCTGCATGAGCCGAGCGTGCCCGGATGGAATGGTGCTGCTAGACCGCGGTGTTATCGAACGGCCCGGGAGCCAACTCGTCGTCGTGCTTTGGTGCGAATCGAGAGACCGCGACCACTATCAGGAACGCACCGATGGCCAGAGCTGCAGGCAAGACAAAATCGCCCGATGATGCGGGCCACTCGAGGCCGGTGCCGCTGACCGACTCGCCCTCGACATCGCTGATGATGCCAACCCCATTTGGCCACGGCCATAGTACTCGGAACGAGCCGAGCATTAGGCCGATCAATACCGCCAAGAGCTGGTCGTGGTAGCGGTCGAGCACCCAACCGAGAGCGGTGGAGAACAGGGCAATACCGACAACCGCACCGGCGAAGAAGACCGCCAGGTTCACCAGGTCAGAACCGGAACGATCGTGAGCGGCCCCTAGAACCGAGGCGTACATGCCCATCATTAGAAGCAGGAACGAACCGCTGATCCCGGGCAGGATCATGGCGCAGATGGCGATGGCCCCTGCGCCGAAGAACACCGGCAGCGAGGGGTTTGAAACCGGGCCGGACTGGAATCCCAGCAGAAAGAAGGTGAGCACTCCGACGCCAACCATCATCAACAGCTCGCGGCTCGATCGGTCTTTCAGGAGCGTCCAGGCCACGACGATTGATCCGGCCACGAGACCGAGAAACAGGCCGGCCATCTCTTCGGCCCGGGTTTCAAGTAGCCCTTCGATGAGCGAAGCGAGACTGACGAGGGCCACGCCGATGCCGAGCCCGAGCGGGATCAAGAAACCCCACTCAACGGAAAGCAGGTGCTGCTTGACGCCGGCGACATTGAGCTTGGCCAGGGAGCCGACCGCTCGAGCACAGCGGCGAACGTTTTCGAGTAGCTGTTCGTAGATCCCAAGGACCAGCGCCACGGTGCCACCCGATACTCCTGGCACGATGTCGGCGGCACCCATCAAAAATCCGCGGGCGAAAATCAGTAGAGGTTTCATATCAGTAAAGATCCATAGTGTAGAGAACGAGCCTAGAGCCTTTCTTGGGGACCGAGGCCCGGTAGGCGTTCAGCTAATCGGCATCGAGATCGCTTGCTTCGGTTAGGCCAACCACGATTCCCCGGTGATCGCTACCAGCTCGTCCGGCCTCAACGTAACTGGTCGGTGCCAGCGGCGGCTTTATCAACACATGGTCGAGATGCAGCAGGTCGATTTGAGCGAACCCCGGTGCTGAAACGAACGGTGTCCAGGTCGCCCCAAAATCGCAGCCCAGCTCGGCGTGGGCGTCGCCGTAGCCAACGTCGCCCAGAAGGTCTCGAAACGGTTTATGGGCAGTGCTGGCATTGAAATCGCCAATGATCATCGTCAGTTCGTCGCCCATCTTGGCCAACGTTTCCAATTCCCGTTGTCGTTGCTTGGCCCGATCCTGAGTGACCGGGGCCGTGAGATGCACATTTGCCACCCTGGTCGGCCCGGCCGGCGTCTCAACGGTGAAGATCAACATCGGATTCTCCGGCTCGGCGTCACTATCGGCGTCACTATCGGCGTTGCTGTTGGCCCGCCGGGTCACTCCGGTGTCGATCACGTCGGCTATGGGCAGCCGACTCAGGGTGGCCAGGCTCAACGTCTCATCGCTCTCGGCCTCGATCACGTACGGAAACTGGTCGCCGAGTTCGGCCACCAGTTCGGCCACGAACGCCGATTCGGCTTCCTGCAGCAAGACCAGGTCCGCTTCGGCCTCCATGATCTGCTGGGCGACGACGGCCGGGTCGCCCCGTCGCCAAAGTACGTTGTGGGAATAGACGGTGTATGTGCCGGTGCCGGCGGCGCTGTTGGCCTCCACCCGGCAGATGGCCTGGCTCCGGCTGGGCCCAACCACAACGACGGCCAGAACCATGGTCCCCAACAACGCAAGGGCGAATCGAATTCGCATCGGCAGCCGCCGGCCGACGACGATTGCCGCGGTGGTCGAGATGATGAACATCCCCGGGCCGAGCAGAGCCCCGACGATCAGGATCGGTTGCGAGGTGTTCACGTAGCGGGCGGCGATAAACCCGATCGATAGCACCATCATGGCGACGGCGATGATCCGAGCGAGGCGGCCCAGTCCCAAGATTGGTCCCCAGGTTTGCCACCAGGCTCTCTGTGGCTCATCGTTCTCGTTGGGTTCCCGGTTTGGAACGCCGTTCGTTCCAGGTGTCGATTCGCTCAGGCTCTTGAGGCTATCGATCGAGGTCGAACCTGGGCTACGCCGGTTCGATCAGCTGCGGGCTGGTCGACCGTTGGGAAAGTCGTTGCGCCGCGGCCAGCGCCGGAAGTTCGAGGTATCGATAGCTGGTTGCGGCGGCGGCCAAGCTGAAGGTCAGTCGTATCACGAAGATGATGAAACCCGGCCAGTCGGTCAGCGTTTCGGTCGGTCCGACGAGCCCGATCTCCAAGGCGTACGCAAAAATCTGATGCCACAGGTAGAGGCTCACGGCTCTCGCCCCCAGCCAGCGGAGCACCTGGTTATCGAGCGTTGCCGACACCGCTCCGGTCAGGTTGCCCGCTGCGGTGGATGCCAGGATGACCGCCGACAGAGCGACGCACATCGGGACCAGAACGCCGAGCGACAGCGTGGGCTGCTCGGTCTGGACCGGAGCGGCCAGGAACAACACCAGTAGCGCGGCGAACGCCGCGGCGGCCGCTCCCGGTGGGAATCGTCGTCGTAGGGCCTCGGTCGGGGCGACACCGATTGCCAGGCCGACCAGCAACGCATCGAGCCTGGTGAAGGTATTGATGGCGATCGATTCGTAGGCCGCGGTTTGATAGGCGGCGAAACCCAAACGACAGATGGCCACACCGACGGCGAGCCCCACGAGGGCCGAAGCCCGCTGGTCTCGTTGGATTCGCTTCGCGCCCCAGGTGACCAATATCGGGGCGATCAGTGCGAACTGAGCGATGATGCCGATCACCCAGAAGTGTTCGATCGCCGGGAGTTCAGCACCCCCGAAGATCGTGAACAGGTTCAGGGTCATCGTCATCGCTCCGAGAACTGCTCGCAGCATCGCTTCGCTAAGCGGGGCCGTCGAGTTCTCGTAGACAGCGGTGAGGGTAACCGCCAGGGCAACCGGGGCTCCGATCCGGCCGACGAGAGCTAGCCAGTACAACTTCAGCCAGCGGCCATCGTCGGAGGTTGGCCTCGTGGAAGGGTCGGCGCTGCGGGCCAGGTCGAAACCGATGGCCACCAGAAGCATGTCAATGGCGAGGTAGCCGCCGGGGAGGGGTAAGCCAAGGTTGGCGGCCACCGCCACGAGCACGGCGAAGCCCGCCAAACCGGGAGCAGCCCGTGCTGAGCTCTGAAGTTGTTCCTCAAATTGTCTTTGGGGCTGGTCGGGCGCGACGGGGCGACGTCTTGCTTGAACCATTCAGATTCCTACCTCCGCATGCCCGCTTGAACTTGGGTGGATAGCCCTCGCCTGTTGAGCACCGTATCGAATGCCAACTCTTGCTCGGCGCAAAGGCCACAAGTATCGATCTTCTCGCTGTGGCGATTATGTTTCGCGATATCGACAAGCAGCTTCAAGCGCTGTGGTTGTCGTAGGACGCCAGCAGCTAGGACAACAGCGCAGCGGCTATGACAAGAGCGCAGCGGCTAGGACAACAGCACGACGGCCACGAATCCGGCCACCGAGGTCACCACGGTCAGAGCGTGTCCGTAGCGAAGTTTGCGCTCGAACTGCCAGGCATCCGATGCCAGTTTCTCGAACCACTTTGTCGATTCGGCGCCCCGCATATCGCGCAGTCGCCACTCCCTGGTTAGGAAGGGCACGGTGCTGGCGATTGCCACCGCCAGCACACCGACGACCACCGCAGCGACCGCGGTGACGGTAAACCAACGGCTCTTGGACAGGGCCCATCGATTCACCGCTCGCCCGATGCGCCATCGTTCCCGGTCGCTAATCGCTGCACGGTCGAGATGATCGAGACAGTCATCGGCCTCGTCGAACCACCCCAGGCCGGCGTAGCTGGCGGCGAGAGCGATCCAGGCGCCGTGGTGCGATGGATCCTCAGCTAGAGCGGCTCGTGCCGCGGTATCGGCATGACCGTAGTTGGATCGGGCCAGCGCAACATTGGCGAAGGTGACCCAGGTGTCGGCGTCGCGGGGCTCCATCTGTTGCAGCTCATAGACCGCCTCGGCAGATACCCGATGGTCGCCGCCGTCGGCTGCGGTGACCGCCAACCGCTGCAGGATGTGCCAGCGGTCTTGGCTGCTCACCGTCGTGGTGGCGGCGACCGAGAGTACTCGGATTGCCTGCCTCCAGCGCCGTGCTCCGATCAGCCGGTCTGCCTCATCGAGAAGCACCGACGTTGGTGGGGAGTCCAGCAGCAGGGACTGCCAGCGGGCGCCGGTGCCTGGCTCAAGACCTCGGCCGCGGCGAAGCGGGGGTCGTAAGATGGTGGCTTTCCCGGCGGGATTGTCGGCAAGGCTGGTTGACGCGTCGCTCACAGGCTTCCGATCGGCCGATTCGGTCAGACTGTTACGGCCAGAGCCCCATCGTAAACCTCTTTCTGTTGTTCGACCCAGTCGTTCAATGCCCGTTCCACAGGTGGGGGGCTGCGTGGGAGCTATGGTGAAACGGTGTCTGCTCCATCTATTGCCGACGGTCTCAACCCGGCTCAGCTAGACGCTGTCACCCATGACAGCGGCCCATTGCTGGTCGTAGCCGGTGCCGGTTCTGGTAAAACCAGGGTGCTGACGCGGCGAATCGCCTGGTTGATCGATCAGGGTGTGTCGCCGTTCGAGATCCTGGCCATCACCTTCACCAACAAGGCAGCGGACGAGATGAAGCATCGGGTGGCCGAATTGGTCGGCCCGGTGGCTCAGAAAATGTGGGTCAGCACCTTCCACTCGGCGTGCGTACGAATTTTGCGCCGCGAGGCCAAGGTGATCGATTTTCCGTCGAACTTCACGATCTATGACCAATCCGACTCGGTTCGCCTCGTCGGCTACGTCATCCGTGATCTGGGGCTCGACCCGAAGCGCTTCCAACCTCGCTCGATTCAGAACGTGATCAGCTCGGCAAAAAACGAGGGCCTCAACGCTGCTCAGTATCACGAGCGGGCCAACTCCCTGCCGGAGAAGAAGGCGGCCGAGATCTACACCGAGTACCAGGCTCGGCTGCAACGCGCCGCGGCCATGGATTTCGACGACCTGCTGCTAAACGCAGTGCGGATCTTTCGACAGTCACCGGAGAGTCTGGCTTCGTATCAGAACCGCTTCCGGCACCTGCTGGTCGACGAATACCAAGACACAAACGGGGTGCAGAACGAACTGGTGGTGCGGCTGGCCGACGCTCATCGCAACGTGACCGTCGTTGGCGACTCCGACCAGTCGGTCTACCGGTTCCGCGGCGCTGACATCCGCAACATCATCCAGTTCGAGGATGCGTTCCCCGACACCACGGTTGTGCTGCTGGAACAGAACTATCGCTCTACCCAGACCATCCTCGACGCCGCAAACGCAGTCATCGCCAACAACTTTGGCCGCAAGCCAAAGTCGCTGTGGACCGAGACCGGCCACGGCGACAAGATCATCCGCTTCCACGCCGAAGACGAGATCGATGAGAGCCACTACGTGGCTTCCGAACTGGCCCAGCTCCACGATGTCGGCGACTTCCGGTGGTCTGACATGGCGGTCTTCTACCGCACCAACGCTCAATCTCGGGTGTTGGAAGAGCACTTCATGCGGGTCGGCATCCCATACAAGGTGGTCGGCGGCACCCGCTTCTACGACCGCAAAGAGGTTAAGGACGCGGTGGCCTACCTCAAGGCCGCGGCTAACCCGGCAGACGAAGTTTCGGTCAAGCGGATTGTCAACGTTCCAAAGCGGGGCATCGGTGACACCTCGATCGGCAAGATCGACTCGTTTGCCAAGATGCACGGCATGTCGTTTACCGAAGGCCTGCGCCGAGCCTCCGACGCCGGCGTCAGCGGCAAGGGGGCCAAGGGCATCGCCTCCTACCTGGAGCTGATGGACGGGTTCAGCGAGATCCTGGAAAAGGGCCCGGGCGAGGCTCTCGAAGCGATCCTGCGAGACACCGGCTACACCGCCGAGCTTGAAGATCAGCGTTCGGTCGAGGCCGAGGGGCGGATCGAGAATCTGCAGGAGTTGGTCGGGACCGCAGGCCAGTTCGAGACGGTCGACGAATTCCTTGAGCAGGTCAGCCTGGTCACCGATTCCGACCAGGTCAAAGACGATGATTCGATGGTCACCCTGATGACTCTCCACGGGGCAAAGGGCCTGGAGTTCCCGGTGGTAATCATCTTGGGTATGGAGGATGGTATCTTCCCCCATATGCGGTCGATGACCGACCCCGATGAGATGGAAGAGGAACGTCGGCTGGCCTACGTCGGGATAACCCGAGCCCAGGAGCGTCTCTATGTGACCCACGCCTGGGCTCGTATGCTCTTTGGCCAAACCCAGTACAACCCCCCGAGCCGGTTCCTCGACGAGATCCCAAGCGAGCTGATCACCGAAGCCGAAGGCAGCCGCAGCTCCAAGAAGGGGCTGCGAACCTCGGTCTTTGGTTCCAGCGGCAGCTCATCGTCGTACAGCGGGGGAGCGAAGGGCACAGCCGAAACCTTCGGCGCCAACCGCGACCGCATCGTCGACACCGCTCTGAAACCGAGAGGCCCGGTGTCGTCCGGAGCCGACGAGCTCGGACTCAAGGTCGGCGACGACGTGAACCACAAAAAGTGGGGTGAGGGCGTGATCATCGACCTCCGAGGGACCGGCGACAAGACCGAAGTGGTGGTCAACTTCAGCGATATCGGGGAAAAGACCCTGCTGCTGGCCTGGGCCCCGCTGGAGAAGGTCTCCTAAAACCGCTCCGGGCCCGGCTGCTGAGCCGGACCCGGAGGTTGATCAGTTTGCGCTCGGCTCGGAGCCGCAGGCCGATGCCTAGCGGGGTCCGAGTCGCTGTCTAGCAGCCGATGGTGGTGCTGACCTGTCGTAGTGGATTGCTCCCGCCGTCCTCAGACCAGACCGCGGGACGGGATCCGCCTGAACACTCCGACGTTGGCAATACGGCGTAGCCCTCGTTGTTGTAGCTGTTGTGGCCGGACGGCGCACCGTAGGTACCGAGCAGCTCGAACTGACCGCTGCCGGCATCCAACGCCAGCAGTGCGGCGCGTTTGCCGTCGGTGCAGGTGTTGTCGCATGTCGCCCACAGCAGTCCGGTTGAGCTGTCGTATTCCATACCCATCACGAACTGCAGTCCGCTGTCGACCTGATGCACCAGGCTGTGCCCGTTGCTTCCCGCCGAATGATCGAGGGTGTAGAACCGCAGCTCGGGGCCCGATTCCATACCGACGACGAACACGCCGGTTCGGTGGTTCGGGTGGTTCGCCGGGTTGTAACCGGCCAGCGCGCCGAGGTCGGTGTCTGGAATCCAGGCCAAGGCTTCGATGCCCTTGTTGGCGTTGACGCCAGCGTTGAGCCCGGTGAGCCGCCACTGACGGGCACTGTTGGAGCTGGTGTTGTATTGCACGATCATGTTGTCGGCCGTGCCGCCCTGATCGTTGTCCCGCTCCACTCCCAGATAAACCAGGTTGTCGCCTGCTAGCTCCGCGGTCACCGCTTCGGTATCGAGATTGCCGGGCACGGTGTAGTTCGTGGTTCCGCCCCAGCCGCCTCCCGCTCGGGAGATCCGGACCAGGGTGCTCGGACCGTTGCGCACTGCCCAGAGGACGCCACTGTTAGCTCCGCTGGCCTCGTATGCCAGCCCGCTCCAGTTGTCGCCACTCAGCTGGTTCATGTTGGCCACGGTTCCCGAACCGGGCCAGGAGCCCGACGGTGGGACGATCGGAGTACAGCTGTTTGCGGTGCCTTCGGTTGCCGCCAGCGTCAGCGTCATCGGGCCGTTGCCATCGGGGCAGCGGCCATACGAGGTGGCAGCCAGGGTGGTCCACTCGTATTCGTCTATCCGCTCGCCACGGGCGTTACCTTCGCGCGGAGCGTAGAGCCGCACCCGGCTCTGGCCGCTGAAGTAGACATCGAGATCCTGCATCACCCAAATGCCGCCGCCGGGAACGACAACGTCGTTCTCGATGAGGTTGCAGTCGATCATGCTGCACACCTCGTGGCCAAGCACGTTCGCAGGCTGGCCGGAGGTGTTGATCATCTCGACCCAGTGGTCAGCCCCGGGGCCCTGCATGAAGACCTCGTTGATCACAAACGGTGACGCCGCAGCGTCGGCCATGAACTCCACGTGGAGCATCGGGGCGGCTGCCGCTTCGCCGTTGAACGACTCGGCGGTGCGTCGACCGGAACCGGACAGCATGAAGGCCATCGAGTTGCCAGCCGACCAGCCGGGGACCGACACGATCTCCTGAACGACCGACGTCAGCGATGGGGTCTGCTGCTTGGCGTTCACCGCGGTCCAGTCGGGAGGCGACCATCCGACCGAAGCCGAGGTTGCAGTTCGACCGGACAGGTTCCCGGGGGAGGAGGTGAAGCCAGCGGCATTAGCGGATCGTTCACCGTGAATAGTCACCGAGCTGGCGCCGGTCGAGACCTCGTCGACTTCGAACTCGACCCAGGCATCGATGATCGATGCACCGGCCGGGATGTCGACGCCCTGGAAGCGGATGCCAACCTCCTGGTTGTTGTTGCCGTCACGGGTCAACTCAAGATCGGTGCTGCCGCTTGAAATGGCACCGGTTGCAACCCGTTCCTCAGCGTCGTCAGCTCCGTTGGCGACCCGGACCTCGACGGTTTCCATGCCGACGGGCGGACTGCAGTCGTTAGCGGTGCCTTCGGTTACCGACGTGGTCACCTGCATGTCGCCGGTGCCGTCTGGGCAGCGGCCGTAGGAGGTAGGGGCCAGTGCGGTCCAGACGTACTCATCGAGTTGCCTTATCGGAGCGTCGTCTCGCTCGTCGTAGATGCGAACCCTGCCGGGTGCCACGAAGAAGACGTCGAGGTCGGCCATGACGTAGAGACCGCCGGCGGGCACGATGGTGCTGGTGGTGATCAGGTTGCAGTCGATATTGGTGCAGATCTGATGGTCGAATAGATCGGCGGGCTGGTCTGAGGTGTTATACAGCTCGACCCAATGATCGGCTGACGGGCCCTGCTGGTAGATCTCATTGATCACGAACGGGGACGGGACCGGTGCAGGGTCATCCTGATACTCGATGTGCAGCAGGGGAGCGGCTGCAGCTTCACCGTTGTATGACTCGGCGGCCCGCCGACCGGAGCCGGACACCATGAACACCATGGAGTTTCCGGCTGACCAGTTATTGAGAGAAACGATTTCTTGAACCACAGATGTCATCGCTGGGGTCCGGTGCTTTGCATTCACCGTTGACCAGTCGCCTGGTGACCAGGCCGTCGAGGCCGAGGTTGCGGTCCGCGATGACAGGTTGCCTGCGGCCGAAGTGAACCCTCCGGCGTTTCCGGTGCGTTGGCCCCGGATGGTTAGCGAGCTGGCTCCTGTCGAAACTTCGTCGACTTCGAATTCGAGCCATGCGTTGGTGATGGTCACGCCAGCGGGGACGTTGACGCCCCGAAATCGCAGGCCGACCATCTGGTCATTCGAACTATCGCGGATCAACTCAAGGTCGGTGCTGCCGCTCGACATCGCTCCGTTCGACAGCCGCTCTTCGACGTCATCCGAGCCGGTCGAGACCCGAACATTGACCGACTGCGGACCGCCAGGATCGGTGGTGTATGCGATCTGGAGACGAGGTGCGTTGGCCGCTCCATTGGCGGTTGTGAACGCCCGGCGCACGCTGCCGCTGCCGGTGATGTTGAAGGCCATTGCGTTACCGCTCTGCCAAGGCCCGTCGAGTACTTCCTGGACCACGCCGTTGAGCGACGGGGTCTGCTGCTTAGTGCCCGAGGACCAGGAGCCCGGTGCCCACGATGTTGACTGGCCGGTGGTCGGCCGGTTGGTCAGGCTGAAGTTGGTACCGCCGTATTCCGGAGGTGAGGTTGAGGCGTCGCCCCTGATGGTGAACTGGGTCGACCCGGAGCTCGACCCTTTTGCGGTGAACTCGATCCACGAGGAAGTGATGGTTGCACCCTCGGGGATGATGACGTTGCGGAAGCGAACGCCGATGGCCTGGGGGATCGCGCCATCGTTGAAGAACTCCAGGTCGCTGCTGGTGCGGTACATGTAACCGTCGTTTGTTCGCTGCTCGACCGAGTCATTTTGGGCGGTCGATCGCACATCAACGGTGCCCGCGGCCGCAGCCACCGGGTTTACGCCGCCGGCAAATGAGCCGACCAGTAGCGAGCTGATTAGTAGCAGCAGAGCGGCGATTCGCCCCAAAGTCCGCCGCCCGGCTGCTAGTTGTTTCGACGTTTGGCGCGTCGAACTAACGGTAGAACTTGAACCATGCACAGCATGCGCCCTTTCGGTGGTGATATGTACCGACGACGTCTGCTACGGCAGAAATCCCGCTTGTCGCCCAATGCCGAATCTAGCTGAGACTCAAAGTCTCAGCTGCAGGTGAAAATACCCAATATCTTCCCTTACGGTGTCTGGTGGAGTAGGGGTTCTTGACCGCATGCAAGCGGCCCAGCCTGAGGATTATTCACTGAAGAGATGGCGGGTCTGGCCCGAGAACTACGAGTCGCGCAGCACGATCAACAGGTCGTCGTGGCGCATGGCGTCGAGTTCATCGCCTCGAATACTCCGCCCATCTCGCAGCACCACCATCAGCATCGAGCCGTCGGGGACCTTCGCTTGACCATCAGACATATCGGGGTTGACCTCGGCGATCTCCAAGCCTGCGCTTGAGTCGAGAAGATCATCGAAGGCCCGCACCGCTCCGGGGGCGTAGGTTCCCAAGCCGAGCATGCGGCCGACCGCGGCGGTGGCATCGATGACCTCGTTTGCTCCACCCTGGCGGAGCAGGTGCAGGTTCTCCTGATGGCGGGCGCCGGCCACGATGTGGGCGGTCGGATTGAGTTCGCGGGCGGTCAGGGTGATCAGCACCGAAGTGTCATCGCGGTTGGGCGTGACGATCACCGCTTTGGCATGTTTGACGTTGGCCTCATGTAGCACCGACTGGCGGCTGGCGTCGCCGTGGATGGCCACGAAGCCCCGCTCGGTAGCGTCGGCCACCGCTTCGGCGCTGGCATCGACGGCGACGATCTGGTCGGCCGCGATCCCTCGACTGACCAGGTCGTTAGCGGCACTGGTGCCGGTGGCTCCGAAGCCACAGATTACATAGTGATTGTTCACTCGTCGCCTCCAGCGTCGGGTCAGTATCAGTTGTCTCGATTGTTCGGTCAGCACCTCGACCGTTGTTCCAACAACCAGGATCAGAAAGAGAATGCGGGCCGGGGTAATCAACACGATTGTTGCCAGCCTGGCCCCGGAGCTGATGGCGGTGATATCTCCGTAGCCGGTGGTAGTAACGGTGACCGACGCATAGTACAGCGCATCGAGAATGCCGATCGGTTCGCCGGTCACGTCGACGTAGCCGTCGTTGCCCACTCGGACGACGAGAGCGACAAAAAAGACCAGGCCGACCGCCATGCCGATTCGCCGTAGCACTGCGGCGAGCGGGGGCCGGGTCCGGCCGGGCATGTGGATCGCGCGGCGTTGCGAGGCCGCCGTTTGGTTCTGCGGAGCGGTCATGCCGACTCCAGTAACGACTGGCCGAGCCAGCTGTCGGTTCCGGATGAGTCGTCGCCTGGGCCGGGCGGTACGAAGAACAATCCACCGCCGACCGGCTTGATGTAGTCCTCGAGTGGCTCGCCCTCGAGGCGGGACTGCACGTTGAGAAAGCCCGAGGTCAGCGAACGCTGGAACGATAGGAACAGCAGCCCCTGATCGAGTCCGCCGCCGGCGTCGGCACCGTTTAGGTAGCTGAATCCTCGCCGCAAGATGCGACTGGTTCCCGGCGTTCGGGGGTTGGCCAGCCGAGTGTGGGATCGCAAAGGCACCGACTCGTCCGACGGGTCGGAGACAAACGTTGGTTCTTCGCCCTCACTGGACTGGCCGAACGGGGCGCCGGATACCCGGTGGCGACCGAAGATCTGCTCCTGGCGGACCAGGGCCGCAGTGGACCAGAATTCGATCAGCATACGGATCACCCGAACGGCGAGGTAGGTGCCGCCAACCGCCCAATCCGGCTCGCCATCGTCGGGTTGGACCCAGACGTGCTGGTCCATCAGCGCCTCGTCGGAGGTATCGAGGTTCGACGAGCCGTCGCGAAAGCCCAGCAGGTTCCGGGTCGGGGCGATGCTGTTCGCTTCAGGTGGCAGGAGATCGTTGTAGCCCTCCTGGACCCAGCGCAGCCGAAGCTTGCCTGTGGTCACTCGAACCGCCTGATGAAGGGCATGAACCGCACCCTGTTGTTGGTCGGAGGTGATTAGCAGCGCCAGGTCGCCGTGGGACAGCTCCGGACGAACGAAGCGATCGTTGCGGAACTGAGGCATTGGAATCAGCTCGGTTGGGGCTCGATCGGCAAGCCCGAAACGGTTGTCGAAAAGCGACGCACCGACCGCCAGCGTCACCGCAGTGCTGCCCTGGCCTGCATTGAGAATGCCGGAGTCGGGTGGCGGCAGAATGTCGTCTGCCCCGGGCCCGGGTTCGCCAGCCATTACCCGTTCCATCTCGGCACTGAGTGTGATCAGCGTTGCAGCCAGTTCTTCGGCGGATCCTACGGCAACATCGAACGCCGCAACCAGGCCTGCCGAGGTTGGGGCTCGAAGCACCCCAAGTTGGCGTCCGCTTCGAAACGGCACCGCGGCAAGGCCTGCAGTCCGGTGATCGACCCCGGTGGTTCCGGAACCGGTCTCGGTTCCGCCGTCTGCCCCGGTACCGCTTGAACCCTGAGTACCGCCCGCATCTTCTGTTGTGCTGGCGTCGTTGTCGGGGGAACAGGCCGCAGCCAGCCCGGCCAGTGCCGCCGCTCCGGCTCCGGCAAGGAAGTTCCTTCGGTTGCTCAGCTGACCCTCAGCCGCCCCTGCGGCCGCCTTTGGGGTCGGGTCGTCAGATGCAATCACCGGGTAAGTATGGTCCGGAGCGAGCTGCCTCGACGCATCTACTTCGACCACTCAGGGACGACTGGGCTTTCGCCGGTGTCGATGTAACGAATGTGGCTGACCCAGCTGTCGCCGTCGATTTGGTGGAGGTGATAGCCGGGTGGATCTCGAATGAGCTCGACGGTGGCCTCGGGGGCTAGGTCCAATTCGATGTGATGGATGGTCGATGGGCCGACCGTGGTGGTTACGCCGGCGACCGACGTGACCATCGGTCGATGCAGGTGGCCACAAACGATTCGCACCACGTTCGATCGGCGGTTGACGATCTTGGCGAAGGTCTCGAGCCCATCGAGTCGCATCGTGTCCATCCAGCCGATGCCGCTGAGAAAAGGTGGGTGATGCATGGCGATGACGGTCGGTCGTTCGCCCGAGTCGTGCAGCGCGTCGGTCAGCCAGCGCTGGCGCTCCTCGTCGAACAGGCCACCATGCGAACCCGGGAGCAGGGTGTCGAGTCCGACGATGTGTAGGTCGCCCACATCGACGGTCCAACTCAAGTGAGAGTCCTCGGTGGCCCATGGCATGTCGAAAGCGGTTCTGAAGGTCTCCCGGACATCGTGGTTGCCAGGCAGGGCCAGGATCGGAGCGCGAAGCGGGGCCAGCAGCTCCAACAACAGATCCATCTCGGCCGGGGTGCCGTTGTCGGTCAGGTCGCCGGTGGCGAGGATGGCATCCGGCTGCACCGTCTCGGCGTTGAGACGCCCGACCGCCTTGGCTAGTAGTTCGTTGTTGTCCACCAACAGTTCGCTGTCGGCTCCGGGGCCGACGATGTGGGTATCGGTCAGTTGCGCCAGCAGCACGAGTTACGTCCAATCAGCAGTTAGCCAGTTAGCCAGAGAGGCAGGTGGTGAGTACAGCAGTATTTAGAACAGCGATGGTTAGAACAGCAGTTGTTAGAACAGAGTCAACAATAGGCCTAGGAACCGAGGGGGTTGAGGTTGACGGTCAGTGCGCCCTCAGGGTTAACCGACACTGCGTACTGGGTTAGGCCCTCGCCGTCCTCGGGAAATGCGGTGCCGTCGCAGGCGTCGACGAAGGTTCGGTCTTCGGCCAACCACTGCACGAAACATTCGCGCTCGGCATCGGGAGCCCGCACCGCGAATGCCGACCACCCTCGGGTATCGGAATCGCCGAGGTGCTGGATGTAGATGTCACGATCGCCCTGAGCGGCGTCTGGTAGTAGCAGCGGGCCCTGGTCGGCGATGACCGGGGCGATCTCACCAGCCTGGCCAACCGTGAACACCGGGTCTCCCAGCTGGACCTCAGCATTGTCGTCACCGCCCAGCTGATCGAACTGGGTGACCAGAAATATGACTGCTAGCAGTCCCAGTAGAGCCCCGAGCCCAACCATGAGGGCTTGACGGGCGGGCGATGGTCCTCCCTGCTTTACCGGCATGACCGAACTCCGAACTTCGCTCCCGGACAATCGGTGGCGATCGGTGCCTGCTTGTCGAACATCTGCATCAACCCTGTATAACTCTCGAACACTGTGAATTACCTCGATACTGCGCCGGGTCGTGTGCCCGGAAGCTGCCTGCCGTTGAACAAGCGCATGAACTGGGCCCGGAACTGCCGGACGGGTGGAGCGAGACACTAGTATCGCAGCATCCGAAAGGGTTCCTTCCATCGAGGCGCCCTTGATGTCGCGTCGTTCGCGCTTTCGTTTTCCTTGGGAGTCGATGCTATGAACGGTGCGGCATACATTCCCATCAAAGATGACAGGGGCAGCAGTGGACCTACTCGAGTATCAAGGCAAGCAGTTTTTTGCTTCCTACGGAATTCCCGTATCCGACGGCGAAGCGACAAGCGACGTCGATAGTGCAGTGGCCATCGCAGACCGGGTCGGTTACCCGGTAGTGGTGAAAGCTCAGGTGCATACCGGCGGCCGAGGTAAGGCCGGCGGCGTGAAGTTGGCGTCAAACGCCGAGGAGTGCCGCGAGCACGCCTCCAACATCTTGGGCTTGGACATCAAGGGCCACATTGTCGAGATCATCTGGATCGAGAATGCCTCCGATATCGCTGAGGAATACTACGCCAGCTTCACCCTCGACCGTTCGGCCAAGCTGCACCTAGGCATGTTGAGTGCCGAGGGCGGCGTCGAGATCGAAACCGTGGCTGACGAGAACCCCGATGCCATCGCCAAGATCCACATCGATCCGGTTGTCGGCCTCACCGAAGCTGCCTGCCGCGATTGGGTCGGCGCAGCCAACCTGAATCCGCAGGCCACCGAGGGCGCAGTCGACATTCTGATGAAGCTCTACACCGCCTACACCGAAGGCGACGCAGACCTCGTCGAAATCAACCCGCTGATCCTCAAGCCAACCGGCGAGGTTCATGCGCTCGATGCCAAGGTCAGCCTCGATGGCAACGCTATCTACGAGCACCCCGACTATGAGCAGTACGACGCCACCCAGCCTCGCGATGAGCGTGAAATCGACGCTCACGCCAAGGGCTTGCAGTATGTGGGCCTCGAAGGTTCGGTCGGCGTGATCGCCAACGGCGCCGG
>JBOEHD010000250.1:19573-19759 GCA_050633745.1 Acidimicrobiales bacterium
TCTTCATCAACATCTTCGGCGGAATCACCCGCGGCGAAGAGGTGGCGAACGGCATCCTCGAGGCCATGGAGCGAGTCACAATCGACTCGCCAATCGTGATTCGACTCGACGGCACCAATGCTGATGAGGGCCGCGAGATCTTGCGCCCCAAGCTGAACGACAAACTGATGATGGAAGACACCATGC
>JBOEHD010000251.1:0-7074 GCA_050633745.1 Acidimicrobiales bacterium
ACGTCGTCGCGGCGATCGATCATCCCGGTCGGGGTGAAGGCCGCATCGAGTTTGGCCAGGGAGCCGGGGTAGGTGCAGTCGTAGTGGGGATAGTCCGATCCCCAGAGAATGGTGTGAGCCAAACCCATCTCGGTCAGTTGCTGGAACGGTTCGATCTCGTCGGCGGTCATCGTGATAAAGCACTGCTCGGAGAACACCTCGGTCGGCTCCCGCTTGAGTCGCGGCACCATCCCTCCCATGTGATGCTTGTGTTCATCTAGCCGCTCCAGCCAGTACGGCAACCATCCGATCCCCGCTTCGATGAAACCAACCCGGAGCTTTGGGTGGTCATCGAGAATGCCGGAGGCCACGATCTCCATGACCGAAGCCATGGCTTCAAACGGATGGCAGACCATATGGACGTAGAACGGGTTCTTGTAACGGGTTGAGGCGAAGCTTTCCATCTTGGAGCCGAAGCTGCCGTGGATGCCGACGTTGAGGTCGTGATCCTCGATCGCCGACCACAGGCGGTCCATCTCCGGCGAGAACAGTTCCAGCCCGTTGTACCGTTCGGGTCGGAAGGTGACGCCGGTCAATCCCTGCTCGGCGATGAAGGCCACCTCGGCGATGGACGCCTCGATCGACTGCAGCGGCAGCACGCCGACGGCGTAGAAGCGCTCGGGGTCGTGGGCCACAAAGTCGGTGATCCACCGGTTGTAGGCTCGGGCGTTCGCCGCCGCGACATCGGGTTGTTCGATATCACCCGAGAGCAGCATCAGAGTGGGGAACAGCAGGGCGATGTCGAGGCCCTCGGCGTCATTGACCTTGAGCCGCTCCGCCGGATCCCATGAACCGGGGGTGATGTCGTTCCAGGTCTTGGTGTTGTCGCCGTACGCTCCCGGAATGCAGGCTTGAGAAATGCGAGTGTCGTAGCAGTTGCCGTTCACCCACATCGAATCCTTGTTCGTTGGTCCCGGCCCGGCTCGCAGGATGAGATCGCGATAGGCCGGATCGCAGTACTCCTCCCANNGGCGGCTCGCAGATGTGAGCGTCGGTGTCGTAGACGACAGGACGGGCCTGCGCACCCTCGGTCTGTGCGATGGCATCGGCGGTTACGGTCATGGCAATCCCCCTTGCGATGTGGCGACCACCATCGGAGCGCTCCGCTTCCGGAATGTGCCGGCAGGTGGTCCTCTCCGCCCAGTCTCCGAGTTTCCATGGGCGGAGGCAAGTTGCCAGGTGCATTCGCCACAGCCAATCGACTGTGGCCTATCGCCGCTGCGCCCCTGTTCTCATGACCGGAGGCCGGGCTACTGTTTCGGTGTGAGCGACAACACCGATCCAGAACTGGCCGCGGCCGCTGAGGCTGCCGTGGCCACGGCCCAGGCTTTTGTCACCGCCTTCAGTGCACAGGACTACGAGGCCCTGGCCGCCACCCTGAACTACCCACACGTGAGACTGGCAGGTGGACGGTTCTTCACCTTCGACGATGCCGAAGCGTTTATCGAACGCAACCGTCGCAACGTCCCCCGGCTTGTCGAGGAGAACTTCGGCTACTCACGGCTTCGGGAGCTCGAGCCGATCCAGGTCGGCCCAGACAAGGTGCACCTACGGATCATCAACGACCGGCACCACCCAGACGGCGAGGTCTACATGACCTTCAATACCCTATGGATCGCCACCCTGCAGGAAGGCCACTGGGGCATCCAGTTCCGGTCGAGCTATCTCGGCCTGGCCTAGATCACCGCAACAGGTCGCGCACCATCGATGACGTCGAGGCGACCCGTTCGCCCATTCGATGAAGCAACTCGTCTTGTATCGCTATGGCGATTTGAGGTTCAGTGGACACGAGTTCATCGAAACGTTCGCGGGTAAGGACTCGTACGGTCACGTCGGTGTCAGCGATGACGGTTGCGGTGCGCGCTGCGCCGGTACAGAAAGCGACTTCGCCAAGTGCTGCTCCGGCCAGAACCTGGCGGATGCGGACTTGACGGCCGTCCTCGGTTTCGATCCATGCCGTCAGCTGGCCCGACTCGACGAAGTACAGATCTCGGTCGGTCGCACCGGTCTTGATCAGAACCGAGTCGGCCGCAAGGTTGCGCAATTCCATGGTGGTCGCGAGCTCGCTGTTCAGCGACAGCAATTCGTCGGATGTGCCCGGGGAACGCGTCTCCAACGATCGAGCGACCGCAATCAGTTCGTCTTCGCACCAGGCGATGGCGTGGTCGAGGTCTCGGTGTGCGGGCGGCGCAGATGATCGCTCCCGACGCAGTTCCTGGTCAATGTCAGCTTGAACGCCGCTCCAGATAGTGGTCACCCCACCGTCAGCCAGCTGTGCGGTGAGGGTCGCCAGGCCAGCGGACGCCGTCGAGTCGATACCGGTGACGCGCTCGAAGTCAATGATCACAAACCGGCCCGCGGTCTCACTGGTTGCCTCGACCTTGACCTCGACCTTGACCTCGACCTTGACCCGGGCATCGATCGCGGTGCGTAGGCGGGTGATCGACCCGAAGAACAGGTACCCCTGGAGCTCAAAGGCCAGGACCGCTCCGTTCGACCTGATCAACATCTGTTGATCGCTAGGTGGGCGATCAACCGTGCTGCGACCGGCGGCATCGATCGTGTGGCGGACCGGGTCGATACGGCTGTATTTGATAATGAAGACCGCAGCGGCGATTACAACACCGATCGCCACACCCGACAGCACGCCGAAAACTGCGATGATGGCCAGGATCGTCACGCTGATCGTGCGATCGCCGCGACTCATTCGTCTGAGCGAGTGGTACGCCCAGCCCCGCAGCAGGGTTATTCCCTGGCCAGCGAGCACGCCGCCGGCGACCGCTCGCGGCACTAGAGCGATCGGCCCGGTGCCGATGATGAAGGCGCCAAAGGCGACCGCGGCGACGATGATCGACACGGACCGTCCACGAGCGCCCAGCTGGCGTGCAAGCACCGTGTCTCCAAGCTGGTGATATCCAACAACCCCGCCCCCGAACCCGGCGATGGTGTTGGCGACTCCCGTCGACTGCAGCTCCTGGCTCATATCGATCTGCTGATCGGGCCCCGCCTCAAGCCCACTGAGGTTAAGCAAAAGACCGACGGCGGAAACCGCGACGATGGTGACGATCGGGATCGTATGTGCGGCCAGGACCTGCCAGTTGGCGGCCGCGAGGTCACTCGGCCGTATCGGCGCCCACCCGCTGTCTTGGGCAAACGGTCCGACTAGCCAGCCTTGCTCTTCGAGGGTGTTCAGCGATGAAACCGATCTGCCGACGACGTGGAACAACACCGCACCAACCAAGATGGCGACACTCACCATCGTGTTCGTAATACGACTCGTCAGGATGGCGAGCATGAGAACGGCGAGGGCAATGCCGGGCAGCAAGAACTTGGCCTGCGGCCAAGCGAACAGATCGTTGAGCTCGCCGAAATGCAGCGTGTCGCCGTGCATGACCTCGATGCCACCACGAAAGAGCAACCAGCCCGTGCCTGCGGTGAACCCGCTGATCACCGGGTATGGCAGAAAACGCACGAACGAGCTCAGGCCGTATCTGCCGAGCGCCCACACCAGCCCGCCGGTCATGACCGTGGCCAGCGCGACCAAGATCAGCACCGTTGGAACCCGTTCATCAGCAGCAACGTCCGGTGACGCAACCATGGTGGCGGCAACTGCTGCGATGACGATTGCACCGGTGTCTTGGGCACCGGCGACCACAACATTCATCTTGCTCGTGATGCCAATAGTGAGGGCGACCAACGCCGTTCCCAGCAGAAAGCCTGACGCTGCTCGCCCGACACCATCACGAAGCGGGCCCGAAAAGATCAGCGCCGCCAGTGAGACGGCCATAGCGACCTGTGAGACCCCAAGGGCGCCAGCAGCCAAGCCATTTGAGATTTTCTCGGAACGTTGGGTCACCGCTGTCGCCTGCGATTTCGGATTCTTCGAGTTGCTCGGAGGGCAGCTTGCGAGGAAGCCTGCTGGATTGTTCCTGGTTTTGCGGCACCTGTAGGAGGTTGCGCTCTACCTTCGCCCGCTTGTTTGCTGGTGTTCGACTGGAGCCCGGGACGAGAATCGAACTCGTGACCTTCGCTTTACAAGAGCGGCGCTCTGCCAGCTGAGCTACCCGGGCCTGATTGCATGAGTCTAGGCGTGTTGCACCCTACTTCAGCGGTCAGTTTCGGGCATTGACCGGTTCTGGCCCTCGGTCGGGACTACCGTTGCATTCTGAAGTCGGACGCTCAAGATGGTGCAAGGCATCACGACGGTTGTTGCGTCATATCCAGGAGCTGAACCGTTGTCATGAATCTCGCTACCGAGGAAAAACCAGAACAGGAGACGACGCCGGACGAGACCCGGGCCGTCAAACTAGGCGGCACCGATATTTTTCGGGGAGCCCTAGTGATCGTCACCGCCATCGTAATCGGTGGCTTTGTCATCAGCCGCGGTCTCGGCGACGACGCAACCAGCGAGTCTTCCGCACCAAACACCACGATCATCGAGGTCACCGAAGGCGACTCCGCCGATGATGGCGCCGGCACCGAGTCGACGCTGATCGACGACACCCAGGTCCTCGGCCCGGTAACCGACACCGCCGAAGTCGATGCCGGTGAAGCCGAGGCCGCCACCGAGGAGACCGTGCCGGCCGCCCCGGTCCTCAGGTCGCCAGCAGAGGTCAAGGTTCTCGTGCTCAACGGCGCCCAAACTCAGGGGATCGCCGCCCGAGGTACCGAGGCCCTGCTCGCCGCTAACTACAAAACGGCAGCACCCAAGAACGCCGCCGACCAGCGGCCCTCCGCGGTGCTCTACACCGAGGGCTACGAAGCTGAGGCCGTCGCCGTGACCGCGGTGTTCGGAGTTGGGCTTGAAGGGTTGGCCCAGCCGCTCGATCCAGCCAACATGCCGATCGACGACACTCAGGAGTCGAACATCATCGTGGTCATCGGGCCGGACAGCGTGATACCGATTCCCTAACGGCGTTGCTTGGGCGACCCTGATTGGCTAGCCCCTTTCGCTTGCCCGCTTTCGGCGACTGTCGGTTCGTGCTACCCCATTACTGTGTCCACCCGGTCAAAATCTGCTTCACCCACCGTGGTCTTGGCGTTCGACAAGTTTCGTGGTTCGGCTTCGAGCGTTGAACTGGCCGCTGCCGCGTCGGCGGTAGCCGCTGCCGCTGGCTGGAGGGCGATCACCGTTCCGCTAGCCGATGGAGGCGAGGGTTCGCTCGAAGTGCTCGGCGGCCCAAACAAGGTCACCACCGTCCCCGGCCCACTCGGGGAGCCGGTTGAGGCCGGTTGGCGCCTCGAAGGACGCGACGCATACATCGAGATGGCCGCCGCCTCGGGGCTTATCGTTGCCGGCGGCTCAGACCTGAACGATCCGATGCTGGCCGACACGACCGGCACCGGTCGTCTGATCGCCACCGCCATCGAACTCGGCGCCCGCACCGTCTCGGTAATGCTCGGAGGGTCGGCTACTACCGATGGCGGCCTTGGAGCCATCGGCGCCATGCCGACCGCAGCCAGGATGAAAGAGATCGACCTGGTCATCGCCTGCGACGTCGAGACGCGGTTTACCGACGCAGCCAAGGTGTTTGGCCCCCAAAAGGGCGCCTCAAGGGCTCAGATCGAGTTGCTGACCCGGCGGTTGGAACGACTGCAACAGCAGTACCTTGACCAATACGGCGTCGATGTGTCGGAACTGCCGGGAGCGGGCGCGGCTGGAGGCCTGGCTGGCGGTCTGGTGGCGCTCGGTGGGCGACTTGAATCGGGTTTCGAGATCTTGGCTGAGCGGGCCAGGCTCGATGAGCATCTCGAAGGCGCCGACCTGGTGATCACCGGTGAGGGCTTTCTCGACGCCGGATCGTTCTTCGGAAAAGTAGTTGGCGGCGTGCACACCTGGGCCGGTCAGGCTGGCGTACCGGTTGTGGCGATCGTCGGCGCTGCCGACCCTGATGCTGGCGCTCCGTCTGATCTTGAGATCCGGTCGCTGGTCGAGCGTTACGGCTTCGATCGATCGATGAGCGAGGCAGTCGCCCTAGTCTCCGAACAGGTCGAGGAAATCCTCGCTGCTCTATAAGGGTCGCACTACTTGGGCCGTACTAGCAGCGCCAGGGCCGCCAACACCATGGCCATCCCCCCGAGCTGTAGGACGTTCACCGCTTCGCCGTCGAGCACAACGGCGGCGAGTGCCACCGAGACGACGGGGCTGAATAGCGTCAGCTCCGAAACCAGGGCCAGTGGCACTCTGGGGTGGGCCCAGTTCATCAGCAGGTGACCGGTTCCGGGAATGGCGACCATGGCAGGAATCCACCACCACTTCCCGTCGCCGGGGTGGAGCGTGCCGGAGAAGATCAGCGTCACCGGGAGCATGATGGCTGAGCTGAACAGCAGCGAAAGCCCCTGATACTCAAAGGCTCCGAGTTGCTGGCGGGCCTTCTTTGAGCCGACAAAGTAGAGGGTCCAGGTGGCCAGGGCTCCGAGCGCCAGGAGGTCGCCCGCCGGACTCCAAGACGGCGAATCGCTCGAGCCGAATACCACCAGACCAACGCCGACAAGAGCCGCCGCTGAGAGGGCGAGCTCGGTGCGGGTGACCGTCTCCCCGAACTGGCGGGAGAAAAACAGCAGGATGGCGATGGGTTGCAGCGCTATCAACATGGTGGCGTTGGCCACCGTGGTCAGCTGGATGGCGGAGAAAAAGAACCCCAACTGCACTCCGAAGGCCAGCCCACCAGGGGCCGCGGCCCGCAGAGAATCCCGGCTGATTCGGTTGCCGAGCGCCAGCAGCAGCCCGACATAGATCGCTGCAGCTAGCCACGCTCGATGGAAGGCCAGGATCGGACCCTCGATGGCCGAGGCCTTTGCCACCACGCTGCCGATCCCCATTAGGGTCACAGCTGTGCTGACGGCCCCCAGCCCTCGGGAGTCGATCCCGGTCGAAGTGGCCGGAGTTTGAGCGGTCATGCCGACGCTCGATGGCCACGGTGTTGAGTCACCAGCGCAGGCTAGCCAGCACAGGCGCAGACAGGTATGGGCTACTTGCCTTGTAACGGGGGTCGGTACCGACCTGTGTTGCTGGGGGTCGTTACCGACCTGTGT
>JBOEHD010000252.1:0-7618 GCA_050633745.1 Acidimicrobiales bacterium
ACACAGATCGCCAGTTCACTGCCGGTCCCGATCAGAATGAGGTCGGGATCGCTGGCTTCAACTACCGCATAGCCGCCTCGGGATACCTTTTCGGCATCGGTTGAGGCCAGTATCGGTAGGTCCTGGCGGCTGAGGATCATGGCCGATGGGCCATCGTGTTCCATGGCCAGCTTCCAGGCCCCAGCGGTCTCGATGGCATCGCCGGGTCGGATGACCCGAAGCCCGGGGATGGCCCGGAGGCTCATGATCTGCTCGACCGGTTGGTGGGTCGGGCCGTCTTCGCCAACGCCGAGCGAATCATGGGTCCATACGAACACACATTTTGCTTCGGACATGGCGGCCAGTCGGACCGGAGGGCGCATGTAGTCTGCGAACACCAGGAAGGTGCCGCCGATCGGAACGACGCCGCCGTGCTTGGCCGCGCCGACCATGGTTGATCCCATGGCGTGCTCCCGCACTCCGAAGTAGATCTGGCGACCGTTGCCGGTGGTTGGGCCCTGGGCCAGGCTGTCGATCTTGGTGCCGGTGTTGCCGGTAAGGTCGGCCGACCCGCCGATGAGGTTGTTGTTGGCGTCGGCGATGGCGGTCACGCAGGTCTGGGAGGCCTTGCGAGTGGCCACCTTCTCACCTCTGGTGAATGACTCGGCAACTGCGCTGGCATCGATGGTGGGCTTCTGTTCCCAACCGGAACGCCACAGCGCCTGAGATGGCGAGTCGCTCAGCCGTTTCTGCCAAGCTTCGTTCTGGTCGCGACCGCGTCGACCGGCGGACCGGTACATCTCCAAGACATCTTCCGGCACCCAGAACGACTCCTGCGGGGGCGTGCCCATGAACCTCTTTGTGGAGGCGATGTGATCGGCATCGAAGGCCAGCCCATGGGCTTCGTGGCTGTCGGTGAGCTCGGGGGATGGGTAGCCGATGTGGCTGCGGAGCACGATAAGCGACGGACGGTCGGTGGTCTTGGCCCGCTCAAGGGCGCCGGTTAGGGCGTCGAGGTCGTTGGCTACTTCACCGATTTCGTCAACGTCCCATCCGTAGCTGGCGAACCGACTCGGAGCGTCGTCGGATAGCGAGAGGTCGGTCGAACCGTCGATGGTGATGTGGTTGTCGTCGTATACGACGACGAGCCGGCCGAGCTGTTGGTGCCCGGCGAACGAGGCGGCCTCGTGGCTGATGCCCTCGGAGAGACAGCCGTCGCCTGCGATGACGTAGGTGTAGTGGTCGCAGAGGTCTTCGCCGTAGCTCGAGCGTAGGTAGCGCTCGGTCATGGCCATGCCGACGCCGTTGGCCAGACCCTGGCCAAGCGGACCGGTGGTGACCTCGATACCGGCGGTGTGGCCGGCCTCAGGGTGACCGGGGGTCATCGACCCGATCTGGCGGAACTGACGAAGATCTTCGAGCTCGAGGCCCTGCCCGGTCAGGTAGAGCATGGAGTAATGCAGGATCGAGGCGTGACCGGCGGAAAGAATGAAGCGGTCGCGGTCCGGCCAGGAAGGATCCTTGGCGTCATAGTTCAGAATCCGAGTGAAGAGCACGTGGGCCAGCGGAGCCAGAGCCATAGCCGTGCCCTGGTGACCCGAGTTGGCGGCGCGGGGGCCATCGAGGGCGAGGCCCCTAATGACGTTGACGCCTTTGAGTTCCAACTCTGCGGTGTTCCCCGCCTGGTTTGTGGCTACTTCAGTCATTCGTTCCTTCCGAACACGCTGAGCACGTACCCGTGCGCTTTTGAATCAATCGATCTGCGTCTGCGGTACCCCAGTCGGCCGCAACGCATCAAGTGTTTACCATTCGATCAAGCGTCTCTGTTGATCATTTTTCACTGTTTGATCCCGATCAGCTGTGGGGGGCGTCACAGTGTGGTGCTGACTGGAGCATCTGTGGTTGATCTACCGGACGAAACCATCGACCGATTACCTACGATTCCACGCAATTTATCTGCGATTCCACGCTAGCGGGCTAGCGGCGCTGTCCGTATACCGCCGCGGCGACGTTGTTTCGCTGCTGGCCGTCGTCGGTCCAACCGAGCGAATAGGGTCGGCCCACCATGCCGACCACGCCGCCGGACAGTTCGTCGTAAAGCACCTCGAGATCGAGGCTGGTCATACCGCTCAGGTCGACCTGCGGTTCGGCGATGAGTACGCCACCCCGGCCGCCGTTTGGGTAGATGGGGGGATCAGGGATTGGGTCATCGTCTTCCCAGAGGCGAACCTCGAATCCGAAGATCGATGCGGCGCCGGGCGGAATGAGTATTCCGACCGCGCCGCTGTAGTGGACGAGGTCGTGGTCGATGAGGGTGGCGTCGTGATGACGGGAGCGCCGAGGCGGTAAGCCGACGGCTGCGGTCACCCCCTCTGCGTGAGCGAGCAGTTCGGCCGCCAGGGAGTCGATGGGGAACGCCGCGTCGCCGAAGAGCAGTGCCACGCTTCCCGATTCCATCACCGCCGGTAAGCCCTCGACGTCGCCGCCGCTCGCCGTCAGACGAAGCGGCCGAGGCCTGCTGGTCGGCGGCCCGGAAAGAGCCCACAGCGCAACCCCGTCAACCGACTCGCCGTGGCTATCGAATACCGCATAGACCGTTGACCCGACGAACAGTTCGGGGGCCAGGATGGCGTTGACCGCCGCCACGATTTGTTCCAGCCGGTCGACCATGATGCCCGAAACGAAGAGCACAGCGGCGTCGGGGTGGGGGTCGATGCGTTCAAGCACCGCACCTAAGACCTCGCCGATCGCCGTAGCGGCATCGGGGTGGGCCGACATGGCGGCGGCACAGCGGTAATCGTTGACCTCGGGCGCCATCGTCAGCGAAGCTCTGGCGCTAGTCCGGCGTCGAGTGGCGGTTCATGATTGGACAGCTGCGCCGCTACTCGACCGGAGGCATCAGGGTGTACGGCACAACCTGGACCGGGCCGCCATCGATACTGCAGTGAGCGATAATCGTTCCGTAGTCCTCGAACGGCAGCTCGGCTCGAACCAGTCGGTAGTTGAACTTGCCGGGCTCGATCTGGAGCGCCTGCACGTTGCGGGCCAGCGGTTCGACTGGGTTCTCATCGTTTGGGGGAGAGTCGGACTCGTTGGTGAACACGACCTCCAACGCCCCGACGTCCTTGCCGTCCGGCGGATTCCAGACCAGCACGACGAGGTGTGGGGCGACGGTTACCGGGACCGGCGACGGGGCAGGGGCTGAGAACTGAATCCCCGCAAGGTCGATCCTGGTTGATGGACCTGGCACCGACCGAAGCTCGATGTCGTCCATGAAGAGGGCTGCAATAATCTTCATCGAAGGAACGCTACCGGCGGCGCCCCGTGAACTTGGGCTTCGGGCGACTATGTTCTGTTAGGTGTCCGACCCATCGACAAGGGAACTGATTCTCTCAGAAGCCAAGCTGTTGTTCGCCAATCAGGGCTTCGAGGGCACGTCGCTGAACGACATCGCGGCCGGCGTCGGCATCCGACGACCCAGCTTGTTGCACTACTTCGCATCAAAAGAGGCGATCTATCAGCAGGTACTGCTCGACGCACTCGCAGATTGGGACCTACGGATTCGTGAAGCTCGGCTGGCACCGCTCGACGGTTGGGATCTCGTCGACCAGATCCTCGAGGTCAGCTTCGAGTTCTTCCGAGCAAACCCTGAACTGGTCACGCTGGTCCGGCGAGAAGCGCTGACCGAAAAAGGACACCTCGGATTCGACCTCGGAGCGGCACTCCGGCCCTTCTTCCTCAGGGCTGTGGCGTTTTTTGAGCGGGAAATGGATGCCGGACGCTTTCGCAGGCACGACCCCGAGAACTTGGTTGTCACCGGCTATGGGGCGCTACTCAGCTACTTCTCCGATCATTGGATGCTGGCCGGGCTGCTCAACCGCGACCCATTGGCACCCGACGCGCTTGAGGCTCGTTTCGCCCATATGCGCACTTTCGTGAGGGCCGCATTAGAGCCGGAGCCGACTGTCGAAACCACTCAACATGGGCAGCGGGGGCAGCAGGGCCAGTCCAAGCCCCGCTCATAACCGCAGGGCTCCGAGTGTCTGGCCCGGCGAGAATGTAGATTGCAGTCGATGCAATTTGGTCGTCTAGCAAAGCAGTGGCTTCCGCCAGCACTGTTAGCCATCGTTGCCCTGGTGGCGTGGCGAGCAGCCAATCGGGCTGACTTCGGGGCCATCAGCGCCCAAGACGTCACCTACGAGGCCACACTGCAATCCCCGGTGCTGTCGGCCCGGCGGGTCCCGCTGACGCTAAGGGCGCCGGTCAATGACTCCCTGATTTTTGATGGCGTCAATCAGATCCTGGAACAGACGCCGAGCGAGCAGGTCTGCCTCGCGGTTCGCAACGGCGACCGTGTCCTCGGTACGCCCCGTGAGATCGAAGGCGGGCTCGTTCCGGCATCAAACCAGAAACTTCTCACCACATACACCGCGCTGGAAACCCTGGGCCCAGACTTCACGTACAACACCAGGGTCGCGGTCACGGCGCTCATCAACGATGGTGTGCTCGACGGCGACCTTTACTTCATCGGAGACGGTGATCCGTTCCTGTTCACCGATGACTGGCTGGCACAGTACGAGGTGGTTGACGGTCGCAGCTACACCCGGCTTGAGACCCTCGCCGACAAGGTGGCGGCCACCGGGCTGACCACGATCAACGGGTCGGTCGTCGGCGATGAGTCGCTCTATGACTCGATTCGCTATGGCCCATGGGACAACCGCCTGATCGTTCAGAAGCAGTCCGGCCCGCTGTCAGCGCTGACGGTTAACGAAGGCTTTATCGACTGGCCAGCGACCTTCCGAGACTCGCCCCGGCCCCGCCGCGAAACGACGAATCCGCCCGAGCACGCCGCGTCGGTGTTCAACCAGTTGCTGCAGGAACGTGGCATAACCATCACCGGCGCTCCAACATCGGGGCTGGCACCGGAAACCCTGGTCGAAGTGGAATCGATCCGCTCACCGTCGCTCCTTGAAACGGTCACCCACATCAACAGCTACAGCTCGAACCTCGGAGCCGAACTCCTGCTCAAGCGAATCGGACTAGCTCAGGTCGGACAGGGAACGACCGAAGCGGGTGCGGCGGCGATGGCCACGTTCCTCACCGAGCAGGGCATCCCGATGGACGATGTGCAGGTGTTCGACGGGTCCGGGCTCTCCGAAGCCGACCGGTTGACCTGCGCCGCGCTGGCAGAGATTTTGGTTCGCACCGGACCGACGAGCGAGCTGGGCACCTCGCTGTCGATCGCTGGTCAGCGCGGTTCGCTCACCACCCGGTTCGTCGACACCCCGGCCGAAGGCCTGGTGCTGGCCAAGACCGGAACGTTGCGCGGCGTGCAGGCCCTCTCCGGTTACGTCAACTCAGCGGTGCCGACCGACCTCGGGGCCTACGTCACGTTCGCCTACATCATCAACGATGATGAGATCATCGAGGATGAGGCGGTAAAGGCCCTCCAGGACCCCTTTGTCAGTGCACTGACCCGGTATCCGGCTGGGCCGTCGGTCGATCAGCTTTCGCCCCTGGCCGCTCTCACCAACTGAAGCCGGTCAGCTACCACACTCCTGCCGCACACCTGGTACGGAGCGATTCTTTCGACCTGACTCTTCGCTGAGTCGTCGCAGTCGCTACCGTATTTCCTAGATGGCAGCGCTTCCACAATTCCCGCTCGGGCTCGTTTTGTTCCCGACGATGGTGCTGCCGCTGCATATATTCGAGCCTCGCTACCGGGCACTGGTGCACGACGTGCTTGAACAGGGTCGACGTTTCGGCGTTGTGATGATCGAACGAGGAACCGAAACCGGTGGCGACGACCAACGGTCCGGGTTCGGCACGATCGCCGAGGTGATCGAAGCCGAGGAGTTCCCCGACGGGCGCTGGTCTCTGGTGACGGTCGGGGTCGAGCGGTTCAAGGTCAGCGAGTGGTTGCCGGACGATCCGTACCCTGCCGCCGAGATCGAACCGTGGCCAGACGCCACTCCCGATGGCCCGGAGAGTGAAGAGTTCGAACGGGTTGAGGGTAAGTTCCGTCGCTGTATGGCCCTGACCTCCGAGGCCGGTTTCGACATCGGACCAATGCCCGAAACCTTAGATTGTGGCGACCTCGGGACGATGCAGATGGCTGCCATGCTCCCGATCGGGCCGTTCGACAAGCAGCAGCTGCTTGGCACGGCGAGTTCGGTCGACAGGCTGGCTTCTATCGACGACGCCATCGATACGACGATGGAGTTAGTCAATCTGCGGTTGCAAGGCGGCTGAGTTTGCGATCCTGAGCGGATCGTTAACTCCTGATCGTCAATACAATAACAACCTGAATCGCAACCCGAATCGGTGGCCCGGGCATCTAGACTTCTCAATGCTGTAGGGCGTCGAGTGCCGTTTGGCCCACTGAACCAGCCAAGGGAGAGCCTGTGTCGAAGACCAACCCGCTTGAAGGTGCGCAGGAAATGCAGCAGATGCTGGTGACCTACGCCAAGCAGGAGACACTGCAACCGTTGAAACAACTGGGGCGGTACCTCGGACTCGGCATCGCGGGGTCCTTGCTTATGTTCCTCGGGGTCTTCTTTGCCGGCCTTGCGACCCTTCGGTTGCTGCAATCGCTTGAGGTCTTCGCCGGAGCGGCCTGGATGTCAACGCTGCCCTATCTGGCATCGATTGCCGTTCTAGGCTTGGCCATTGTTCTGATCTACGCCTCCCTCTCACGAGCCAAGAAGAAAGTTCTGTCATGACTGAAACTGCGGGTATAACGCCGGCTGATATCGAAGCCAAGTTCCGGGACATCCAAGGCCAGGTCGAAGTCGTCGCCGAAGATAGCAAGAAGAAGATGGCGCTCACCGGCTCGGCTGTGGCGCTCGTCATCCTTCTGATCGTCTACCTGTTCGGCCGCAAGACCGGCAAGAAGAAGAGTTCGGTTCTGGAGATCCGCCGCTTCTAATGTTCCGTCGACTGGCAATGTGGGGAATCCGCGCCTACATCGGCGGGCCGGCTAAATCGTGGGTGTTCACCTCCGCCGCGCTCCTCGCCATGCGTTTGGTTAAGTCGGTTGGCGGTCGCAAGGAACTGATCGATCTTTCTTCGACCAAACCCGGTGACACTATTCTCATCGAGCATCTGCCGATCTCCCACAAACGCCAGATCAAGCAGATGAAAAAGGATAAGCGGGCCCTCAAACGAGAACGGCGAGCGGCCAGCAAATAACCCGCAGAACGATCTGGCTGGCTAGGGGATCTGGCATGCTGGGGGAGTGAAGGTCTTGTTACGCAACCCCAGTCGGGAGCTTGAGCTCCCCGGCCCGATTTCTGTGGTCAAACTCCTCAAACAGTTGGACCTTAATCGTGAATCGGTCCTGGTCATCAGCGATGGAACCTTGATTCCCGCCGACGCAGTGCTCGGCGACAACGATTCGGTTGAGATCCGCCCGGTGATCAGCGGCGGTGCGCTATGACTCACGGCGGTGCGCGATGAAGTGCCGGGTTTGCCGCGAAGCGGCGGTAATCGATATCCGGCGTCACAACGCCAACTTCTGCCAGGATCATTTCCTGCGGTATTGCCGCCAGCAGGTGGAACGGGCCATCGAATCGTTCGAGATGCTGAGCACCGGCGAGCGGGCCCTGGTTGCGGTTTCTGGCGGCAAGGACAGCCTGGC
>JBOEHD010000253.1:0-413 GCA_050633745.1 Acidimicrobiales bacterium
AAGCAGATCTGGGAAGACGAGCTCGACGCCTGGATCCACGAGAAGGACGAATTCTCCCTCGAAGCCATCGATCAGGCAGCCGATATGCCTGGCGACTGGCTGCATCCCCGCCAGGTCCTGCGTGAGCTTGAAAAGGCCATGCCAGCCCGGGTCATGGTTTCCACCGACATCGGCAACATCAACTCGGTTGCCAACTCCTACCTTCGTTTCGAAGAGGCCCGCAGCTTCTTCGCTCCGATGAGCTGGGGTAACTGCGGTTACGCCCTGCCGACGATCATCGGCGCCAAAGCTGCCGCACCCGATCGCCCGGCAGTGTCCTATGCCGGTGACGGCGCCTGGGCCATGTCGATGTCCGAGCTGATGACCGCGGTTCGCCACGACATCCCGGTTACCGCGGTGGTGTTCCACAACCG
>JBOEHD010000253.1:475-8238 GCA_050633745.1 Acidimicrobiales bacterium
GAGAAGAAGAACCAGGTCGACTTCTACGGCCGCCGGTTTGTCGCCGGTGAGCTCGATGGTGACGAGAACTACTCCGAGATTGCTCGCAGTATGGGCGCCGAGGGCGTCCGGGTCGACAAGCTCGATAATGTCGGCGCAGCGCTCACCGATGCCATCAACGCTCAGATGAACGAGGGAAAGACCACGGTCATCGAGATCATGTGCACCCAGGAACTGGGCGACCCGTTCCGCAAGGATGCGCTCTCGAAGCCAGTCCGTCACCTCGACAAGTACAAGGACTATGTCTAAGCGCCCTTCTGCGCTGCGAGGCTTGAGGGCGTGAGTAAGGCTTCGGCGTCGGAGCTGTTCGGCTTCGCTACAAATCAAAAGGTCGAGGTGCTGGCTGACAGTCCCGAGCTTGCCGACTATGTGCCGGAGATCGACCCGGCCTATCACTTTGATCCAGAGACGACCCAGGCCATCCTGGCCGGCTTCGAGCACAATCGCCGAGTGCTGGTCCAGGGGGCGCATGGGTCTGGCAAGTCGACCCATATCGAGCAGGTTGCGGCTCGGCTGAACTGGCCAATCCTGCGGGTTAACCTCGACGGCCATCTGACCAGGATGGACCTCGTCGGACGAGACGCCATCGTGATCCGCGACGGGAAACAGGTCACAGAGTTCGCCGAGGGCATTCTTCCCTGGGCGCTGCAGCGTTCGGTGGCCCTGGTGTTCGACGAATACGACGCAGGACGCCCCGACGTGATGTTCGTCATTCAGCGAGTGCTCGAAAAAGAGGGCCGGTTTACGCTGCTGGACCAGAACCGGGTGATCAACCCCCACCCACAGTTCCGGCTGTTCGCCACCGCCAACACCGTTGGTCTCGGTGATATGACCGGGCTGTACCGGGGAGCCCAGATGCTCAACCAAGCCCAGCTCGACCGCTGGAACGTTGTAGCCCGGCTCGACTACCTGGCACCCGAGGACGAGGTCAAGGTTGTGCTTGGTCAGGTGCCGGCGATGGCCGAGCGGGGTGATGGGCATAGTCTCGTGACGTCGATGGTCGCGGTAGCCGGCATGACCCGCACCGGCTTCAAAGCTGGCGATATCTCGACGGTGATGTCGCCGAGGACGGTGATCAGCTGGGCCGAGAATCTGCTGACCTTCGGGGCGGTCGACACCGCCTTCCGTCTCACGTTCCTCAANNAAGTGCGACGAGGCCGAGCAGTCGATCGTTGAGGAGTACTATCAGCGAGCGTTCGGCTGACGATCGGCCTTGACTAGCGGAACGAAACGAAGAGCCGATCGCCTGTCGGCTGCTGCGCTTCGGGCTGTTGCGCGTCAGCCCGGGGCCGACCTGCGTCGGAGCCGGGTTTATCTTGCCGAAACGCCAGTGGCGATCGTGGTTCCTTATCTTGCGGTTGGGCAGCCAGTCTCTGGCGAGCCCACTGTTGAATTGTCGGTTGATAGGGGAGTGGTCGATGGGCTTGGTCTGCGGATCCGCCACAGCGACCCGACCCTGCATCATGAGCTGAGTCCGCAGCCGATTCTGCAGAGGGTGGTGTTCGATATCGCCGAGCAGTTTCGCTGCGAAGCGCTTGGCGACCCGACCCTGCCAGGGGTCTCGGCCAATACAACAGCTGCGTTTGAGAAGTGGAGCGACACCGCTCGGGCCGCCAAGGTGGCCGAGACCGGCGTTGGCCTTCTTGTCTTCACCATCACCCATATGCTTCGGGCCCGACTGCTGCGGGTGCCGACGTCGGAGAACGTGGACGAGCTGATTGAGGTGACAAGAGGCAACCTGGCCCGGCTCGTCGGCCACGCCCTCAAGGAGCTTCCATCGCTGGTTGAGTCGCAAGCCGACTTCGCCATCCCCGCGGCCGAGATCGCTCGGCTGGTGGCTGAGATGGTCGACGATGCCTCCGAGGCAGAGGGCGATGCGCCCGAAGTGATCGCCGACAATGCGTTGCTCATCCCCATCGACTGGGATTTGCTGAACGAGATCGCAGCTGAGTCCGACGGCAGCCGTTTCAACCCCGATGCGGCGGCCAGCTACCACGTGTTCACCACCGCCTACGACACCGAGGTCAACGCCGGCGGTCTCTACCGGGCGGCGGCGATTCGGGAGCTGCGCACTGAACTCGAAGGCCACATCGAAGCCCAGGCGGTCAGCGTGGCGAGGTTGGCTCAGCGCCTGCGCCTGCTGTTCCCGGTTCAGGCCGCAGACGGGTGGAGCGGCGGCGAGGAAGACGGTCTGCTCGATCCTGCCCGGTTCAGCCAATTGATCGCCGATCCGACCAACCGCCTCGTCCATCGCCGAGAACGCTTCCGGCCGACCAGCGATGGCACCGTTACTTTCTTGATCGACACCTCGGGCTCGATGAAGGCCCAACGCTACGAATCGGTCGCCGTGCTGGTCGACACGTTGGTGCGGGCTCTGGAGATGGCCGGAGCGACCAGCGAAGTGCTCGGCTTTACCACCGGAGCATGGGGTGGGGGCCGAGCTCAAGCCGAGTGGCGAGCAGCGGGTTCGCCCCCCGACCCTGGCCGGCTGAACGAAGTGGAGCACATCGTCTACAAGCACGCCGACCAACCATGGCGACAGGCTCGGCTGGCGCTGGCCACCATGCTGCGCACCGACCACTACCGCGAAGGTATCGATGGCGAGGCGATCGAGTGGGCCTATGGGCGGCTGTTGCAGCGCCAGGAGCGTCGCCGAGCGCTGGTCGTGATCTCCGATGGAGCGCCGATGGACGCGGCCACGGCCAACGCCAATCGAGACGGTTTTCTCGGGGATCACCTGCGAGCGGTAGCGACCAGAATCGAAGCCGAAGGCCTGATCGAGCTTGGGGCGGTAGGCATTGATCTGCAGCTCGACGAATTCATCACAAACTCGATCTCGCTCGACCTGACTGGCACCCTGACCATCGGTACCTACGACGTGCTGCATCGCCTGTTCGGGCCTTAACATCGCATCGGCCCCTAACATCGCATCGGCCCCTAACATCGCATCGGTACTGACGTAGTCGAGTGGTGGCAGCCACCCGGTTTGAATGCCTCTAGCGTTCGATCCGGTTTGAGCTTGATCGACCAGCCACCCTCATGTACTCGGTGATGGTGCTGCGAACAGAGCGGCACCAGGTTCTCATAGTCGGTCGCTCCGCCGCGCTCCCATTCTCGTATGTGGTGTGCCTGGCACCAGGAGATCGGAGCGGTGCACCCGTCCCATGCACAACTCGAGTACTGAGCCTTCAGCGCTGCCCACTGCCCATCGGTTGCCGTGCGGTGTTTGCGGCCGACGTCTATCGGTACGCCCGACTCATCAAGAACTACTCGCCGTAGCACTGCATCACACGCCAACCGAGCCACCGAAGCAGCAGCGATGTCATGCCCGTTCTCCGTTTGACGTACCGACTCGGCATGCGGCCCCTTGGACGCAGTCTCGTGATCAACGACCACAAGAATCGAAGGCAACCGCCCGCGTACATCTCGCCCAACTTCGGCACTAGTCACGAGCTCAACCAACGCAGCCGCTGCCAGGGTGTGGTTCTTCTCCACGTCGCCTGCCGCCGCCATCGACGAACAGCGCTGCTCAACCGCAGCCACCAACAGCTCGTATCGTTCCGGGTCGAGCGATCCGGAGAACCGGCCCATGCCGGTCGCGTGGTCGAACCAGTGCCGAAACTCCGACGCCGCCCGCTTCGCAATCGTGTCGCCAAGCCCGTGATCGGCCTTAGCCTGCTCGACCGCTCGTTTCATAAATCGGTTGAAGGTCTCCGGCGGCAACCGTTTCGCCTGCACCACCACAGCATCAAAATCGAACCCGGCCTGCTGCTCATTAGAGAGCCTTCCTGAGTGCCGGGCGATTGCGTCGACATGCTCGCCGGATATCTCACCGTCAGCAACCGCATCAATAACCCCAGGCACCGCATGGGCCACCTCGGCCCGTCGAGCTTCACGCCGGGCCTGGCTAGCACCAACAGCCCCGTCGCCCCGCAAGGTCTCGGCCGCAGGCGCAGCCTTACCCCGAGCCGCTAACACGTTCGACCGAGCCCCAATACGCATTGCGATGCCTTCAAGACACCGTTGTGCGGCACGAACCTGGCGCAAGACTGCCTTCAGCTCGGCCTCGCCAGCAGCGCCCAGATCAAGCCCGCTAACAACACGCGGGAACTCACTGAGCGCAATTCTCGATTCGGCATTGAGACAGGTCATGGCATACCGCCTACCACAGAGACCACTACAGAAAGAGGTCTAGAAGAGGTGAAGAAGTTGCGGTGACCCACTTGCCACGAGGAAGTCAATATATAGAACAATCGTTCGTATGGCAACTCGGCGAAACCGAAATTTGGCAACCAGCCTCCGACCTTCTTTGCGAGCTCTGGTTAGGGTTTCGAGGGCCGATCGTTCGGCGCGGGCCCTTGTGCCGGTCACATCGGAGCGGGCTTGCCAGCGGCGTGGGTGACCGGCCTGCAGATGCGCCTGGCCGTTGAATCGATATCGGGTCGGCCAAGGCCCACCATGGATACAGGTCGGCTTCGCCCGCCGCACCGCCGCCCGGTTTGCCAAGCCGGTGTTCGAAACGCGATCAGCCGACGGTCGACACCCCCAGCAACGCGTTCTGCCAGCAAGACCAAGACCCACAACCCGATCTAGAAAATGATCGTCGAGACTCGTTATGACGCTCACCGAGGAGACATATGTAACGCTCGACGCCCAGACAGCGAAGCTTCAATGGAGGCCGCCTAGGGGAGGTGGCAAGTGACCTCATCGCTGATCTGGGACAGATCCAGACCGCTGCGAAACAAAACCCAACCAACCAACCAACCAACCTCTCAGACAAACCGCCTACTCTTCGCCGAGGTTTACGATCATCTTGGTCTCCGGTGTTTCGCCGGTGAGGGCTTCGGTCGAGTCGGCGACCGCTGAGCCGAAGATGCCCTTGGCCATCAGCGACGTCTCGGCTTTGCGGCGGGCTTGGTAGATCGTTGCTCGGGCTTCGTGGACCAGTCCGGCCTCCGGTTCGGCCGCCACCGCGTACTCGATCAGCTGGCACGCCACCCGGTGATCACCGCCGCCAGACACTTCGACCGCTCGGGCCACCAACGCTTCAATTCCACCAACCAGGGAAGCGATCTCCGCGCCGATAGCGGAATCGGACGGCGGCTTGAGTCGTGCCGGGTTGCCGTCCCACCAGCCACCGTAGAGGCGCCAGATGTTGCGAATGACGAACTCCGGCTCGTCGTACATCGGCCGCAGGTAGGGGATCGACAAGGTCTCGTCCGGTACCGAAACCGAGTGTACGATTTCGTCCAATCCCGCTCCGGTATTCATGGCCTCGACCACCTGAGCCACCAACACCTCGAGGGTGGTGGCAACGGTGTCGAGACAGTTGGCGATTCGCTCCGGGCCAGCGATAGGCAAGCCATGGGCCGGTAAGAACAACTCGGCCTCCCGGGCCGCCATGTCTCGCAGCGACTGAGCCCACTCCAGTGGATACCGCTGAACCTTCTGAGGGTTGCCGCAGTTCGGGAAGTTCCAGATGAACTGGTCGCCAGCGCAGATCGCTTTCTGAGAGGGAATCCAGGTCCAGGTGTGATCGTCGGTCTCGCCAAGGCAATGGTTGTACTCAAAGTCGATCCCGCCGATGTTCTCGCTCAGCTGATCGGCATACACCGTGTCTGGCGAGAGCGTGCCCGCCGGGATAAACGGTCGAGTCGCCCGCTCGGCCGCAGCGGACCCGGCCGCGCCGCCGAACTGGCGCTGGTTGATTACCTGGTTGTAGCCCGAGGTGTACTCGTAGCGGGCAAACCGGGTCGCCACCGCCTCATGCCCGACAACCCGGGGTCGGGGCCTGCCTCGCTCGTCGGCGTCGGCGGCGAACACCCGGGAACCACCAACGTGATCGAGGTGTCCGTGGGTGTAAACCAAAGTGTGCACCGGATCGTCCGACCAGGCCCGCAACGCGGCCACAACCGCTTCCCCGCTGAGCGCGCCGCTCGAGTCGAACGCAACCAGACCATCGTCGGTGTGGACCAGCACAACGTGGCTAAACGACTCGATCATGGCGATCGAATCGTTCAGTTCGCTCAGCTGGTGGGTTACCCGGTTAGGGGGCGTGTCGGCCACGCCGCTGTCGATGAGGCGAGCCGAAAGGTCGAGTGGGTGCATTTCAGCCGGATTGGAAGCCTGAGTACGTGTGGTCACCGGACCACGGTTGCACAGATCGAGTTCCCATACCGAGTTCGCCGTAGGCCCCGATTCGTGGTGAACTTGAAGGCATATCTCTGGCTGCGCTATCTCTGGCCCGCACTGCGCCCGTAGTGTCGGTTTCGGCCCGTGAAGGAGCACTTCATGTCACTAGTGGAATTCAAGCTCGAAGATCGTTTTGCTCGGGACGAGGGCGACGTCGCCATGTCCGGTGTTCAGGCGCTGTTGCGGGTACTGCTCGACCAGCTCCGGGCCGATAAGCGAGATGGTTTGAACAACGCCGCCATGGTCAGCGGCTATCGAGGTTCACCACTCGGTGGCGTCGATCAGCTGATGAACAGCAACAAGGCGGAGCTCGACGCCAACAACATCAACTTCATCCCCGGCCTCAACGAAGATCTTGGCGCCACCGCGGTGTGGGGTAGCCAGCTGGCCAACCACAATTGGGAAGGCACCTACGATGGTGTGCTCGGCATGTGGTACGGAAAGGCCCCCGGCGTAGATCGCTCTGGCGATGCCATCCGCCACGCCAACGTTTCCGGTGTCGATCCAAACGGCGGCGTGCTGCTGGTGGCCGGCGACGATCCGGCTTCCAAGTCGTCGACCCTGACCGCCGAGTCAGAGTTTGTGCTGCTGCACTTCGAAACCCCGATCTTCTACCCGGGAAGCGTGCAGGAAGTGGCCGACTATGGCCGTTTGGGTTACCAGCTGTCGCGCTACAGCGGCCTCTGGTCGGCCATGAAAATCGTGACAAACGTGGCAGACGGTTACTCGACGATCAAGGTTGGTCCAGGCCGAGTCCAATCGAGCCGCCCGGAATGGGAGTGGGACGGCAAACCTTGGGCCCACACCCAGGAGGATCGCCTCTTCGGTCCGCTGGCCGTCGCCATGGAGCGTGAGGTCTACGAGGGTCGGCTAAACGCCGCAAACGAGTTCATCGCTCACAACAAGCTCAATAAGCAGACGGTCGACACCGCCGATGCCAAGCTCGGCTTCGTCGCTGCGGGCAAGACCTACTACGACCTGCGAGCCGCCTTCGATCAGCTCGGCCTCGACGAGGCGGAACTGCGTCGCCGTGGCATTCGCATCTTCAAGCCAGCCGTCGTGTGGCCGCTGGAGCCCACCTCGGTCCGCGAGTTCGCTGACGGGCTCGACACCATCGTGGTAGTGGAGGAGAAGCGGGCATTCGTCGAGATGTTCGCCCGCGAAGCACTCTACGGCCAGACAAACGCCCCCAAGATCCTCGGCAAGCGAGACGATGACGGCAAGCTGTGGTTCCCCGGTCACGGTGAGATGGAGGTCGAGCAGATCGTCAAGCTGATCCGTCCGTTCCTCGTCGACCGTTTCGGCGAGGACTCGGTTACCCCGCTCGAGCGGGAGCGCACACTGATCCCACTGGCCGACGCAAAGGAACTCAAGGGCGCCAGCCGAAACGCTGGCTTCTGCTCCGGCTGCCCCCACAACACCTCGACCTGGGTCCCCGAGGGGTCCGAGGCTGGCGGCGGCATCGGCTGTCACGGCATGGCAGGCAGCACCCCTACCCGCAACACCAGCGGCACCACCCAGATGGGCGGCGA
>JBOEHD010000254.1:0-10019 GCA_050633745.1 Acidimicrobiales bacterium
CCGAACCACTGGAACGGGGTGAACGGCTTCGGCACAAAGCCGCCGACCGAAACGGTCACGCTGGCTCGATTGCTATGGCGCTTGCCGATGGCCACACAGTTCTTGGCCAGCTCGGCGATACCGAGCGTGTCTTCGTCGGTTTCGGACGGCAGGCCGATCAGAAAGTAGAGCTTGACCCGTGACCAACCCTTTGAGTAAGCAGCCTCGACCGCCTCGTAGAGGTCTTCTTCGCGAATCAGCTTGTTGATGATCTGACGCATGCGCCAGGTGCCAGCCTCGGGAGCGAACGTAAGGCCGCTGCGCTTGGCTCGCTGTAGCTGGGCTGCGATACCGACGCCGAATGCGTCGACCCGCAGGCTTGGCAGCGAAACCGAGATGGGGCCGCAACCGGCGTCGCCATCCTGATCGGTTTCGCCTTCGTCGATGATCCCGCTGACGACCGCTTCGATACCGCTGAAATCAGCGGTGGAAAGCGAGGTAAGGGTCACTTCGTCGTAGCCGGTGCGCTCTAGGCCGTTGGCCACCATGGTGCGAACCTGGTCGGCGGGGCGCTCCCTGACCGGGCGGGTGATCATGCCTGCCTGGCAGAAACGACAACCGCGAGTGCAGCCTCGGAATACCTCGACGTTCAGTCGGTCGTGCACCACCTCGGTGAGGGGCACCAGTTGCTCTTTTGGATAGGGCCAGTCAGCAAGATCGGCGACCGTACGTTTGGCAACCTCGACCGGGGCCTGCGAACACTTCGGTGTGATCGAAGCGACGCGAGGGCCGTCGTATGTGACTTCGTAGAGCGAAGGAATGTAGACCGACTCGATGCCTGCCAATTCGAGCAGGATCGCTTCCTTTGTTACTTCGGGCCGATTCTTGTAGCTGGCCAGAATCGCCGTTATCTCCCCAACGACCTCTTCACCATCACCGAGTACGACTACATCGAGGTAGTCGGCCAGCGGCTCAGGGTTGTAGGTACAGTGCCCACCGGCCATTACTAGCGGGTGGGAGCGATCACGATCGGCACTGCGGACCGGCACGCCAGCAAGGTCAACGCAGTTCAGGAGGTTGGTGTAGGTGAGTTCGGCCGACAGGTTGAAGGCCAGAACATCAAACTCGTTGCACGGGGTGTGGTGTTCGACCGAGAACAGGGGAACATCGTTCTCCCGCATCAGCTCTTCGAGGTCGACCCAGGGCGCATAGCTGCGGTCGGCTCTACCATCGGATCGTTCGTTGACGATCTCATACAAAATCTGAAGACCCTGGTTCGGCAGACCGACCTCATATGTGTCGGGGTAGGTGAAACACCAGCTGACGAGCGTAGGGTCAGGAAATTTTGCTTTAGCGCCGTCTTCGCCACCGATATATCGGGCGGGCTTTTGAACCCTCGGCAGCAGCGGCTCCAGCTGGGGCCAAACCGTTGTCATATTGCAGTAGACCCTATCGCACTTAGAGGCCGTAACGGCTGAACGAAGCCCCGTGCAGAGACCATCATGTGGGGCGGAGCCGATGATCGCTGCCCCGATTGACCGCCACGCTCTGTACCAAACCCACCGCCAAGAGCGACGTGACGAGTGAACTACCCCCGTAGGACACGAAGGGAAGCGAGATGCCGGTAATGGGCATCATTCTCAGATTCATAGCCACGTTTTGGAAAACCTGGAAGGCCAAAAAGGAGAAAACACCGGCGCAGAGCAACTGGGCAAACCGGTCACGGCTCTCCAAGCCGACAACAAATATCGATGCCAGAACCCCGGCCTCGAGGATAAGAACGGCCAAAGCGCCGACAAAGCCGAGCTCTTCGGCCACCGCGGCAAATATGAAGTCGGTGTGCTGGTCTGGGAGGTAGCCGAGCTGGGTCTGGGGTCCGTCGAACAGCCCGGCACCGAGTAAGCCGCCGGAACCGATGGCGGTTAGGGCCTGCTGCTGGTTGTAGCCAATGCCCTGGGGGTCGAGATCGGCGTCGAGGAACGCTTCGAATCGGTCGACCTGGTATTCGGCGAGCATCCCGCTGCTCAGAGCGAGACCAATAACGATGACACCGGACGCGGTGAGTAGCACGAGGTATCGGGCTTCGATCCCTGCGACCGTCATCATCCCCAGGGCGATGGCGCAGTAGACCAGCACGGTGCCCGACTCCCCCTGGGCCAACACCAGGGCGCTCATGATGCCCAACAGGCCGACGCTGAGGGCGAAGCGGGATGTGGCAGGCTGGCTTTTTTCTCGGTCGGCCGACGAGGTTGATGGCTGCCAGTCCTGGCGCAAGACGCCAGGCAGGGTTCTGGCTCGGGGTGCACCCTGGAGAATCACCGCTAAACCGACGATCAGGGTCAACTTGGCGAACTCCGAGGGCTGCAAGGCAAGGCCACCAAACTGGAACCACCCCTGGGTCCCTCGGACCTCGGTGCCAACCGGGGTCAAAACCAGAGCGAGGGCAGCAACCGCGACTGACAGAAGAAGCGGGTACCAACGTTGCAACCTGCGATAGTCGACAACCGCCACCACCAGCATGGCAAGACTGCCGACGACAAAGAAGATGACCTGGCGGATCCCGAAACTCAGATCGCCGGTCGGGCCCCGGCCCGCGCTGAAGGCCATAAGCGAGCCAAAGGCACCGATACCGAGGGTGACCGCGGCCAGGGGACGGTGGATGCGGTTGCTCCAGCCGCTGTTGCGAGTGCGGGTGGGGGTGGCGGTGCGGCTGCTAGTGCGAGTGCGGCTGGAGGTGGAAGTGCGGTTCATCGGGACGGTTCCTCTTCCTGGCTGTCTGCTACATCCACTTCTTGAGCAACGGCCACTTCTAGAGGCACTGGTTGGCCAGGTTCCACGATGGTTATGCCTTCGGCCAACGCCACCCAGTCAAAGAAGCGCCGAGCTACGGGCGCGGCCGCTACTCCGCCAAAGCCGGCCTCTTCCATCACCACGGCGAAGGCGTAGCGCGGTTCTGGTAGCGGGCCAAAGCCAGCGAATAGGGCGTTGTCGGCGTGCCCCAACACTTCCGCGGTGCCGGTTTTGGCGGCGATGGGAAAACGATCGTTGGGGAACCCGGCGAACGCCGTCGCCCCGGTCCCGTTGACCGGCACCGCCAGCAGGCCATCGACAATGGCGTTCAGCGCCCGCTCCTCCAACAGATCCGAAGCAACCTGTCTCGGCTCGAACGAAAGCACGGTCTCGCCGGTGCGACCGTCGACCAGTTGATTGACCAGTCTTGGCTGATAGCGGATGCCGCCGCTGGCGAGCGTGGCGTAGAGGTTGGCTAGCTGCAGCGGAGTAACCAACAGGTCGCCCTGCCCGATCGACAGATTGACGTTGTCGCCGCTGTACCAGCGTGGGTCGGGGAACGCCTCGGGATAGCGGTCGTGTAGCTGTTGACGTTGGCTCGGGCCCGGCACTCGGCCGTCGGCTTCGCCGGGTAGCTCGATTCCGGTCGGCTGGCCCAGGCCGAAACGTCCAGCGGTGTCCTGGAGGATTTCGGGGCCGTAGAGGTCACGTTCGATCCAGAGTCGCTCGCCGATCGAATAGAAGTACGTATCGCTCGACCGGGTAAGCGCAGTGCGGACGTCAACCGGGCCCATGACCAAACCCTTGGCGTTTCGGAAGACGCAGCCCTTCGTCGCTGCGGATGTCCGGCAACCGCTGAGGCGATACGAACCCTGGTCGTTCCAGACTTCGTACTCACCGCGGAGTCCACTGGTGAGCGCGGCATAGGCGGGAACCGGCTTGAAGGTCGACCCCGCAGGGTAGAGCCCATCGATGGCTCGGTTGAGGAACGGGTCGTCTTTGTCGGCGAACAGCTCGGCGGCCACGTCATCGGCCAGCCCGAACACGAAGTCGCCAGGGTCGAAGCCCGGTAGCGAGGCCAGGGCGATGACCCCGCCATTGCCCGGGTCAACGGCTACGAAGCTGCCGGCGGGCGCCGGGGTGTTCGGGTTGGTTCGGGTAGCCTCCATCTGGTCACCGAGAGCCTGTTCGGCTGCCCGCTGCAGGTCGATGTTGATGGTCAGATGCAGGTCGAGTCCTGGAGCGGCGGCCTGGGCCACCTCTACCGTTCTGACCACACGGTTTTTGGAATCGACCTCGACCATTCGAACCTCTGGCACGCCCCGAAGCTGGCGCTCAAAGATTCGCTCCAGGCCGGCCCGACCGACTTCACTCCCGGCCCGATATCGGGCCGCGGTATCGGCACGGTTGAGCTCGGTCGCCTCCTCATCGTCGCCGACGGTTCCCAGATAACCCAGAAGGTGAGACGCCGACTCGCCGTACGGGTAGGTACGAACCGGTCGGGGGTCGACAGAGATTCCGGCCAGATCGAGTTCGGTCAGCGTGATCCACAGTTCGGAGCTGACGTCTTCGGCCAGCACCACCGGCTCCAACGCTTGGCGCCTGGCCCGCTCGAACTGCTCGGCCATCGTGTCCGCCGGGACATGGTGTCCGCTCTGGGCCAGTTCGTCGGTCAGGGTCGCGAAGATCGATCCCCGTTCGAGCGACGTCATTGCGGCCAGAGCTTCCCAGTCGAGGGTCACGGTGAATGACATACGGCTTCCGGCCAACACCCTGCCCGTCACATCGACGATCCGACCTCGGGGCGCCGCGGTTTCGATAACCCGGATTCGGTTGCCGGTAGCGATGTCGCGATAGCCCGGGGCGTCTAGGAGCTGCACGTAGGCCAGGCGCACACCCAGCATTCCCATCGTCAGCAGAACGATGATGGCCAGGATCCCAAACCTGCGGGTCTGCACCGCCACCGGATTGGCGGCGAAGGCCGGTCCGTCCGGCGTAGCCCAAAGGCTCTCAAGCTCAGACGTTCGGCGTCGACGAGACCGACCACCGGCTCGGCCGTTCATAACCAGTCGGCCCATGTCATAACCAGTCGGCAGATGTCATAGCGGACTCACGTTCCATCGACTCGGCGATCGACGGACCCATGCGGCCACCGACAACGGCGGTGAGCGGCACCACGATGGCCACGGTCCAGAGTCCAACCTGGACCGAGCGGCCAAAGAGCCCGGGCAACAGCCTGCCGTCGATCAGCCAACCTCCGCCGACGATGATGATCATGGCAACCTGCGACTGGATAACCGCCGACGACGCCACGATCTCGGTCCGACTCCGCAGTGCGCTGACCGGCAGGGTCGCGGCCACCGGTCCAAGGGCGCAGAAGGCGATGGCGTGTAGCCCAAATAGCTGGAGCTGGAAGGCATCGACGGCCAGTCCGAATATGAAGCCGGTCGCTGCGGCATCGCCGGGCCGGGCCAACACCAGGGCGATGGTCACCGCCAGCGGCAGGTCGAGGTGACGGAACACCGACAGCGTGGCCTGGTCGATCAGCTGAGCCTGGATGGCGGCCAGCGAAAACGCCGCCACCATCAGTTTGAGTCCTCTGAGCAGGGTCAAGGCTGGCCTTCGATAAGTAGAACGGTGAGGTAACCGAGCCGGTCGAGTTCGGCCAGAGGTTGGAGAAATAGCCCGGCGGCGGGGTCATAGGGTGTGCCGTCGGGAGCCAACGACGGTCCAGCCGGACTCGGGGCATTGCTCGGCTGCCCCTGGGGAACAGTGTCCGGTTCGGCGCCGGCGGCGAGTTCACCGGTGCCAGGATCGACTGTGGTGTCGGCAGCCGCACCGGCTGGAACATCGGCCGCCACATCAGCTGGAACGTCGGCTGGTATGCGGACTCCAGCCGGTCCGCCGGGTACGGTCAGCAACGTGAGGGTGCCGACGGGGATGCCGGGAGGGAAGATGCTTCGATCGACGCCGCTGGTCACGAACCGCTCGCCGTCGGCAACCGCTCCGACGCGGATCGCCTCGGCCAGTTCGGGCGTCAGTTCCAAAGCTATGCGCCCGTCGCGAGTTCCAACAGCCAGGCCAAGGCCGTGTTTGCTGCGAATACCAACCGCAACCTGAACGTCGCTTATGAGCCGCACCACCGACCGGTTTCCTGCGACAAGCTCAACGGTTCCCGCTAGACCGCTGCCGGTGACCACAACCATGCCGCTGGCGATGCCGTGACCGGTGCCCTTGTCGATCTCGACCACCCGTTCAAAGTCGGTGGTCCGGTCGGCCACCACCCTGGCGGTTACCCGGTCGACGTCACCGAGGTAGTCGATGTTGGTGGCGGCCATCAGCGCTCGAAGTTCGATTTCGGCGTCGGCCTGGCCTGCGAGCTTGCCTTCCAGCTCCGCCACCCGTTGTCGTAGCCGATGGTTGTCGGTCTCGACGTCGTCGTAGTGCACGGCGCCGTTCCATGTACCGGTCAACGGTGAAACGACAAAGGCCAAAACCACGCCGATCGGCTGGCCGATGGTCAGCACGGTCCGGCGTAGGGTCACGATCGGACCAAAGCCGGCGACGTCGAGGACCAGCAGCGCCATGGCGGTGGCCATGAAGAGGGGAAGCAGCCGCCGGGGGCGCTTGTGGGGAAGCATCTAGGTTCGACTCTCCGCCTCAGCCGACGCGAACGCCGCCGCTCAACTGATGCCGGTGTGCTTCCAGGTACATGCCGGAACCGATCACCACCGTCTGCAGCGGATTGTCGGCCACCATGATCGGCATGCCGGTCTCTAGCTCTAAGCGTTGGCGGAACCCGTTCAGCAACGCTCCCCCACCGGCCAGCATGATGCCGTGCTCCATGATGTCGGCGGCCAGCTCGGCCGGTGCACCGTCGAGGGTGAACTTGATGGCGTCGATGATGGCGGTAATCGGCTCGCTCAAACCCTCGCGGATTTCCTGGGTGGTGGTAACGATCGTTTTTGGTAGCCCGGTAACCAGGTCTCGGCCTCGGATTTCCGCTTCGAACTCTTCGACGAGCTCGTGGGCCGACCCCATCTTGATCTTGATCGTCTCGGCGGTGCGTTCGCCGAGGGCCAGGCTGTACTCCTTCTTGGCGTAGTCGATGATGGCGTTGTCGAGTTCGTCGCCGCCGATTCGCAGTGAGCGAGACACGACGATGCCGCCAAGGGAGATGATCGCCACCTCGGTGGTGCCACCGCCGATGTCGACGATCATCGAGCCGAGCGCTTCGTTGATTGGAAGTCCGGCCCCGAGTGCGGCGGCCATCGGCTCTTCGATGACGACGGCCTCGCGGGCGCCGGCGAACTCGGCGGCGTCTCGAACCGCCCGCTGTTCGACGCCGGTGATGCCCGATGGAACGCAGATAACCATCCGAGGTTTCGGGCCCCAGCGGCCGGACGAAACCTTGTGAATAAAATAGCGAAGCATCTCTTCGCAGACGTCGAAGTCGGCGATCACGCCATCTTTGAGTGGCCGGATGGCCTGGATGTGGTTCGGGGTCCGGCCGATCATACGTTTGGCTTCGACGCCAACCGCCAGTGGCCGTCTGGTGTTGACGTTGATGGCAACGACCGACGGCTCGTCGAGCACGATGCCATAGCCTCGCATGTAGATGAGGGTGTTGGCGGTGCCGAGATCGACGGCCATGTCGCGGCCACCTACGGCCCCCAACATGGTCGACAGACTGCCCATTGCCCTACCTCAAACTTAGGTTCGCCGCTTACGATTCGTCCGCCTTGGACGGATCGTAAGAGAACCAGAGGTGCGCTACAAGGACCCTCGCTATTTCTCACAACCATGGTGTTTGACCACCATCATTGGAGTTGTTTGGCGGCTTTAGGCCAGGCCGGGGAAGAAGATGCCGATCTCACGCTCGGCCGACTCGTTTGAGTCTGAGCCATGCACGAGGTTCTCGGTCATCTCGGTTCCGAAGTCTCCACGAATGGTGCCGGGAGGTGCTTCGGCTGGGTTGGTCGGGCCCATCATCGTCCGCACGATGGCGAAAGTGTCGTCCGGGCCTTCCAGCACAGCCAAAAAGGCCGGCGTGCGGCTCATGAAGGCCACGAGGTCACCATAGAAGCCTTTGCCGACATGCTCTTCGTAGTGCCGGGACAGGACCTCTTCGTCGAGCTGGCGCAGTTCGCCCGCTACCAACTTGAGACCCTTCTGCTCGAAGCGGTCGAGGATCCGACCGACATAGCCCCGCTCGACGGCGTCTGGTTTGCAAATGATGAAAGTTCTGCTCACGGGTCGGAGGGTAGCGGCTGGAATCGCAATCAGGATTCGTAGCTCAAGGAATGGCCGGAGTACGCCGATCTTGGCGGAGATGAACCTGCGCCGCGAAGATCGAGAAGAACGGGGAGCGACGCTCGTCGAGTACGCGCTGATTTTCTCGTTGATCGTCGGTGGGACCCTGGTGGCGATCCAGAACCTGACCACCAGCTCCGGCGACTATCTCAGCCAAACCGGCGACAACATCGCCGAGCCCCGTGACCACATCGCCGACATGGATCCCGATCTCCCCGACCCGCCGGCCTGGCTGCCGTAGCGGCCGCCACATCGGTTTGAACCCCTCAATTCGGGATCCACGGTGCCGATAAGGATGCTGTGACCGATCGATTGGCGCGGAAGAAATCGGAGCGAGGTGCGGCGCTACTCGAGGTGGCCCTGGTCACGCCGGTGTTCCTGATGGTGGTGTTCGGCATCATGGAGATGGGTCTCCTGTTCCGCGATTCGCTGACCACCGACAACGCCAGCCGCGAAGGGGCGAGGGCGGCCAGCACCAGGGGCAACGAGGCCGACGCCGACTATTTCGTTCTCCGCACCGTCGAACACGGCATGCAGGCCATGGGTCTCCAGCGGCTCGAGTACGTCGTCGTGTTCAAGGCGACCGGACCGGCCGACACCGTTCCGGGCAACTGCCACACCTCCTCGCAGGCTGGGTTGTGCAACCGCTACACCGCCACCGACTTTTTCGCTGAGATCGACGACTCGTCCGGCAACGACACCGGGAACTTCCGGTGTGGGTCGCTCGACTCGGCCTGGTGCCCGACAACGAGGGAGACCAGCCTGAGCGCTGGCACCGACTACATCGGCATCCACGTCCAGACCCAGCACGAGTTCATCACCGGACTGTTCACCAACGGGCAGTCGCTCGGCGAGACGACCATCCTGCGGATCGAACCGGACGAAGACTGATGGGTGACGCACCGACACCGACGACCGACCGGCCGACCAGGCGGCGCCGCCGAGCCGGCGACGAGGAGGGCGCGGCCCTCGTCGAGCTGGCCATCATGGCGACGGTGCTGTTGACCCTGGTCTTCGGGACCTTCGAGACCGGTATGGCCTGGAGCGACAGCCAGTTGGTGACCCAGGCAGCCAGGGCCGGGGCCCGAGGGGTCAGCCAGCTCGGCGTCAACGCCCAAGCCGATTCGTTCGCCGTGCAATCGATCGAGGCCGCCCTCGGCGATCTCAGCGGGGACGTGACCAGGATCGTGATCTACGACGCCGCCGCGGCCGACGGTTCGATGTCGGCGGCCTGCGCCGCCGCCTCGCCGCCCGGGGTGACGGGCCAGTGCAGCGTCTACGACGGCAGCCACTTCGGGACCTACGGGTCCTGGACCGACGGCTCCTGGGCCCCCGGTGATCGGGACAACGGGCTGGCGACGGGGCACTACCTCGGTGTCTCGGTCGAAGTCGACCGCCCGTTCATCACCGGTTTCCTCGATGGGACGAGCTTCACCATCACCGACACGACGGTCATGAAGATCGAGCCGAACGCCGGGAGTTGAGATGTCCAGACGTCGATTGATCCAGGAACTGAGCGCCGAATCGGGCTTCGTGTTGGCCCAGACCGCGCTCCTGCTCATCCCCCTGCTCATCTTCGCCGCCTTCGCCACCGACATCGGCTCGTGGTACGTCGAAGGCCAGCGGGTCCAGCGTGCGGCCGACGCGGCGGCGCTGGCCGGTGTGGCCCACATGCCCGATTCGGTGGCAGCCGAGCAGGCGGCCAGGGAGGTCGCGGCCCGCAACGGGTTCCTCGACGCCACCCCGAACGACAACACCGACTTCGAGACCGGCCCGGTTCCCCAGGTCCGGTTCAGCACGATCAACGGTGAGGCCGTCGACGTCGAGATCCGGACCGAGGCCGACGCCTTCCTCGGCCAGCTGGTGATCGACTCGATCGACGTCGAACGCTATGCGATCGCCGAGTACGTCCAGCCGGTCCACCTCGGCAACCCGAC
>JBOEHD010000255.1:0-10200 GCA_050633745.1 Acidimicrobiales bacterium
CGCATCGCCGACCTGTTCGCCACCCTCGACGACATCGCAGAAGACCTACGCTCAGAACTCGACCGCATCGATGAGGCGGCCATCGCCGAGGGCGACGACAGCGCCGTCGTTCCCGATTCACTTGGCGCCAGCGGCCAGGCTGCCGACGCCGCGTCGATGCTGCTCGACCGTTGGCAACACATGGATCGGCCGGTCGACCTCGCATCGCTGGCCTGGGCCATCCAGAGCGAGTTCGGCGCCGAAGTCAGCGACGACTGGTTCGGCTACCGCAGCTTCAAACGATTCCTGATCGCCGCGGTCCCCGAAGGCAAGATCAGCACCGGTGGTCAGGCCTATCTGCTGCCGCCGGACTACAGCACCCACCCCAGCTCCAAGACCGCCGCCGCTAAAAGCGCTAGCAACGAGACGGCTCTCAACACCGAAACCGCTGCGGATGCCGATACTTCGTCTGCCTCGTCTACTTCGTCTACTTCGTCTACTTCGACAGCTCCGCCTGACGAGACTGCGGCGGCGGCCAGTTCAGAGCTACCGGACGCCGCTCGCCAGCTTCGGGCCATCGACCGGGCATTCCCGCTGATCGATACCGATGCATGGCTATTGATCTATCAGGGCCTGGCCGAGGCCTGGCGTCGCCTGGGTCCGCTCGAAGCGACACCTCGGGTGCTCAACAGGATGACTCGCTCGGCCCGCGACCGAGCCGAATCTGGCGGGCAATCGATCTCCAGGCGCCATCTCGACTACGTAGCCAAGGCCGTTGTCGACCCCGGACAGTTGTCCGAGCCGCTAACCGCCGAAGCCATCGCCGAGCGATTCGCCACGCTGACCATGGATCGCATGATCGACTTCCGCATCATCGATCAGCACAGCCCCGACATACTGACCTGGCTCGGCGCTAACTAAGCTCGACCTCATGCCGATGTCGAGAGCGATGCTCGTCTCCCGATTTTTGGTTCCCGCCCCCGTGGCGATGGTCTTGGCGCTGGGATTGACCGCGTCGGCGTGCTCATCGGTCGCAATCGAGGCTCCGTCTGGCGATCTCGCTTCGACCGCTCCAGACGACACCGCAGCAGATGCGACGAATGGCACCGCAGCGAATAATTCGCCCGACGGCGCCAGCCAACAACTGAACTGCGATTCGGTTAGCGAGGACCCGGTCGGCAAGGTACAGCGCGTCGAGCTCACTGAAGCATCGGGGGTGGTAGCCAGCAGGCGTCACGACGGTGTGCTGTGGAGCCACAACGACTCCGGCGGCCGAGCAGGCGTTTTCGCTTTCGACACCGAAGGCAACGATCTTGGATTCTTCGAGTTGACCATGGCCGATCAGCAAATTACCGCCGTCGACATCGAAGACATCGCCATCCACGACGGCTCGATTTACCTGGCCGACATCGGCGACAACGCTCGGGCCAGGGAAACCGTCACCATCTATGTCTTCGATGAGCCGACTCCCGGAGTCGGTGGCACGGTTGAGACCAGCGAGACGATCACCGCCCGTTACGTCGACGGACCGACCGACGCCGAGGCACTCCTCGTCGATCCGGTCAGCAAAGAGCTCATCATCCTCGGCAAAGACATCGATGACGGCAGCGCGCCCACGATCATCTATTCGCTCAGGCCACCTCCCGGGAGCACGGAGGTCGCCGAGATAACCCGCAGCGGGTCGCTCGACGTTACCGAGCTGACGCGCCGGTCAAGCGCCTTCTCCCTGAGCGGCCTGGCATTCCCCGGTTCGGCCACAGCAGCCGACATCACAGACGACGGATCACTGATCGCAATGCGGACCTATGGCAGCGTCTGGCTATTCGCTCGTGCGCCGGGCACAACGGTGGCCGAGGCACTGGCTACCAGGCCTTGCGAGGGCGGAGCCGAAGCGGAGACCCAGGGAGAGTCGGTCGGTTTCCTTCCGCCTCAAGACGATGGCCTGGTTCGCTACGTGACAATCAGCGAGGGTCGGAATCCGCCCATAAATCAGAGCGTCATCGAAGCAACCACCGGCGGCTAGCTAGCAGGTAGGCCAGGCCGAACGATGAGATTGATCGGTCCTCGGGTGACGACCGACTCCTTCCACACCGTTTGCGCAGTATCGACGGTGTAGTCGCCAAAGGCATCGACGAAGGCCCGCATGGCGACCTTGGTCTCCATCCTGGCCAGCGCGTGGCCGAGACAGTGGTGCATACCATGCCCGAACGACACCGGTTGCGGATCGTGGCGATCGAGCCTCAGCACGTTCGGGTCGTCATAGAAGTCGGGGTCACGGTTAGCGGCACCGAGGAACACCAGAATGTTCGACCCCTTCTTGATCCTGCTGTCGCCGACGGCGATCTCGGCGGTGCTGGTACGAGGGTCGACCTGCAGCGGTGTATCCCAGCGCAGTAGTTCCTCGACGGCGTTGTCCCAGCGGTCGGGGTTTGCCCTGATGAAACTGCGCTGCTCCGGGTTGTCGGCCAGAGCGATGATCGAGTTCCCCAAAAGACCGCTGGTCGTCTCGTGGCCGGCGAACATAAGGATCCCAACGATGCCCACCAGCTCATCGTCGTTGAGCCGATCGCCATCTTCGTCGACGGCCACGAGCTCGGTGATCAAATCGTCGGCGGGGTTAGCTCGGCGCTCGTCGGCCAGTTCGAGAAAGTAGGCCCGCATGTCTTCAATCGAACTGCTGACGTAGTCGGGATCGAACCCGGACATCAGGTTTCCGAGCAACGAGATCGCCCCGGAAACCTCGGCCGCCCACTCCCAGCGCTCCTCGGGAACACCGAGCAATTCGCAGATCACGTTGACCGGAAGCGGTTCAGTAAAGTGATCGACGACATTGACCGACCCGCCTGACCGCTGGGCGGTCGCCAGCATCTCGGCCACCATTTCCTTGGCTAGGCGATCCACGGCATCCTCAATACGCGAGATCTGGCGGGGCGAAAACGCTCGACTAACCATCCGGCGCAGGCGGGTGTGATCCGGCGGATCGATGAACAGCAGCAGATGATCGATGAAAGACTTGGCCTGCGGGCGTAGCTTCTTCGACGGGTTCAGCACGTGCAGTAGCTCACGCTGCTCGGAGACGATCACGTCGCTTGAGGCCAGAACCTCCTTGGCTTCCTCGTGACCCAGCACGTAGTACTGCTGATACATCTTGCTGTGGAGGACCGCCCCGTCTTGCCGCATGGCTTCGAAGATCGGATACGGGTATTCGTAGCGCTGGGCACTGAATGGATTTCCCCAGCGGCTGAACCGGAACATCTGCTCCGCCAGCTTCGGTCGAGAGACCACGGCCTTGACCATTGGCATGACAACCTGCTCGATCCTCATAGCAACCAATGTAGTCGCCACCGTTAGGCCGAACCCATCGGGGTTGCTCTAGGTTGAGGGCTATGAGCACCTCGACCGACCTGCCTCCTGTAATCCCTCCTTCTATCAGTCGAGTCATGTGGGAAGCGGTCGAACGTTTCCACGGGTTGAGCTACACCGCGCCGGAGGTGCGGGAGGAAGCAACCGCCGCCGGGTTGAAGGGCTTTTGGATGGCCTACTTCGCCGGTCGCATCGCTCCGCTGGGGCCCGTCTCGGCTGAGTTGGTCGCCTCGACCTTCTTCTACTACGGCCCGGCCCGGACCAGCCGGGCCATCCCCGACGCCTGGTCGTTCTCCACACCAGCTTCGATCATCGACGCCCGCTACCGCGGCATGGATCGGGCGCTGCGCACAATCTACGGAGACGAAGTCGGCTCAGCGACGATGATCGAAGCGGCTGAACTGGCGGGCGAAGCTGCGGCGCTGTGCCGCCCCATCGGTCGGGCCCTGCACGCAGGCTGGGCATCACTCCCCCGTCCGACCGAGCCCCACCTCGCGCTTTGGCACGACTGCACGGTGCTACGGGAGTACCGCAGCGGCAACCACCTGATGGCTATCTGCAACGAGGGTCTCGACGGTGTCGAGTCGGTCATCTCCCACGTCGCAGTCGACGAAGCCCCGAAGGACTGGATTGGCGACGAGGCCGGTTGGTCCGAAGCCGACCAGGCCGCCGGTGTTGAGCGACTGCAGCAGCGCGGCTGGCTCGACGAGAACGGTGCGGCCACCGCCGAATGCCGAGCCGGACGACAGCGCATCGAAGAGATGACCGATCGACTCGACTTCGAAATATGGGAGCCGTTCGGGCAACCCAAGGGCCAGCGACTGTTCGAGCTTCTTTCGCAGCTAGACAAGTCGCTGCCGCCCGATGATCAACTCGACTGGCGCCAGATCTACGCCGAACACTAGCGATACTGCTCCGACCCCGCCCCTCTTTATTCGACGCTGCACTATTTGGCCTGCCAGACGGGCCTTTCGCCCTTGGCCGTTGCGGCTCGGAAGGCGGCTGCGTCCTCGGTGGCGCCTGCGACCTTGCGCATGGTTTCGCCGAAGCGGATCGCATCCACAAAGCCCATTTCCTGACCACGCTTGGCGATCTCCTTTGTGGCCCGAACGGCCAACGGCGCCGACTTCTCGATCAGTTTGGTAGCCAGTGCCCTGGCTTCGTCCATCAGGTCATCGTGGGGCACAACCTTCATGACTAGGCCCATCTCCTTCGCCCGGTCGGCGTCGACACGGTCGCCAAACAGCAGCAGCTCCATGGCGTTTTGCCAGCCGACCATACGAGGCATGCGAACCGCGCCCTGCACCGTCGGCACGCCGAGCTGAACCTCGGGGAATCCGAACTCTGCTCGCTCGCTGGCGATCACGATGTCGCATGCCGCCACCATGGTCAACCCAAAGCCAATGGCGTAGCCGTTGACCGCAGCGATCACCGGCTTCCAGATCTCCTTGCCGCTTTCCAGTGACGTGAAACTCGGGACCTCCCAGAACGAATGCTGGTCGTTACCAACCGAAGATCCGGGGTCCTTGAGATCGGCACCGGCGCAGAACGCTTTTCCAGCTCCGGTAACGATGGCCACCCACGCTTCGTCGTCGGTCCGCAGCTTTTCCCAGGCCGCGTTGAGGTCTCGACGGAGGTCGCCATTGACGGCGTTCATCGCTTCCGGGCGGTTGTATGTGATGGTGGCGATGTGGCCATCGCGTTCGTATGTGACGGCGTCGGTCATCGCCAGATTCTTCCATGGCATTGCGGCAGCGACGAATTCTCTCATTGACAAGAATCACCACCATCAAAGGGCTAGAGTCCCTTGCAGTTCGACAACCATGTCGAAGCTCTATGCGGCTAGGGGCGGGGCAATTCTGAAGGGGTCAAAGCGGGTATGTCAATGCGTACAGGTTTGAACAAGAAGTCGATCGCCGTGGCGTTTTCGCTGCTGCTGGCCGTAGCGGTTGGTTTCGTGGCTGCGCCGGTCGGAGCGGAAACGATCTCCGTGCCGATCCCCGAAACTGCGGTAAAGGGTGAACCGGGTTCGACGGTGTTGCTCGGCAGCCAAACGGTTGATGGCAGCTTGCAGGGTCGTTCCTGCGATGTGGCCGTTCAGGTCACCAACCAGGTCTCGGAGCATCCGGGCAACGTGCTGGTCATCACCAGCGGCGACTCGTCAATGGTCGTCGCAGGCATCGAAGATGTGGCAAACGGCGTCACCAACGCCGCTGGCACGCTGACCCTCGGCTCATCGATCAACGTGTCGGTGAAGCTCGGGAACTCAAACATCACCAGCCTTGGTTCGAGCCTAACGGTCACGTGCACCCCGGTGCCGGTCCAGCCCAAGACTCCTCCGGTGTCATCCAAGCCAACCTTCACCGGCTAGCTAGCACCTCATGATCCGCTACGTGCTGTGGTGGACGGCGGCGTTCTTTTTATCGTTCATGACCATGACGATCATCGGTCAGCTGACCGAGTCGGATTCGGGTAACAACTTCGTGACCATCAAGGCCAGGTCACTAGCCGATGCCGGCATGGACTTAGAGGTCACGCCACTCGCCGCCGCCGCTGACGGTAGTGGTAGCAGTGGCGACGGTGAGCGGTCGGCCGAAGTTGTGCCCAGTGAGGCAACCAGCGCTGGCGTCACGGTGGAAACCTCCTCCGGCGACAGCAAGACATCGGCAGAAGACGGACCGAGGGAGCCAGCGGCCTTTTCGCTGGTGGCTGCGGTCACGACCTCGACGGTGACCGCCAGGGTTGCGCCATCGGCCACAGCGGAAGTGATCGACGAGTTCGCCAACCCGGTGCCATCCGGTGCCCCGCTTGTCTTCCACGTCGAACGCAGCGGCACACTCTCATCGCCCGATTGGGTCGAGGTGCAGTTGCCGATCCAGCCAAACGGCATGACCGGCTGGGTCCCGAAGAGCGATGTCTCACTGTTCGACAACCCGTACCGCCTGGAAGTCGACCGGGCCTCATACACCCTGCGAGTATTCGACAAGAATGAGCTGATCGTCGAGACCACCATCGCCGTCGGCACCGGCTCGACCCCAACCCCGGTCGGCGACTTCTACCTCACCGAACTGCTAGCTCCTCCGACAGCCGACGGCCCCTATGGACCTTTTGCCTTCGGGCTGTCGGGATTCAGCGAAACGCTCACCAGCTTCGGAGGTGCCGACGTGGCGATCATCGGACTACATGGCACCAACGACCCTACGTCACTAGGCAGCGATGTCAGCCACGGCTGCGTACGGCTCGACAACGAAGTGATTTCCCAGCTGGCCGAAACACTGCCGCTGGGCACTCCGGTCCACATCACGTAGATCGCTGGGTTTAGGGCTTCTGAGGTTTCGAGTTCCCGAGCTTTAGAGCTCGCTGCCTTCGAATGATCCGGTTCGCACCAGGCCATCGGTGAGCAGACAGTTGATCGTTCGATCGCCGAGAGCCCAGGTTGATTGGTTTGGCTTGCTCCGAAGCGCTCTGACAGTCGAGGTGGCGTGAGCGGTGCCGACGAAGTTCTCGAAGCTCTGCCCAAAGCAGAGCTCGTCGGCGATGGCTGCGACCGCCTCGTCTCCGGGGTAGACGTCGATATCGAACACCGACTCGGCGAACACCTCGGCGTCGTGCGGTTCGCTGCAGTCGACTAGGTTGAAACTGCTCTCGGAGTCGGTGAAGTCGATGAGGCAGTCTCCGCCCCGCAACCCGTAGAGCGAGACCTTGCCGAAGCTTCGTAGCGGATCGATGGCGGTGAGAGGTTCAGTGGTGGCCTCGGGGTATGCCACGTAGCAGGTGACGTCGCGCTCGCCCGCCAGCCACGTTTCCTCGCTGGGTCGCAGCACCGAACGTTGGAATACGGTGGCCAAGTCGATCGACGTGCCGGTGGCAGCCAGGAAATCTTCATTGCACAACGCCACCGCTTCGTCCCGACCGAGGAATGGCGAGCCGGCCCCACCCGGCAGTTTGTCTACGGCATAGACCTCGATGGTGTGTGGTTCTGCGCAGGGAACCTCGACCGGCGCTGCTCCCGCCGAACGGGATACGAAGCACGACCCGACCCGGTACACGATGCTGGGATCGGTCGAGAGTTGTCGTTCCGCTGCCGCTAGGTCGGCGGCGCTTGGAGGAACAGATTCCTCGTCGTCCCCCGTCTCCCCATCGCCCACATCACCATCAGACATCGCATCATCGCTCATGGCGTCATCAGACATGGCGTCACCTGACATCGCATCGTCGCTCATAGCGTCATCAGACATCGCGTCATCAGACATCGCATCATCGCTCATCGCATCGCCAGCGGGGTCGGCGGAGACGGGCGAGCCCTCGTCGGTTTGAGTGGTGCTGCCGACGGTGGCCCCTGCCAAATCGTTGCCTTCGACTTGATCAGCGATGCCCGAACCGGCAGAGCTGTCATCGGTGGCCCCGAGGTCGGCGACCGAACATCCGCTGGCGACGATGGTTGTCACAGCGAGTACAGCCAACACCCGCAATACGCGGGGCACCAACAACACAGAGGGCGGCGAGCAGCGGCCGAGCGAGTTCCGCACCGATTTAGCCTAGACCACGAATCTAGAGCCGCACTACCAGTACAAAACATGTGCTCCTCACCGGCGTGGAATGCTCCAAGGGCGATAGCGGTTACTGTCTGCTGTGATCAGTGATCTAGCGAGTCTCGACCGCCGAACCTGGCTGCGGGTCTTGCCGATCGCCGCTATCGCCGCCGTCGTGATCGCCATCCCATCTGATCTGATCGACAATCCCATCTTCGGACGGCCGGTAGAACCTCGGTCGATCGACTACGTGATTCTGGCGATCACCGCTGGCCTGATCGGTCTAATCTTGGCCATTCGGCCGACCAAGTCCGACGACACCGAGCGGCAGGAAACCCGGACAATGCTGGGCGGGTTCGTCTCGTTCCTCGCCGTCGGCTGTCCGGTCTGCAATCAGCTCGTTGTCGCTCTGGTCGGCACCTCAGGAGCGCTCAGCTGGTGGGCGCCGGTGCAACCGATCGTAGGGCTGATCGCCGTAGGCCTACTGCTGTACACCCTTCGAATGCGGCTAAATACCTACCGGCTCACGGCATGTCCACTGCCCGAACCGGTCGGCGCCTAACAGCTCATTCAGGACACCGTTTGCTCTCGACGCGCTTCATTCAGCGCGCTCATTCAACACACAGCGGGGCGCTTTCAACACACAGCGGGGCGCTGATCGAATGCGATCAGCTGTTCGGCTGCGGCCATCGCCGCTAGGACCTCAGCCTCGGCGTGATGACGGCCGATCAGCTGCATACCGATCGGCAGACCGGCCGCCGAAAGGCCGGTACAGACATTGCCTGCGGGGTTTCGAGTCATGTTGATGCCGTAGGTGAACTTGACCCAGCCTGGGCTCTGTTCGCCGTTTATCTCCCCGTCCTGGCCAAGCAGCGGTGTCTGGCCGGCGGTGGCCGGTGTCAGGATGAGGGGAGCCTGCTCGAACACATCTTCCAACCGCCAGTTCAGATCGAAACAGGCATCGTGAGCTAGGGCATGGTCGGCGCCGCTGAGGCGCGCTCCGTACTCGATCTGCGGTCGAATACTCTCGCTCAGCCGATCCCATTCGTCGGTGCCGAGCAGGTGCCCCTGTGCCTTGTAGCGAGCGACGGCCCACAACACGTACCAGGCTTCAACCGGATCACGATCGAACACCTCGTCAACCTCGATGATCTCGGTCCCCGCTGCGGCCAGTGCATCGACTGCGGCACGGCACGAAGCCATCACTTCATCGTCGACGGTGGCGTACCCCATGGTCGGGGCCCACACCACCCGCTTCGGCGGTTCGGCGTTACGCACCGCGTCGGCCCACGATTCGGTGACAGCGGGCAGCGACAGCGGATCACGGCCGTCGGGACCGATGACCGCATCGAGGGCCACCGCTGAGTCCATGGTGGTGCGACCCATCGGACCGTTGGTCGACAACAAACCACTGCCGGGCATCTTGCGACCGGTGATAGGGATGCGGCCGGTCTCGGTTTTGAGGTTCGACAGGCCACACAGCGCGGCGGGAATACGGATCGAACCGCCGCCATCCGAACCGGTAGCCAGCGGCACCATGCCACTGGCCAGAGCGGCCGCGGTGCCACCGGAGGAACCGCCGGGGGTGTGGGCGGTCGACCAGGGGTTCTTAGTCTCGCCGAACACCACGTTGTCGGTTGCGCCTTTATGGCCGTACTCCGGGGTATTGGTTTTGCCCATGATGATGGCGCCGGCCTGGCGCATGCGGGCAACCAATACCGAGTCTTCGGCGGCCGGGGCATCTTTAGCGTGCAGTTCTGAACCGAAGGTGGTGACAAATCCGGCCACCGCCTCGAGGTCCTTCACTCCGACCGGTACCCCGGCCAGCGGTCCGACAGCTTCACCGGCGGCGATCCGCTGGTCGACGGCGGCGGCCTGGGCAAGGGCCTGCTCGCCATCCCAGGCCACGAAGGCATTCAGTTCCGGGTTGAGCTCTTCGATCTTGGCGATCGCGTGGGCGACCACATCTCGGGCCGACTGCTCGCCCCCGTTCACCCTGGCAGCGATCTGCGAAACCGAATCGGTAAGGAAATCCATGCCCAGACTGTGCCATGCAACCGCGCCCTAGGGGTAATAGTTGGCCACATCGAGCGGATGCTGGGTGGTGTCCGATCATCCCTGCTCGGCCGGTCTCGTACGGCGTTGCGGGAGCGTCGGTCCGCTCGATGTGGCCAGAACTGTGATTAGAACTGCCAATCAGACTGGGTTGGAAACAGTTGGTCGGCGGGGCGACGGACCCGCCGACCGGGTGGGCTCAGGCCGCAGTCGCTTCGGCCTCGCTCACCGTGGACGAGCGAGGCATCTGACTCCCCCACAGAGACACGAA
>JBOEHD010000256.1:0-1948 GCA_050633745.1 Acidimicrobiales bacterium
TTCTGGCTGTATTCGAAGTCCATGAGATCCGTCCTTCGTCTTGGCGAGGCTGTCGCCGGGGGTGCTTTATGCCGTCGGGTTTATCGCATCTGACGGGCCCACGGCAATCTCCGAAAGAGCCGTTAGCTCGTCTGGATGGCTTCAGCGACGGCTCGCGCCGCTGCCATCGTCCCCCGGTTCGGCTGTCCCGATGTATCGAGTACGACGATCCCGCCGCCCAAAACTGCATCGACGGCGCTCCGGATCGACTCGGCCGCCGCCACCTCGCCCAGGTGGTCGAGCATCATCGCCGCCGTCAGAATCTGGCTGATAGGACTGGCCTGATCGAGATGGGCCAGCGTTGGGGCCGATCCGTGGATGGGCTCGAAGTAGGCGTGCTCATCGCCGATGTTGGCCGAACAGCAAAGGCCGATACCTCCCACGGTGGCCCCGCCCAGATCCGACAGGATGTCGCCGAACATGTTCTCGGTGACGGCCACATCGATGGTCCAGGGCTTTTGCGCCATGGTCATGGCGAAGGCGTCGACATAGGCGTGGTCGGCGGCCATGTCATCGTTCTGCTGCGCGCGTTCATAGAAGATGCCGCGCTGCCAGTGGAAGGCGGCGAAGACATTGGCCTTGTCGACGCAGGTCACCCGACGACGTCGGTCTTCGGGGGCTCCGCTACGGGATCGGGCCAACTCGAAGGCGAAACGAGCGATACGTTCTGTGCCCTTGCGGCTGATGAGCATGGTGTCGGTCATCACCTCACTGGTGCCAACACCCTTGCCCCGAGAGAGGTACAGGCCCTCGGTGTTTTCCCTCACGATTACGTAGTCGATCGAGCCGGGCTCGGCTTTGATCGGAGCATCGATCCCCGGCAGGAGACGCACCGGTCGGACGTTGGCGTAGGTGTCCAGCCCGACCCGCAAGCCACCTAGCAAGCCCGCTTCTGTTCCATCGGCGTTGCGGACATCGGGCAAACCAACCGGCGCCTTAAACAGAGCATCGGCCTTCTTTACCGCGGCCACAGTCTCAGGTCGCAGGCTCACCCCTTCTTTGCGAAACAGTCCGGCGCCAGCTTCGTGCTCATGAAAGACCAGCTCGAACTCGCCATGCTTCTGGCTGACCGCGTCGAGCACAAGCATGGCGGCATCGATCAGCTCGGGACCGATACCATCGCCGCGGATCACGACCACCTGATGGGAGCGAAGGGACTCATGCGAGGAGGGGCCTGGATCGGTCACGTGGTCATCCTTCCATGGGCGGGCCGATCCTATCCACTGGGCTGTTTGGCGGTGATGGTGATGAGTCGTCGATCACAGTTGCCGGTGCAGCTCTTAGCCACCGTGCTGCAGGCGTGACAAACTACGGTGATGAAGATCGGATTGTCGTCACCAAACAGTTCTTATGGCGTTCCAACAGCCGAAATGGCGCTCGATGCTGAGCAGCGAGGTTATGACTCACTGTGGGTCGGGGAGCACAGCCACATCCCGGCCAGCAGGCAAACCCCACATCCCAGCGGCATCGATCTGCCGCAGTTCTACTGGCACATGCGAGATCCGTTCGTCTCGCTGGCAGCGGCGGCCCAGGCCACGAGCACCATCCGGCTCGTAACCGGGGTATGTCTGGTTTTGGAACATGAAATCATCGACCTGGCAAAGTCGGTGGCCAGTCTCGACGACGTGTCTGGCGGAAGGATGGACTTCGGGGTCGGGGTCGGTTGGAACCGCGAGGAGCTGGCCAATGTGTCGTCGGTGCCATGGGGTCAGCGTTACAACGCCATGCGAGAGACGATCACCGGCCTACGTTCGCTGTGGAGTACCGAGGACGCCGGTTTCAGCGGCGAGTTCGTGAACTTCGAAGCCTCGTGGGTGTACCCCAAGCCGACCCAAGTCGGTGGTCCACCGGTGCTGTTGGGATGCCAAGGCCGCATCGGGCTCCGTCACGTGGCCGAGTATGCCGACGG
>JBOEHD010000257.1:0-12917 GCA_050633745.1 Acidimicrobiales bacterium
GCGTGGCCGCCGATCGAGGCGTAGATGCCCGCTTGGTTGCCGGTCAGGAACTCCCGATCGAGATCCCAGATGGTGAGGCCGTACGTCGCCGGGTCGAGCTCGGGGTGCATCTCCGGAGCCCGGTCGGCCAGTGGGTCGGTGTTGGCGATCAGATGGCCGCGGACCCGGTACTGGTTGATGAGGGTGTTGACAGCCATCTGCTTTGCCACCGCGCCGGTGAGGCTGTCTTCGGCATCGGAGGCGCCGTGGTCGATACGCCACTTGACCGCTTCGTATGGCACCGCCATATCGGCGAACAGCGAATCGTAGAAACCATCTTCGCCGAGCAGCAGCTCGTGAACCTTCTTGAGGAACAGACCCGACTCGGCTCCCTGGATGATCCGGTGATCGTAGGTCGAGGTGATGGCGATGATCTTCGAGATACCGAGCTGGGCTAGGACCTTGGGGTCGGCGGCCTGGTATTCGGCCGGGTAGCCGATGCTACCGACGCCGATGATGGCGCCCTGCCCGGGCATCAGGCGGGGGACCGACTGCAATGTGCCGATCGTGCCAGGGTTCGTGAGGCTGACGGTTGCCCCCATCAGGTCATCGACGCCGATCTTGTTGTCGCGGACCTTGGCGATCAACTGCTCATAGGCGTCGACGAACTCGGCGAAGCTCATGTTCTCGGTCTCTTTTATGACCGGAACGATCAGGCTGCGTGAGCCGTCTGACTTCTGCTGGTCGACCGCGATGCCGACGTTGATGTGAGGGTTGCGGACCAGAATCGGCTTGCCGTTTTCGTCCTTCTTGTAGCTGTTGTTGAGATTGGGAACGTCTTCGGCGATGGCCCGCACCACCGCGTAACCGATCAAGTGGGTGAAGCTGACTTTGCCTGCTCGGATACGCCGCAGGTGGTTGTTCAGGACCTTGCGATTGACCTCGAGCAGCTTGGCTGGGATCTCACGAAAGCTGGTCGCTGTTGGAACGTCGAGGCTGGCCTCCATGTTGACGGCGATTCTGGCCGCCACGCCACGGATGGGCTCATCGTTGGGGTCGACCGGCTTCTCCGCAGCTGGCGCGCCGTTTGAGGCGGCATCGGCAGATTGAGTTGGGCTAGCGCCATTTGTTGTGGCAGGCGATGCTGGGGTCGGAGTCGGAGTGGGTGCTGGAGCCTGGGCGGCAGGCGCCGCTGCAACGGCATCTGCCCGCTGGTCTGGTGCGGCAGGCGCCGGAGGTAGCGCGCCCGGGGCCGGTGCCCAGCCGGCGTTTGGCCCGGTTGAGCCTTCGCCGTTCGATGCCGGCGGCGTCAGCGGAGAAAGAGGTGAGATCCTCGTCGATGGTTGGTCGAGGATCGACGGCGCCATGAGGCTGGGACTTGGACTCGGACCGGGGTTTGGCGCTGGCCAGGCCGTATCTTGGCCATCTGCGCCCGGGATTTCAGTTGCTCCAGTCCCTGGCGCACCATCGCGAAATACTTCCTGCCACTCTTCCGGGACCGAGCGCGGGTTACCCAGGTATTGGCGGTACATCTCGTCAACTAGCCAGGAGTTCGGTCCGGACGCTGGAGAATTGTCACTCTCTGCGTCGCTTTGGTCGCCGGTTCCGTTGGTGGTCACGCCTCCAATGCTACAACGTCGGCGCCGGGGAGGGCAGCAGTGATTGGCAGGTTGACGACTGGGTGACCTATGCAGAAACCAGCACTCCGGAGCGGCGAGAAGGGCGTTCAAGCGGTTAAGGTCCATGCGTGCTCGTGGCGACTTGGAATGTGAATTCTCTTAAAGCCCGCATCCCGCGGGTTGAGCAGTGGCTGGCCGAGGTCCGTCCTGACGTGCTCTGCCTGCAGGAGACCAAGCTGGCGGACAAGGCCTTTCCCTTCGATCTATTCACCGACCAGGGATACGAGGTTGTGCACCACGGCCAGGGCCAATGGAACGGTGTAGCCATCGCCTCCCGCGTCGGCATCGACGACCCGATCAACGGTTTCGCCGAGGGAATCGAGCCAGACGAGGACGCCAGACTGGTGTCGGCTCGCTGCGGATCGATCCGGGTCCACAGTGTCTATGTTCCAAACGGTCGCGAAGTCGACCATGAGCATTACCACTACAAACTGGGCTGGCTAGCCAGGCTTCGGCTGCATCTAGAGCAGACAACAGACCCGACGGAAGAAGTTGTGGTCGCAGGCGACTGGAACATCGCCCCAACCGACATCGACGTTTGGGATCGGGCGGCGTTCGAGGGCCACACACACGTCACCGAGCGAGAGCGTGAAGCGTTGCAGAACGTCTGCGACTGGGGCCTCGTCGATACGTTCCGCTCCCGGTACCCCCAAGAAGGCCTGTACTCGTACTACGACTACCAGGCCGGGCGTTTCCACAAACGCCAGGGCATTCGAATCGACTACGTGCTGTCATCAGCATCGCTGGCCGAGCGGTCGAGTCTCGATCTGGTCGACAGGAATGCCAGGAAGGGCACAAAGCCCAGCGACCACGCTCCGGTGCTTGCCGGGTTCCGGGCAAAAGGCGGATAGGTAACGACATGCTCACCAGTCTCGATCATCACCAACTGCTGGTCTTCTGGGTTCAAATACTGGTCCTGTTCGCGGCGGCGCGAATTCTGGGCGAACTGGCGAGACGGCTCAACCTGCCACAGGTAGTCGGTCAGCTCTGCGCCGGGCTTCTGCTTGGCCCTAGTTTCTTCGGGATGGTCTGGCCATCGGGCTTCGACTGGTTCCTGCCTGGCCAGCCATACGCCGAGCAGCAATCGGCGATGTTGTTGGCCGTCAGCTGGTTCTGCGCCGCCTTCTTATTGGTGGTGGCGGGCTTCGAGACCGATCTCGATCTCATCAGACGATTGGGTCGAGCCGCGGCCCTGGTCACGCTTGGCAGCCTGGTGGTGCCGTTCGTTGGCGGGCTGTTCGCCGGTTGGGCGATGCCGAGTAGCTTCTACGGCGAAATCGACGGAGCGCAACCAAGCCAGCTGGTATTCACCCTGTTCATCGCGGTCAGCGTGGCAGTGTCCGCACTGGCGGTGGTGGCGAAAATTCTCGGTGACCTTGGCCTGATGCGCCGCGATGTTGGTCAGATCACCATCGCCGCAGGCATGGCCAACGACGTGATCGGCTGGATCATCCTGGGCGTCATCGCCGGTCTGGCGGCATCGGGCGAGCTGTCGGCCATCGACATCGGGTTCACCATCGCTGGCCTCAGCCTATTCCTGGTCGGTGCTTTGGCCTGGGGTCAAAAGGGCGTCGACCGAGCCCTTCGCTATGCCCGCCGCGACGGACGCAACGTGCAGGGCGCGCTAACCGTCACCGTCGCAACCATGTTGATCTTTGGTGTGATCACCCAGATGCTCGGGGTGGAAGCGGTGCTCGGTAGCTTCGTCGCCGGTGTGATCCTGGCCAAGTCTCGGTATCAGCAGCTCGAATCACAGCATCTCATCGAAGACCTGACCGCGGTGCTGTTCGCCCCACTGTTCTTCGCCACCGCAGGGCTGCGCATCGACCTTTCACTGCTGCGAGGCTCGGCGCTGGCCTGGGCCGTAGCGCTGCTAGCGGTCGCCCTGGTGCTCAAGTTCGTCGGCTCCTTGGCAGGCGCCCGCTGGGCTGGCCTGACGACCAAGGAAGGCATGGTGCTCGGCGCAGGGCTCAACGCCCGCGGTGCGCTGGAAATCATCATCGCCACCGTCGGGCTTTCCCTCGGCGTGTTCAACCAGACGACGTTCACCATCATCGTGATGATCCCGCTGGTCACTTCGCTGTTCGCATCGATCGGGCTGCGGATCTTCAGCCAAGACCTGGAAGGCTCGGTGGCCGAGCGAGAGCGACTGGCGCGAGAAGAGGCGCTCTCTCGCAATCTGCTGATTCGCAACAGCCGAATTCTGCTCCCCTCGATATCCGAAGCAAACAGCATCGTGGCTGCTCAAATCGTTCACTTCGCCTGGCCCGAAGATCTGGCTGCCACCGTGATGGCGGTCAACGCAAACGGCAACGGGCCGAACATCGAGGTCTTGCAGAACGTGCTTTATGGCCGCGAGCTAGAGGTCGCGACGCTCGACGATGTCGGCGTGGCCGAGGCCGCGGCGCAAATCATCGCCCAGTCGAAACTGGGGTACGGGGTGATCGCGGTCGGAGCGGTCGACGATCCCGGTCACGGCACATTCGTGTCGCCCCTGGTCGACGAGCTGCTGAAGGCCAGCGACCTGCCGGTGGTAATCGTTCGCAAGGCCCGCAATCTTCCCGGCGAACTGCCAGGAATCTTCGCCCAGGCGTTGGTTCCCATCGTGGCCAGCCCGTCATCGCGGGCGGCGCAGGAGTTGGCCGCCAACCTTTCCGCACAGCTCGGCACCAAGCTCACGCTGACCCACGTCGTCTACCAGGCGTCGGAGGAACGTTCGGAGCTCGGGCGCCGACTCTTCGGTCGATTCCGTGCCGAGAACGCAGGGAGCGATGAAGCCGGAGGCATAGACGCCATGGCGACCACTACGGCCGAGGTTGAACTCGATGTCGCAGAACGAGTGCTAGCCCAGGCTCAGGCTTACGCCCTTGAGGTCAGCGCAAACGCTGACACAGAAATTCGATTCGCCAACAGACCTGCGGTCGAGATCGTCAACCAGGCGCTGGAAATCGACGCCGACCTGGTGGTCATGGGTGCTCGCTTGCGGCGTCTCGACGACGGCAGACCGAGTCTCGGACCAAACGTCGAGTACATCTTGGAGCATGCCTCACAGACCGTCGTCACGGTTGTGATGCCAGACGAACGGCCCGAGTAGGATCCGCTGCCGCGCTAGCTGCCAGGATCCGAAGCGCCGCCCGCGGCCTCGTTCAGAACCTCTAGTAGCTCTTCGCCGAACCGCTGCAGTTTGGTTGGTCGCATCCCCGGCAACGTCGCCAACTGGGCGGTGTTGGTTGGGCGCTGTTCGGCCATCACCGTCAGCAGCCGGTCATTGAGGATGACGTGGGCTGGTACGCCTGCGACCTTGGCTTTGCGTTGACGCCATTCCCGCAGCGCCTCAAGGGTGTCTGGCCGATCGTTCTCATCCGGCTCGGTTGGGATCTGTTGCCGAGTGCGGGCGATCTGGGTCCGCCAGTCGACGCGGGCGACGCCGACCGTTCCCAGCCCGTTGATCGCTGCAGACAACGCACTGAGCATCGGCGCAGGCTGACGTTTAGAGGTTCGGGTTCCAAAGGTGCGCTCCATGGCCCAGCTCAGGTTTAACTCCGAACGGGCTCTGGTCAGCGCCACATAGAGCAGCCGCCGCTCCTCGTGCACCTGGGCTTCGGTCTTGGCGTAAGCGATAGGAACGAAACCATCTTCCAGCCCCGCGACGTGCACGGTTGGCCACTCGAGACCCTTAGCCCCATGGAACGTGACCAGGTCGACGGCGTCGGTTTCGTTGTCGACATCGCCGCGCTGCAGTGTGTCGACCCAGGACAGCAAACCCGGACCGTTTGGCTGCGGGTCGATGGTGATGTACTCATGGATCACCCGGCTAAGCGCCGACAGGTTGTTGTACCGGTCAACGCTGATCTTGGTTTGCTCGGTGGCTATGGCCGCCAGCCGTTCGTCGAGCTCTTCGAGCCTGCCGATCAGGTCGATGCCGTCGCGGCCGATGGCCTTGAGTTCGGCCTTGACCTCTTGGGAGCCGAGCGGGCCGGGCCCGCTGCGAAGCTGGTTTGGGATCCGCCGATCGGTTAGCGCCTGCTCGATCAACACCAGTTGGGCGTTGGTCCGAACCAAAACCGCCTGGTTCGACCATGAGTCGCCGAAGCTGTTTGCCTGCTGGATGGCGTCGGCGATGCCCTCGGCTTCTGCGGTGTCCGAGCTGTATGAGGTGATGGTGGGGGCAGGACCGTCGCCCTGATGCGAGCGCAGCTTCGAGGCCGCCAGGGCACCGAGGGTGGCGCCAGCCAGGCCCAAAATCTGAGGGGTCGAGCGGTAGTTGTCGTTCAGCTCGACAACCGTTGAGGACTCGTCGCTGGCCATGTTTTCCAGCAGCATCGGATCGGCGCCGTTCCAGCCGTAGATGGCCTGGTTTGGATCGCCGACCAGGAACACGTCGTTGCGATCACCAATCCACTCGGAGAGCAGGGCGAACTGCAACGGGTTGACGTCTTGAAATTCGTCGACGTAGAAGTGCCGGTGCCGCCACCGGACCGCCGCTGCGTAGTCGGGATCGGCCCGCAGATCGCGCAGCGCTAGTAGGAGCAAATCGTCGAAGTCGACCAGCCGTTTGCGACGCTTCTCCTGCTGATAGCGCACCATCAGCTCGGCCAGCTGCTCCGGCGGCAGGGGAGGGGTGCGACCGGCCCGCAGCGCCGCATCGTGGTACTGCTCCGGTTCGAGCAGCCGAGCCCGGGTCCAGTCGATCTCGGCCACCACGTCGGTGATCTCGACCCCTTTCCGCTGCGGGCTGAGCTGCGCCAGGAAGCGAACTTTGCGGTCGAGTAGGGTGGGCGGGATGGTACGGCGCTCGGCCCAGCGCTGCCGCAGCTGGGTGAGGGCGATGCCGTGGAAGGTGCCTGCTGGAACCCGATCGCGCAGGCCGAGTTGAAACTGCCGCTCCCGTAGCTCGGCGGCCGCCTTGCGGGTGAAGGTGAGGGTGAGCACACGGTTTGGGTCGGTCTCGCCCCGCAGGATGCGCCAGGCGATTCTTCTGGTGAGCACACGGGTCTTCCCCGAGCCGGCGCCGGCCAACACGATGACGGGGCCACCGGGGCTGGTGACGGCTTGAACCTGTGATTCGCTCAGTCCGTCGAGCAGGCGACCTGCCTGATCCGACTTCCAATCTGCCCCTGCTGTCACCCCATCGACTTTAGCCGCCCGATCTGACGCCGAAGCTGGGCTGCGCTCTCGGGTCGACCGCAAGTAGCATCATATTCGTGGCATTTTCCGAGGATCAGCTGTATTCCAACGAAGAGGTGGTGCTCGACCTCAAACCTCACTGGTGGTTTTTTGCTAGTCAGGCCGCCGCGCTGTTTTGGGCGCTGGTGCTAGGGATCCTGGCCGGGGTAGTCATCCAGCAGCCGGTGGTGACGATCGTGGCCCTCGGCCTGATCGTGGTCATCCTGTTCTGGTTCGTCGCCCGCTACGTGATTTGGACGACCACCAGCTTCGTTGTTACGACCGATCGCCTCATCAATCGCTCCGGGGTCTTCAGCAGACAGGGCACCGAGATCCCGTTGGAGCGGGTCAATACGGTGTTCTTCGCGCAAACGTTCTTCGAACGCATCATCGGCTCTGGCGACCTGGAGATCGAGTCCGCTAGCGAGCAGGGGTCGCAGAAGTTCTCCAATATTCGGAAGCCGTTGAATGTGCAGAACGAGATCTACCGGCAGATGGAGGAGAACGAGAACCGCAAGTTCGATCGCGTCGGCCGGAATCTGGTGGCCGGTGCGGGAGTTGGCGACGGCGGGCTGTCGATCCCCGATCAGATCGAAAAACTCGACCTACTTCGGCAGAAGGGCATCATCAGCGACCGTGAGTTCGAGGACAAGAAGATCGAACTGCTCGACCGCATGTAGTTGCCAAACTGTGGTTTGATCACCCGTCGATGGCAGCAGCCAGGTCGGAACGGTTGTAAATTCTCGTTCGACGGGGCGGCCCTGCCAGTTACAGACAATAGTCTTTGGGCCATGAGTTCTCCCACTACTGCTGCTCAGTACTCGCTCAACCTTCGGGTCCGGCTCGACAACCTGCCGGGTGTACTCGGCAGCCTGGCGTCGGCGATCGGCAGTGTCGGCGGCAATATCTTCGCCATCGAGGGGTTTGTGGCCAAGGGCCCAGTGCTCGAACGCAACATCGTCGTCAACTGTTCAAGCGTCGAACATCAAGATACCGTTGTGGCCACCGCTGAAGCCGTTGAGGGCGTCACGGTTCTTGAGCATCACGATCGCACCTTCCGCATGCATGAGGGTGGCAAAATCGAAGTGCTGCCGCTCTTCCCGGTCGGCGACAAGGACGATCTGTCGATGGCATACACCCCGGGTGTTGCCAGGGTCTGCACCGCCATCGCCAACGACGAACGTCTGGCCGACGAGTACACGATCCGCAAAAACACCGTGGCCATCGTCAGCGACGGCACCGCGGTGCTGGGGCTCGGCGACATCGGACCTAAAGCCGCCATGCCGGTCATGGAAGGCAAGGCGCTGCTGTTCAAAGAGTTCGGCGACGTCGATGCCTTCCCAATCTGCCTCGATGTGTCGACCCCTCAGGAGATCATCGAAACCGTCGTCCGGCTGGCCCCGACCTTCGGCGGCATCAACCTGGAAGACATTGCGGCCCCCGGCGCGTTCGAGGTGGAAGCAGCGCTGAAGGAACTGCTCGACATTCCGGTGTTCCACGATGATCAGCACGGCACCGCGGTTGTTGCGCTTGCCGGCGTCGTCAACGCTCTGAAGCTGGTCAAGAAGGACATCGCCGATACCCGGTTCGTCGTCGCTGGAATGGGTGCGGCCGGAATCGCCGTCGGCAAGATTCTGCTGGAAGCCGGTGCCGGTCACATCGTCGGGCTCGACCGGGCAGGGGCGGTCTATGACGGCCGTGATGGCCTGAACTCGGCAAAGCAGTGGTTCGCCGAGAACACAAACCAGGACCGCCAAATGGGTTCTCCTGGCGAGGTGCTCAAGGGGTCCGATGTATTCCTCGGCCTGAGCGGTCCCGGCTTGATCACCGCCGACGATGTTCGCACCATGAACAGCGATCCGATCGTCTTCGCTATGGCCAACCCCGACCCGGAGATTCTCCCCGAGCAGGTCGAGGGAATGGTGGCGGTTATGGCTACCGGGCGCAGCGATTACCCGAACCAGATCAACAACGTCCTAGCGTTCCCCGGCATCTTCCGTGGCGCTCTCGACGCAAGGGCCAGCGACATCAGCGAGGGTATGAAGCTGGCTGCGGCCACCGCCATCGCCGACTCGGTCACCCCCGATCAACTGTCGCCGGACTTCATCATCCCCTCGGTGTTCGACAAGTCGGTTTCCCAGCGTGTCGCCGAAGCGGTGTTCGCCGCGGCCAAGGCCGAAGGCATCTCCCGGCTGTAACAGCCGCTAGCGGGGGTCGAGTGTGGCGTTGAGGTCGGTGACGTTGTCGCCCGCTTCAACGCATTGCGGGGCCTGTAGCCACCGTGAGCCGTCGTAGGTGTTGTCGCCGGGGGCGATGAAGGTGAGGATGTAGCAGTCGGGAACCGAGTCGAATCGGTACCGTCCGCTGCTGTCGGTTTGGGTTCCGGTGACGAACTCGCCGCGGCTACCGTCGGCGGTTGCGGTGAACAGATCGACAAAGGCCCCTGGGACGCCGACACCGTTCGCCTCGGTGACGGTCCCGCCGATGCTTGCCTGCTCGCCGTTTGCGGTAAGCGTCGCATCGAGGACCGACTGGCCCTCGTCCAGGCAGGTGCCGGGTTGGAAGTACTGGCTCCCGTTAAAGGTTGCGTCGCCGGGAGCGATCATGGTGAGGATGTAGCAGCCCGGTTGGACCAGGAACTCATAGCTACCGTCGGCCGCGGTACTGGTCGAAGCCAGGTACTGGCCCCGACCGCCTCCCGCTCCCTCCGCAAAAAGGTCGATCGACACCTCGGCAGCAGGTGAACCGTCGCCCAGTGACACCGTGCCCTTGATGGTGGGTTCGAGACCGGTCGGTGGGTCATCGAGCACCGGGTTCAGCTCGGTCGACTGGCCCTCAGCATCGAGGCAGACGTCACCGGTGAACCAGCTTTGACCGTCGAAGGTTTCGTCTTCGGGGGCCACGAAGGTCAGTGCATAGCAACCTTGCTCCACCTCGAACTCGTAGCGGCCTTCGGCGTCGGTGGTGGTCGAGGCGAGGTAGGTGCCGCGGGATCCGTCTGCACTCTGTTCAAACAGGTCGACCTGCACGCCCTCACGTAGGGTCCCGTCTTCCTGGGTCACCACGCCGTCGATTGTGGTGTCGACGATGACGGGAGCGGTGTCAGTGGTAACCGTCAAAACCGCGGCCACGCTCGGCACACCCTGGGCGTCGAGGGCAAACAGCATGTACGAGCCGGGGATGGCGATGCCGCCGTCGGCTGGCATCTGCAGCTTGTAACCGTTGTTCCCGGTCGAGATGGCCTCGAGCGGGATGCGCCGCTGGTCGTTGTTCACCGCGTGGGTGGCCGACGATGACCGAATCAACGCAAACTCGTTCACCGCCCGGTCGGTGGTGACCGGGAACAGTTCGTTGAGGTCGACCGAGCTGGGAGCGGCCACGATGTCAGGCCTGGCTGCCAAGGAGCCGTCGTCGTTGTAGAGATAGGGCGGCGAGAAGAGTTGCACGTCGGCGTGGTTGTTGTCGCCGCAGTTGCCGCAGAGTCCGCCACCGCCGACCAAGACTCTGGCATCGGGCATCAGTAGGCCGACGCTGTGATAGGTCCGGGGAACCGCCATTGGCTCCAGTGGGCGGAAGGTCTCGGTATCGGGATTCCACAGCTCCGGGGTCAGGACCGCACGTTCGTCGCTGAATTGTGCGACGAGGGATTGTCCGCCAGCTATCAATACTTCGCCGTTGGCCAGCACGGTGCTCGACTGGAAGACCCTGCGGTGATCCATCGACTCCACCCGGCGGGCTACAACCGTCGGATCGTTGATATCGATCACCGTGGCATTGGCTCGGGGGTTGTTCCCGTTCTCGTAGCTGGGGGCTCCGCCGGTGGTCAGAATCTTGCCCGGTGCGTACATCACCGCGCTGCCGTTGATGGCGTATGGATCGGTGGACCTTCGACCTGCGGGCGTATACGAGCCAGACCCTGAAGTATCGATCCAATTCATGTTGCGGGATGGGCCGGCGTGGAAGACCGTTCCGTCTTTCCAACCGAACAGCCACATGTGATTGTCTGAGCGAAGAACCCCACTTGGGTCTTGGCCTTCGAACGGCGCCGCCGGAACACCATCGAGTCGTTGCCAGCCGTCTTCGGCGGTCCACCGCTCACCGTTCTTGCCGCCGCGGCCGCCAGCCCACGAGCCGCCGAGCGTGAAGGCAGAACCGTCGCTGAGCAGGGTGGTGCCGTTGTAGGCCCGGGGGATTCTCATGTCGTCGGCGTTTTCCCAGCTGTCGGTTTCCGGGTTGTAGATGCTGGTCTCGCCCGCATTGCTGCCGCCGTTGACCAGGATGCGACCATCGGCCAGGTTGGCGATGCCGGGGCAGAACATGTCGTGGCCGGTGTTCGAAACCTGACGCACCGATGACGAGTTGGTGTTCGGATCGAACAGTGCGGTCTGGGTGTAGCCCCGGTTTCCACCGAACCGGTCTTTGGCGTAGGCCGACCACATGAGAACCTTGCCGTTTGGCAGTGCGGAGGCTGCCACCGGTACGAGCGGCGTGTCGATGACCGGACCCCAGCGACCCGTGTTGGCCGGATTGGCTACCGCCGACACCTGGAGGAAGGAAATAGCGTTGTCGAGCGTCGTCAGTTGAGCGATCGACTCGGTGTAGGAAAGGCAGGTGCCGGCACCACCGCCATGTAAGCAGGCTCGGACCTGGAAGCCGACAGGGATGGTCATCGACGAGATCGCATCGTTACCGATGGGCGAGGAGTTGATGGCCGGGAAGTCGTACGTCCCAACAGATAACGACCATGAGGCGCCACCGAAGTTCGGATCGGCATGCATCACAACGGTGGTCTGGGTGGCCGTGGTCCGCGCCCCCGCTTGGCTGAAAGCCCCGAGGGCGACGAGAGTAAGCGCACTAAGTCCGAGCAGCACCGCAGCCAGGCGGCCTCGGTGTCCCGACAGATTGGTCGTTCGCGCCATCGTTTTCTGCCCCAGGTAGCTGTTCAAGTTGATGCTTATAGATCTGCACCGACTCTATGGGTCGCCAGAACCAGGTCTCCAGCAACGAGATAGGCAAACAGACCCCGCTGGCCTATGGAAAACGACTTAGCAGGGGCTAGGCGAATCTAGGCCCGGTCGGCGATGGCCTTGGCGGTTGCCAGCGTGCGCCGAGCGTTGTCGACGTGGAGGTTCTCGATCATCCGACCATCGACGGTCACGACGCCGCGGCCATCAGCCTCGGCTTCGGTGAACGCTTCGATGACCCGCTTGGCGTAGTCGATTTCGTCGTCGTCAGGGGCCCAGGTGTTGTTGGCGATCTCGACCTGACCGGGGTGGATCAGGGTTTTGCCGTCGAACCCGAACTTGGCTCCCTCGGCGCACTCGGCGGTGAACCCGTCGACGTTCTTGATGTCGTTGTAGACCCCGTCGAGGATGACTTTGCCCGCTTCCCTGGCCGCCAGCAGTGCGGTGCTCAGATGGGGGAGAAGCGCTGAGCGATCGCTGGAGGCATCGGCTCGCAGCTCTTTCGCCAGGTCGTTTGTGCCCATCACCAGCACCTCGACCCGAGGGTGAGCGGCCAGCGAACGGGCGTCGAAGATAGCGGTCGGGGTTTCGATCATGGCCCAGATCTTCACCTCGGACGACGCGCCGCCCGCATCGAGGGCGGCGGAGATGGCGTCGAGGTAGGCCACGGAATCGACCTTGGGAATCACCACAGCACTCGGTTGGGCGGCGGCTGCGGCAGCCACGTCATCGGCGCCCCAGGGGGTGTCCAGGCCGTTGCAGCGAATGGTCACTTCACGGTTGCCGTACTCGCCGGACGAGGCGGCGGCTGCAGCTTGGGTTCGGGCTAGCGCTTTGGCATCGGGGGCGACCGCGTCTTCGAGGTCGAAGATCAGGGTGTCGGCGGGGATGGTCTTTGCCTTCTCCAGGGCACGCTCGTTAGCCGCCGGCATATAGAGCACGCTGCGACGAGGTCGCAGGGATTGCCGCAAGGATTGAGAGTCAGGGTTTTCCATGGTTGTGAGATCTCCTGCTCAGTAGCCGTAGGCCGCGGCCAGCTCGGGGTCGCGCTCAGACAGGTTTCTGGCCAACTCGACCACCACCTGGCACTGCTTGACCGACGCGTCATCCTCCATCTTGCCGTCGAGCA